>CALRLN020000352.1:0-5863 GCA_943368675.1 Chitinophaga pinensis | reverse complement strand
ATTTTACACGTTCATTACAATTTCAAAAGTCTTTCCTGATAGCTTGTATTTACTTATAAACTCACTAATCTGCTCAATTTTTGTCTGAGATACAAAGGGCGGCACAAGCACCGCAAAATCTTTCATCGCACTCTCAGTTATATAGATATAGCCTGAAGGCAATTCAGCGATTCTATTACAGTTGTACTCTAATACAGCAACTTGGCCAGCGGCTGTTGAAGCCAAAAACGCATCTCTTCGGTACAAGGCAAATAGCTGAAACAAAGTATCAATTGGCTTTAAAAGAGTTCGTATAAACGATACATTCTTAGGCTTCCGGCGGTGGTGCGGAACAATCTGTCTGACGAATGCTTCAAGGTGTAAATCGTACATAAAACTTAAAATAAAGGTTAAAAACTTTTGGTTAAACCAATTCTTTTACATATTTTTATGTATGTAAATTGGCTAAAATTAACCATGCCAAACCGACTATTAATCCTATAATTGATTCAATTGGAGGCTGTTGTTTTCTAAAGGACATAAGTAAAAATTGAAGTGTTATCTAAAATCAGGTGTCCTGATGGCGGTGCATAAAGTCGGCTAAACTCCACAAAGGCACTTCCGTTCCAATACCACGACTGTTGTATTACAACATCCTTCACTTCCGGCATGGCCTGTAATTTATCTACCAGCAACGTCCAGTAAAAAATTCCATCAAATGGTAATTGCTTCAGATATTCTACAATAGCATTTTTAACCGGAAAAACAGTATCATTGCCAATCCTTGAACCATTAGGATTCAACATCAAACGATTTATTTGAACCTCTAATTTTAGCTTCAGAATGTTTGCCGGAAGCGTCACCGTCTCAACCAAAACACCTGCAAATTTTATCTTCTTTAAATACTCCTTCAGTGCATCATTTTCATCTATGCTCAGAGGCTGTAAAGCACCACTCTCATTCTTTACTGCCTTTATTATAATCTTCGCTTTATTGCCATCCATTACTTCGCTGGCAGATGCCTGTTTTACAATTTGCTTATTGACATCTGGTACAGCATAAAAAATCTTATTATCCGAAATCTGCAACAAGTCTCCATATTGAAACTCCTTAACCCGATTGACATACCACTGAAGTGTTCCTATTTGTTGGTTGGCAATACTTGTGTCTATTTCCGCCCTAAACTTATCAAAGCCCAATTCCCACGTCCTTACCAGGAACGCAATCATTTTTTTTATAAGCCCAAAAAAGCTATCTGCAGATGGACTATTAAGTGCGTTAAGCTCAGCGTATTTTGCCTGCTCCTGGTTTATCTCGTTTAGTATTTCTTCAAAGCTTCTTGCCATTTTATCTTACTATAAAATTCGTTTCAATATACATAAACCCTATGCCGTCACTCTTATCACCTTCGTCAATTGTGGCCACTGGCATAAAATCGGCCAGCAGCACTTTTACTCTCGAATTATAAGGAGCAGATAAGATTTTCAAAGGTCTAAGCTCCCATAAATATTCTGTCACTCCATCGTAGCCGTTTTCTTCAACCATATCATAAACGCCTTCAATACTTCCATGCTTTTCCATCGCTACATCAAAAATGCTTTGGTATTTATCTATCAGATAATCAGGAAATAATGAAGGCACAAATTGAATAGCTTTAATAGGCACCAACTCAATAATACTATCTCTGATTTTCAACTTCTGGCCTGCCATTACAGCAGCATCAATTCCAGATAAATCATTATCATCAATTAGCCAGTGAACGCCTAATGGATGGCCATAAACTCGATTGGCCACATCAAAAATATCTTCTTCAGCTTCAACTGTAGTCTCCATCCACCTTTAGTTTTCCGTCTTCCTGAATATATAAATCCGTTATATTAAAGCCATCCAATTCGAGACCCAAACGCACCTCTCTCAACAAGTCCGAATTATTGGCTTCATCCAAAAGGAATCTTTCAATACCTATACCGCTGAGCGGGTCAAACTTGTAATGGCCTTTATGTGCAAGCAACAATCCCTGCACGTGCTGGTAACGAGCATCACCAACAACTACGTCACCATATTCGCTAATCTTCAAATCCCCGTCAGTATCAAAAAGAATGTCATTTGCCATTATAATCCGCTTTGTTATATCTTAAAAAATGGCAGCAGTCGGATTCGAACCGACCACCAGATATTTATATACCTGTTACTCCATGCTGCCACTTAATCAACTAAAGATTTGTTCAATTTTAACTCCTGCCTGAATTACACTCGCAATCGTAGTCGGATCCGGTGTTCCTATTCCGGTTGGTGTCACTACCTTCAGATTCTGAATACAATCCAAAATCCCCTTAATCACATCTTTTAAAGCAATGCCATTCGCACTTACATTTAATCGAACGCCTCCAGCCCCTTGAATCATAATTTCACTATTCACAATTTTAACCAGGTTGTTTTTAAAAGAAAGTAATGCCTTGTCGTTGTCCAGGACTATTGTTGTATCCTTCTGAACAAGGTTAATACTATCATCCACAATCCCGATTTGTGCATCTTTATGAATCAGCGAAACACCATCTTTTGTAGCAAGCAATTCAAGGTCTTTTATTTTCATCACAACCTCGTCTATTTCATCACAAGCAGCGACATAGTATTCACCAGCACATTCTTCATCACCAATCAGACCAATTAGGACGTAAGATTTTTCACGGGGTTTGCAAACTAAAAACTCCTTTTTATCATCGTTTGATGCTTTTAGTCTGACGCCAGGCATCTCAAGACCATCGGCCATAATGACGGTACAAGTGCTTTCCGTATCAATACTTTTAACAGTAGCCGGGAAACAAGGGACAATTGTACTATTAAGACCCTTTAATTTTGACAATATTTCGCTGTAAGTACTCATGCTATTTTTTCTCCAAGTGTTACTTTTCTTTCGAATCCGGACTTTGAAAATAAAACCTCAACTTCTTTCACAAAGTATGTCCCGTCGTGGTCATGATAATCGCTGTCAATTATTCTGGCTGAATACCCTATCGCACAATATGGAACGCCCCAACCTGTCAGCTCACCTCTAAACCCTCTATATGTAAGTCGCTTCAACTCCTCTTTAGCAATTTTCTCAAGGGCAATTTTGTCAGTTACATTTACCCTATTAGGTAATTTCCTCACTTCACCACCTTTTGTCCCAATACTTAAAGTTTCAGTCAGTTTGTTATCAGCTCCAACGCCCCTCACTCTTACCTCAACCTTCACATCTGTTTCCTCAACCCACTTTAAACCCGAATCCTTTACATTCTTTTTATAATCGTAGGTCACCTCTCCAACACGCTCAATATATTTTAAAGTAGCTACAAGCTCTCCACCACGAACATAAATACTCAATCCATATTGCTCCTTAATTTTCCTCAAAACCTCATAGCCGGTTGCTCCTGAATTAATCACAAACTTGTCATACTTAAGCCCCCCTAAATCAGCTTTCAAATTAAAGGTTCCAATCTGGCCACATACATATTTCAGAATATCTTCAACAGTACTCTTTAAAAATACCTTCCCTTTTACCTCCTTCCTGAAAAGATAAATACCATCCTCACATTCAATAGTACAAGGGTTGTTTGCTGATATGCTCCTCACATACCCCAAAAACTCCTGTCTAGTCTGGCCGTTGTAACCCATCTCAATTTTAACTACAAAACCTCTCTTCACCTTTTTCTCAACATCATACGGCACATTCTGAATCGTAGCCGGAAATTCAATAGTAGCTGTATTCCCTAATTGTTCAACCGATGATTTTAATTGAATTTTCGATATGCCTCTTAGCTGGCTCACTGCAAATAGTGAGTTTCCAAAGGTAATTTTGTATGTCATTTCAAAAGTTGGCATTAGAATAATTCAAAAGGTTTATCACTATATCCCCGAATAACATACGCCTGGTTGTTGTATCCTTTTGTATGTGGAAAATCATAATCCTCAATGGCCATGTACTGGATTCCGAAAAGAGTGAGTAAAGGGCTGCTTACCTCTATCGCTCTTCTGATTTCACAGAATTTCCTGATTTTATTGATAGCCTCTTCAGGCAATCGATTATCATCTTGAGTATTAATCACAACACCTTTAATCTCAATCGAATAGTCATCAGCGCTCCACATTTCCTTCACTGTTCCATTTTCGGTACCCTTCAACACATGATTCCTGATTAAGATATTCCTCCCTTGAATACTAATAAGCGGCTCAAGGGGTAGCGTATAAACATCACCACCATAGCCAAACGTCAATGGACACCGGATAAGAACCCCATTCGCAGTAGGAGTCGTCTCAGGAGCAAGCGGCTTACCACCTTCTCCAAACTGATTTTTATATATTTGGTTTAAATCAAAGTCCATTTTATTCGTAGGCCAGCCTCTCACCTGACAATAAAATTCTATTTAATGCCTCCACAACTTTACGCTCAATATCAAGGCCAGTGCCTTTGCTATCCACTATAATGTTACTGGTTTCAATCAGACCTTTATTCAGATTAATTACTATACTTTTGCTTCTTGCTCCTTCAACAGTATCAGTAATCCCACCACCTTTTGTACTGCCGTCTGGACTGCCCAAACCGCCCGGAACGCCTGGAACACCCGGCACTTTCGGTATATAATTCCCACTCCTGTCATCACGGGTATTATACCAGTTGTCTAACCCTTTATTGTTGTTCAAGTCATTAACTGCCTTATTATATCCTGTCATGAACTTGTCTTTTGTAAAACGAGCAATAAGAGACAATAGAGGAAACATGGCCGTAATAACACCTTTAATGGCATCAACGGCATAGTTTTTAAACTTATCCCAGAATGCTTTCAGTTTATCCCAATTCCTGATTACAAATTCTGAAACACCTAAAGTCAAGATTCCAAGTAAGACTCTACTTCCTATTACTATTGCGGCCTTTAGCTTTTCCCAGTTTTGTATAGCATACATTATTACTTCTGATATTCCAAAACTTGCAATAGCAACAGCAGCTCGTAGAATAGTACCGAGTCCAGTGGCTCCATCAGACCAGGCTCCCTTCAGGTTATTCCAAAGAAAAACAATCTTATCAATCAGCCAACCAACTGTTGCACCCCAAACTTCTTTGATACCACCCCAAACACCAATTACAACTTCTCGAAATTTCTCGCACTCAGTCCAGGCGTAATAAATAGCAGCTATTAAACCTAATATGGCAGTCACTATTAAGCCAATTGGACTCAAGACAAATGTTGTGTTTAATGCAATCCAAACTTTTTGCAGTATACCTACTATACCAGCAGTATTCATTAAGGCAGAACCCAGACTAGCTATACCCGAAATCAACTTAAATACACCAATGGATTTTAAAGCAAAATTGAGCAGTAAAAATTGAGCAATATATTTGCTGAAGGGAATCGCATTAAAGACATTAACTAACCATTTAAGGCCAGTACTTGCCCAACGAATTGCCGTAGCCAGGATATTGAAAACATTAGATAGAAGGCTCACTATCTGTTGTACAGAATCACCTGCCGGATTAATTAAACCGACATGAATCAATAGCTCTCTAATGGAAGAAAATAAAGGCTGAAAAGCATTCCAAAGGTTTAATAGAGAATCCTCAACAGGTTGCATACTTGATAAAAATCTATTAGCCCAATCTATGCTTCTGTTCAGCCATCCAGTCTGAGCCATTGAAAGCTCTGTAAGTTTATTCTTTACTGAGCCAACTAATGTACTCCATTTGCCCTGAGTAGTTTTAGCCAGTTTGTCCATAAAACCAAAGAAAATTCCACCCTCACTTGTCATGGCCTTCAAAGCTCTTTCTACATCTTCATAGCTGATTTTCCTATCCTCAACCATTTTCATTATTTTATCAGCCTTCACACCTTTAATTTTAGCCAGGTATTCA
>CALRLN020000351.1:0-5903 GCA_943368675.1 Chitinophaga pinensis | reverse complement strand
ATAATATTAAGAATTAAAATTTCAGTTTTATACAATTACATCATCATCTTAGCCTCTCAGAAGGCTAAAAACAACATTTTCATCCAACAAACACTTTTCTATGCTTACCTTTGCGTATAGAAAACAAAACTTATTCGAAAATGAGTACGAAGAAAACACTAAAAGAAGAAGCCTTGTATTATCATGCCAAGGGTCGACCTGGCAAAATTGAGGTGATTCCTTCGAAAGAAACAGCCACTCAAAGAGACTTGACCCTTGCCTACTCTCCGGGAGTAGCAGAGCCTTGTATGTCTATTTATGAAAACCCCGAAGATGTGTATAAATACACAGCCAAAGGCAATCTGGTAGCTGTAATTTCTAATGGTACGGCTGTATTAGGTTTAGGCGATATAGGGCCGGAGGCAAGTAAACCTGTGATGGAAGGGAAAGGCCTTTTATTTAAAATATATGCCGACATCGATGTATTTGACATTGAATTGAATACAAAAGATGTAGATGAGTTTGTAAGAACGGTAAAGATTCTTGAACCAACTTTCGGCGGTGTGAATCTGGAAGATATTTCAGCACCTGAATGCTTTGAAATAGAAGAACGCCTGAAAGCCGAAATGAATATTCCGGTAATGCATGACGATCAGCATGGCACTGCCATCATCTCTGCGGCAGCATTACTCAATGCGCTTGAACTCGTTGAGAAAAAATTTGAAGATGTAAAAATTGTGATTAATGGCGCTGGCGCTTCGGCTATTTCTTGCACCCGATTATACAATAGTTTAGGAGCACAGAAGAAGAACATCTTTATGTTCGATAGCAAAGGGCTTATTCACCCGAGCCGCACTAATCTTGACGGGAAGAAAATAGAGTTTGCTAATGATACAATGGCCGCTGAAACCACCCTGGCTGATGCTTTAGTAGGAGCTGACGTATTCGTTGGTTTATCTAAAGGGAATACTTTGAAGCAGGAAATGGTAAAATCTATGGCAAAAGACTGTATTGTATTTGCGATGGCTAACCCAACCCCTGAAATTGCCTATGATGAAGCTATGGCTGCAAGAGAAGATATTATTTTTGCAACAGGCCGCTCAGACTATCCGAATCAGGTAAACAATGTGCTGGGCTTTCCGTATATATTCAGAGGTGCATTAGATGTACGCTCCAAAGTAATTAATGAAGAAATGAAGCTGGCCGCTGTCAGAGCTCTGGCTGATCTGGCTAAAAAACCTGTACCGGATATTGTAAATCTGGCCTATGGTGAAAATAACCTGATTTTTGGCAAAAAATATATTATTCCTAAACCTGTTGACCCACGCTTGCTGACAACAGTAGCTCCTGCAGTAGCTAAAGCCGCTATGGATACCGGAGTGGCTAAGTTTCCGATTATTGATTGGGAAGCGTATGATACTCAATTATCGAAGCGTCTGGGGCAGGATAATACTCTCAGCAAAGTAATTATTACCAAAGCCAAACAGAACCTTAAGCGTGTGGTTTTTGCTGATGCCGAGAACCTGACAGTTTTGAAAGCAGCGCAGCAGGTAATTGATGATGGCATAGCTATTCCGATTTTATTGGGTAATGAAAACAGAATTAATCAGTTGGTTTTAGAAAATCATATAGATGTAGCAGGTGTTGAAATCATTGATCCCCGGTCTGGCAAGGAAGAACACCGTTTGCAGAAATTCGGAGATATTTTCTACGAAAAACGTAAGCGTAAAGGTCTGAATAAATTTGAGGCGAAGATGTCGATGCTTAATCGTAACTATTTCGGTGCCATGATGGTAGAAACCGGAGAAGCAGATGCCATGATTGGCGGTATGACCCGGAATTATCCTGAAACAATCCGCCCTGCCCTACAAATCATCGGGCGTCAGGAAGGTGTGAAGAAGGTATCGGGTATGTATATTCTGATGAGCCGTTTTGGGCCTTTATTCCTGGCTGATACCACTGTTAACTTCAATCCCACTACAGAAGAAATAGTTGAGATTACAGAGCTGGCCGCCAAAGAGGTAGAGAAATTTAATATTAAGCCAAGAATCGCTTTATTAACTTACTCAAACTTTGGTAGTGCAGACGGAGAGGATGCGCTGAAAATGCAAAAAGCAGTGGCAATTCTGAAAGAAAAGCACCCTACTATGATTGTTGACGGTGAAATGCAGGCCCACTTACCTTTTGATTTGGATTTATTGCGCGAAAACCACCCGTTCTGCGATTTGGTTGATGGTGGCGCCAATACTTTAATATTCCCGAATCTTTCTGCCTCTAACATTGCCTATAACTTAGTGAAAGAGATTGCCAATATTGAAAAAGTAGGGCCTGTTTTACTAGGCATGAAAAAACCTGTTCACGTATTGCAATTGGGTAGTTCTGTACGAGAAATTGTAAATATGGTTGCGATTGCAGTTGTTGATGCGAAGTAATGTATTTTCTTTTTAAAAGGTGTTATCTGGATTTGACGGATAGCACCTTTTCTTTTTTACACCAGAATGAAAGTCCCCCATGATTAACTTTGTCTTACATGGTGATTATTATCTTTTTTTTCTTACAAAGCAATTGGAGCCAGATATTTAAACGGTTCAGCAGGAATATTTCTGAGTAGGCTAAAGAGAATAAAAAACACCAACAAGGGAAGAAGAAATTTTCTGGAGTAAAAGGTCTCAGAAAAGATTTTTTTACCGATTAACTCCTCAAAAAGTTTTATGCTTACAATAGGCAAAACCAGAAAAATAAGCAGGTTATTATGGGCAGCGGTAAGTATATGCCCATGCAATAAAGCATGAAAAGCTCTTTGTCCGCCGCATCCAGGGCAATATAAACCTGTAGCCCTGTTAAAAACGCATTGAAAATTGGGTAAAAAGCCTAAGGAATTATAATAAAAATAATAAGCGGTAACAGTGAGTACTATTACCGCTAAAATTATTCTATATAACTTATGGTTCATATGAACTTTATTCTTCAATAACGAAAGTTTTGGCTGCCAGATCGTGCAGGTTTTGTTCTTCTTTGTTGAATAAACATACCAATAATAATAAAAAACAGAATTGGCCGGTTACATATTTTACTAAAGCCCTGATAAATGCATCACCAGTAGTTAAAGGCTCTCCATTCTCTTTTACCACTTTTATTCTCATAATGCTTTTACCAAGTGTAGCTTGTCTTGGAGAGGCCGTCATTAATGCATCATATACAACAGGGGCAACAATGGCCAGAAGTATAATACCAAGAAAACTTATTCCGGTTGCGGCCAATGCAGCCGCTTCGCCGCTGGAAATATCGCCATCCATTGCCCCACCACTCATACCCAGAAAAGCGAATATACCCCCAAACGGAATAAGAATCAGAGTAAAAGCAATACCAATTATAATACCATCGAGAATATAGGCAAGAAAACGTTTGCCGAAGCCGGCTAACCTGAAATTGTTCATAATAAAATTTGTTTAGAGGTTTAGATAAGAGATGTTTAATTAATCAAATCTAAAAAATAATTCCAGACAATTGCAAATTTTATCTTCAAAATATCCTGTTAATCAGCAAGTTGTGCGCTATATTTTATCAAATGGCAAAGTTGGCGCCTAAGGGCTATATCCTGACAGGTAATCAGGCGTACTTAGTACAGGCTAAAGTACAATTTTATAAATAATCAGTTATTGTGATTTATTTAGGAGGTCACTTATTTTTACCTTCTCAAAAACATCAACATAGCTTCTCACACTGGCATTATAGACTTTCACACCCAGGCTCCTTGCGTACTTTACCAATACCTCATAACCATAAAAAGCCTTATGCAGAGAGAATAATTGTTGACTCATATAGGAAGTTTCCCGAACGGCAATATCATAGTCCTTCTGTCCATAGAAATGTGTATCACTCACAACCATATGGTTGTTTTCATCCAGTTTAATCATTTCATGCCATGAGTGGTCTGCTCCAAACAAATAAATTTCTTTGAAGCCCATATTCAATGCATAGAATAAAGTGGCTACAAGTACGTTCTGGCACTGTGGCATACCCAAACCATGCCTGAAAAGCCAATGAGTAAGCCCGGTAAAACCTATAACGATGGTATAATTAAACGGAATAGGTTTTATGTGGGTATTCTGTGCAAGTTCATTTCTGAAATAGTCAGATTTCAACATTTTTGTGGGTACAAAAAGATTCAGTTCCCAGCTTGTGTTTTCCACAATGCCTCTAAGGCCTGTTCTGCCATGCCAATGATCCGGATTCATGAAAGACCAATCAAGTAGCAGGTAATTTTTAGGTTTCAATTGGGTATATTGCTCTGTAATTGAAAAGAGATTAACTGCAAACAGTTCAAGCCCGGTAAGAAATTCGGCATCTCTTTCAAGTGTTGTTTTTAAAGAAGGCCCATTACCTAAAATACCACAACGAGGATTGGATGCTTTAGCAGTTTTCAACGAAAAGTCAGACAAAACCATCACCTTTATCAAAGATATAATACTATTGATAAAGACAATAGTTTTTTGCTGTACTGACAGGAGGAAATTAATCATAAATACAAATTTTCAATCAAAATAAAGCTATTCTCAAATTAAATCAAACAAGTCTTTTACCCCGATCATCTTTGTTTTTGTATAACCTTCTCCAAATTTTGCGCCGATACTATGCCCCATCTCCTGTGAGCGGGCTTTCAGAAATTCTAAAAATTCGGGGCTTGTCAGATATGACTCCGGTTCGGTGCTGCTCGGGTCATAAAACTGGCTTTTATAAGCACGGATAGAAGCCTCTTTTGCCTCCCAGAAGCGGGAAATGTCTACTACAAGATCAGGTTTGATATACCTGTCCTGTATATAATGATACAGAAATTTTGGTCGCCAGGCAGCCTGCGGGCTTCCGTCTTCTTCAAACGTCTTAATCATACGTAATCCTGATAAAAAACAGGCATCAACGGCAAGCGCAGCTCCTTTACCATGGTCAGGGTGGCGGTCTTCATTTGCATTTGCCAACACTATATCAGGTTGGTAGCGACGAATAGTCTGAATCAGCTTCATCTGGTGTTCTTCATCATTTTTAAAGAAACCGTCTCTGAAACCCAGATTCTCACGTACTGAGATATTCAATATTTCTGAAGCAGCCGATGCTTCAGCGGCCCGTATTTCCGGTGTACCCCGGGTGCCTAGTTCTCCTCTGGTAAAATCTACAATGCCAACTTTTCGGCGTTTTTCAATAGCCAGGGCCATTGTTCCACCGCATGACATTTCGGCATCGTCAGGATGCGCTGCCATTACAAGTATATCTAATTTCATTTGAGTTTAAGTATATTGGGTGATTTCGTACTGCTCTTTGATTTAACTGATTTGATGATTTTACTGCTAATGTTCTATCACATATTAGAACTAATTGCAAATCAGGGTCTATCAGGTTTTTATTGAAAAGCAACTTATAAGACCATTATATCATAAAATATTACTGTTGATATACACATAAAAAATATGTTCTTAACATCTATGTAATCATTACAATCAATTAAATCAAAGTTCAGACAAGCTATTTATTTATAAAAAAAAGCGACGTAAATAGTTTCACGTCGCAATTAAATATAGTTTCAATATTTTTATTTAATTCTTAAACGATACCCCGGGCGTAGCTTTGTTGATGTTTTAATGCGATTCATTCTAGCCAGATTGCCTACTGTGGTGTGCCAACGGTCTGCAATTTCAGAGAGGGTATCGCCTGAACGTACTCTTATCCATTGTTTACGTGTAACGACCTGAGGCTCATCAAATTCAAAATCGCCTTTACTTGCTCCACCTCTCAGGTAATCATAAACACGTGAGGTCATGGTAAATTCAGAAGCATTGATTTCTATCTTTTCCGGATTAAAGGTAAAGATGTTTTTCGGGTCGAAAGGATTTCCCTCATAACGTGTCTCGAAATGTAGGTGCGGACCCGAG
>CALRLN020000350.1:0-5908 GCA_943368675.1 Chitinophaga pinensis | reverse complement strand
CTTGGCTCTACAAAAGCTGGTATTCTTTTAATTACAGTATTTTCGGATTATGAAAGAATAGTAGCTAATCAATTTATAGCTTAATACACAAACTTCCCAAATTCACTCTGAATCGTGACCTGCTTGGTTTCAAAAGACTCAACCCTGCCAATAATCTGTGCATCAATATTAAATGACTGAGCGATTTCGATAATACGTTGGGCATATTGTTGAGGCAGATATACTTCTAAGCGATGCCCCATATTGAAAACCTTATACATCTCCTGCCAACTTGTACCACTCTGTTCATGAATTAATTTAAACAAAGGAGGAATCGGAAAAAGATTATCTTTAATCACATGGAGTTTATCAATAAAATGCAAAACTTTAGTCTGTGCCCCACCGCTGCAATGAACCATCCCATGAATATGAGGGCGAAGTTCATCTAAAAATACTTTGGCTACCGGCGCATAAGTGCGTGTAGGTGATAAAATGAGTTTACCGACATCGGGCAATTTATCTAAAGTTTCTTTATCAAGTGTCGCATTATAAGGTTCTATGGCGGTAGCATCAGTCAATAATTTCTGTCCACTGTATACGAGAGAGAAATCAATATCTCCATCGAAAGTTTCAGGGTATTTTTCGGCGTAGGTTTTATCTAATACATCGTGTCTGGCAGATGTAAGCCCGTTGCTACCCATACCGCCATTGTATTGTTTTTCGTAAGTAGCTTGTCCGTAAGAAGCCAGTCCTACAATTACATCACCCGCCTCAATACGATCGTTAGAGATTACATCAGCTCTCTTCATGCGCGCAATAAGCGTACTATTCACGGCAATGGTTCTTACCAGATCGCCAACATCGGCCGTTTCTCCACCGGTGCTGTGTATTTCGATACCATGGCTACGGAGCATCTCTAGACATTCTTCAGTGCCATTGATAATCTCAGCAATTACCTCTCCCGGAATCTTGTTTTTATTTCTATCAATACTTGAGGATATTAACATTGGCCCTACCGAACCCACACAAAGCAAATCGTCAGTATTCATTACAATAGAATCTTGCGCAATACCTCTCCAAACTGATAAGTCTCCGGTTTCTTTCCAGTATAAATAAGCGAGAGATGTTTTGGTACCTGCACCGTCAGCATGCATAATGTTACAATAGTCAGGGTCTCCACCCAGAGTATCAGGGGAGATTTTGCAGAAAGCTTTCGGAAATAAACCTTTGTCGAGCTTTTCAATGGCTTTATGAACATCTTCTTTAGCGGCAGAAACGCCACGCTGCATATAACGGTCAGTACTCATCTACGAATTGATTTTTGGTGCAAAGGTAAGAAAAATGTCTTTTGCCTGCCGAAATAAATTGAGCGTTTACGCTATTTTACACGTTTCCTTTTTTCCATGTCAAATTTCTCACCCTTTTCCAGGAGCAGAAACTTCATTTCATTCCGGTTCTTTTGCGCTTCAAAAATCATCACCTGACTTTCTCCCATTACTTCTCCTATCCGGTTACCTTCTACATATAGCGCAGTATTTTCGTCAATACCCACACCTAGTAGTTCAGGATTCTGAAATATCAGTCCAATCAGGCGATTTTGTCTCTGGCGTTTGATAAAATGCTGGTCAACAATAACATTAGTTAATAATCCCAGACCTTTTTTTATTTCTACCTTCTTACCGTCAATCACCTTGAAGTCGCCTTCACCGGTAATCATTTTTTGGCTCATAATGGCAGTTCCGGCGCTGGTTCCGGCAAATACTACATTGTTTTTATATTGCTTATGTAAAGCATTGAATAGTTCTTCATCCTGCAGAACTGCCATTATTCTCGTCTGGTCTCCTCCACAAAAAAAAACGCCTGTAGCAGATTTTAACTGATTCTGGAAGATAGCTTTTGTTTCAGCAGTAAGCGGCGACAGAGAAGCTTTTTCAACCTTAATTATTGAAAGAGCGGCAATATCTTTATTAAATGCTTCAAAGCTTTCATCCTGTACACTGCTTGCCCAGGGAATCACCAGTATTTTGCCGTTTTCTTTGCCACTTAATTCTATAAATCTTGTGAGCACATCAGGTGTACGTTTGCCGCCACCTATCATAATTAAACGTTCCTGTGCCAGTAAAGCGTTGCTTAATAGCAGAAAAAAAAGAAAGATAAATCGTAGCATTATAGTTTTATTAAGATTGTCTCTATATTTGAACAAGGGATATATCGCTCCCTTTTATTTATTCAATCAACTTATTTCAAATAAGTACAACAGAAAATACAAATCTATGAAAAAATACCTTTTCATTCTTTCTATCTGTCTAGCAGCCTGCAAAAATAAAACCGAAACGCAAGACTGGCAGCTAATACCTTTTATAAAGCAGGATGCCGACAACCCGGTTTTATTACCTAATGATACCACCACCTTTGACGACCCTATTCTAAAAAGAAGTATTAACTGGGAGGCAAAAGATGTCTATAATCCGTCAGCAGTGGTAAAAGACGGAAAGGTCTACTTGCTATATCGGGCAGAGGATACTTTGAAAGTGGTAGATGGAACGTCCCGTTTGGGTTTAGCCGTCAGTGACGATGGCATTCATTTTACCCGTCAGCCTAAGCCGGTATTTTATCCGTCAGAAGACTTTATGAAAAAATATGAGTATCCTGGTGGCTGTGAAGACCCGCGTCTGGTAGAAACACCCAATGGCGGATATATACTTACCTACACAGCTTATGATGGCAAGACAGCTCGCTTGTGCGTAGCTTCTTCACCCGATTTACAGACATGGAAAAAAGAAGGATTGGCCTTTAAAGATGCTAAATATGAAAGCCTCTGGTCAAAATCAGGAGCAATTATCTGTGAGAAAGTAAACGAGAAATTTATTGCTAAAAGAATCAATGGTAAATACTGGATGTATTTTGGGGATACCAATCTTTTTCTGGCGAGCTCAGATAATCTGACCGACTGGACGATTCTTGAAGATGAAGCAGGAAAACCCAAACCAATTGTAAAACCAAGAGATGATAATTTTGATAGCTGGCTGGTAGAGTCGGGCCCTGCGGCTTTTATAACTGATAAAGGTATACTATTGATTTATAATGGCGCCAATAAAGGTTTTCAGAATAAGGCAACTGATACCAAAAATGCTTACAGAGCGGGACAAGTATTGTTTGACAAAAACGACCCGACAAAAATCATCGACCGCTCCAAAACGTTCTTTTTTGAGCCCGATAAACCTTATGAATTAACAGGACAGGTAAATAACGTAGTTTTTGTAGAAGGACTGGTACATTTTAAAGAGCGGTGGTTTTTATACTATGGCACAGCAGATTCGAAAATTGCTGTGGCTGTTAGTGATAAGAAATAGCTCTGTAATAGATCTAAATTATTAGGGGTAATTTTGAAACACAAATTACCCCGTACATTTCTTAAATAATTGTATCTGAATTTTACTTTTCATTCCCCCAATTCAACAATTTTTCTAAAGCTGTATCAATTTTTTCAAATTCAAAGCTTTTAATCAGGTCATTCATCATCTGTACAATCTCCCCATTGCAAAGGTTGCCAATGCTTCCTTCCAATGTATGGTTCAGGTCTCTTGATGCCTCATAAGTACCTCCGAAAATCTCATCTTTCACTTGCAGATAAGCATCTCTGAAAGGTAAGCCTTGCATCACCAGTTCATTCACTCTTTCAACCGAAAAAATCGGGTCATACTTTTTATCTGCCAGTAAATCCGGTTTCACCTGTATATTAGGCAGCATCAATGCAGTAATATCCAGACATTCTGTTATCTGATCAAATGCTGGCATCAGAATTTCTTTTAAAATCTGCATATCCCTGTGGTAGCCACTCGGCAGATTACTCGTCACAAAAGCTAATTCGGTTGGCAAGCCTTTTAAACGATTAGTTTTAGCTCTTAATAATTCAGCAACATCAGGGTTCTTCTTATGAGGCATAATACTACTACCTGTTGTGAAATCGTCAGGCAGAGTCAGAAAACCAAAATTCTGTGAATTATACAGACAAATATCCATAGCCATACGCGATAGGGTAGTAGCCAGTGAAGTCAAAGCCGACAGCACCACATATTCTGTTTTGCCACGTGTCATCTGCGCATATACAACATTATAATTAAGGTTGTCGAATCCCAGTAATTCAGTAGTCATTGTTCTGTTTAGTGGAAACGAACTGCCATAACCTGCTCCTGAACCCAAAGGATTTTTATTAACCACTTTATAAGCACCTTGTAATATATTCACATCATCAACAAGGCTTTCCGCATACGCTCCAAACCATAACCCGAACGAAGAAGGCATGGCAATCTGCAAATGCGTATAGCCTGGCAGCAGGTCATCTTTATGTATTTCGCTTTGTTCAATTAAGTGTCTGAAAACCACTTCAATTTTCTGCACGATGATCCGCAACTGATGGCGCATAAAAAGTTTTAAATCAACCAGTACCTGATCATTACGTGAACGACCGCTATGTATTTTTTTTCCGGTATCACCCAATGCCTGAGTCAGCAGCCATTCTATCTGAGAGTGTACGTCTTCAATATTTTTCTCAATCAAAAACTTGCCATTCCCGATATCATTATATATCTTTCGGCACTCAATTACGAGACTCCCTAACTCATCGGCTTTGAGCAAGCCAATTGATTCTAACATGATGGCATGTGCCATTGAGCCGAGTACATCAAACTCTGCCAGGTACAAATCCATCTCACGGTCTTTACCAACCGTAAAATTTTCAATAACATTATTTTCTATAGTATTTCTACTGCTTTCCTTTTGCCAGAGTTTCACAATATGCGTATTTGATTTGAACACAAATATAAAGATGAAAAGCACTGGTAATAAAGATTTTTAAAATGTTTTTAAAGAATGCCTATCCGTGCAATATTTTTAGCACGATTTTTGCACTCTTTATGCAACAATAACTGTGTAAGCCCGGTTAGAAAATGTTTTTATTGAGTGAACAGAAGCTATTTCGAGGTTTTTTTATACAGTACAGAAATAATATCAGTAGAGAGTAGTTTTGGCACGGATTTAGTTAAATCCAGAATTTGTTATTACAAATACTATGCCATACAGTATTTGTTTTCTGATGTTTTTTCTGAATAACAAAAAGTAAAGAATAATAATTGTCAGAGTGAGGCTGCCTATGTGACGTTTCTCAATTATTATCGTCTTATTAGAAATAAGAAAAGAATACCTGATTTGTATTTTTGAATTCCATATACATTTTTACTATTGAGTGAACCTTTACAATTTTACACGATGAAGAAAAGTTATACCTTTTTTGGTAGATGCTATACATCTGTTTCTTCTTTTTTATCTCTATCACTTTCATCTTTTTCAAAGACTGAGGCCCTTTGGGTTTTGGTTAAGCTGATTTTGTCTGATAATCGTGTCTTCACTACTAAAGTTTCTCTGCAATCGGCTATCCGGCCTATTTGTACTCATAGTAATATCGCAATGGTAATTCAATTCAGGAGAATTGATTAATTTCCTGGGAAAGAGCAAAATAACGCTCTTACGAATGAGTAATTCGAGCCGCAAGGGCTACGGTGAATTTTTGAGATATAATGATTAATATGAAGTTTAGATCTTTATCACTACTCATGATGCAGTTGCTTATTACCAATATAATGGTAATGGCATATAGTGTTGTCCGGGCGGATGATAGAAACCAATCTGTTCAGGAGAAACAAGAAAAAAGTGTTTTGAATGCGGAGGTTCCGGTAAAATGGGGTAATATGACATTGAAAATCCTGAAAGGAACCAAAGGAGGTTCGCCTACTTATGGGTCTCGTTCATTAGGTTATATGGGCTTAACCATGTATGAATGTGTTGTAAAGGGCAACGCTGATTATAAATCAATGGCAGGTCAGTTGAATGGTTTGTCTGCATTACCTCAACCGGATAAAAAACTGAAATA
>CALRLN020000349.1:0-5947 GCA_943368675.1 Chitinophaga pinensis | reverse complement strand
ATACTTATTTTATTATAATAAATAAAAATATAAGTATTGTACTTTTTCTTATTTAGCGATATTAATGCTTAAAACCTTTGTTAATCTTCTATTAATTCATTAAATTTGTATAACTACTATTAAGAATAGTACAACGATATAGTTAAATAGTTATATTTATCCTTCTAAAAAAAGTAAATCTAAAGGCTAATGGCTGAGGAAACAGAAAATCTAATCCCAGAATCTTCCAACAACGGCACAATTATCCCAATCAACATCGAAGACGAAATGCGCGGAGCATACATTGATTATTCAATGTCTGTTATTATTTCGCGTGCATTGCCTGATGTTAGAGATGGTCTTAAACCCGTTCATCGCCGCGTATTGTACGGTATGGCAGAACTAGGCGTTTATCATAATCGCCCTTACAAAAAATCAGCACGTATAGTAGGAGAGGTGCTTGGTAAATATCACCCGCATGGAGACTCATCAGTATATGATACTATGGTGCGTATGGCTCAGGAATGGTCCTTACGTTACACTTTGGTAGACGGTCAGGGTAACTTTGGCTCAATTGATGGAGATTCACCCGCGGCGATGCGTTATACAGAGGCACGTTTGAAACGTATAGCCGAAGAAATGCTTGCTGACATTAATAAAGAAACTGTTGATTTTCAACCTAACTTTGATGATTCCCTTGAAGAGCCATCAGTAATGCCGGGAAAAATCCCGAATTTATTGTTAAATGGCTCTGCTGGTATTGCGGTAGGTATGGCCACAAATATGGCTCCTCACAATTTATCAGAGGTGGTTGATGGTATTGCAGCTTATATCGATAATACCGAAATTACTATAGAAGAGTTAATGCACCATGTGAAGGCGCCTGATTTTCCGACGGGTGCAATTATATATGGTTATAGTGGTGTAAAATCTGCATTTGAAACAGGTAGGGGACGTATCGTTTTACGCTCTGTTGCCAATTTTGAGGTATCAAAGACAGGTAAAGACCAGATTGTGGTAACAGAAATACCATATATGGTTAATAAGGCGATGATGATTGAGAAAACAGCTCAATTGATTAATGAAAAGAAAATTGAGGGTATTTCAGACATCCGTGACGAGTCAGACAGAGACGGTATGCGTATCGTATATGATCTGCGTAAAGATGCCGTGCCTAATGTGGTATTGAATAATCTATATAAATATACTCAGCTTCAATCGTCTTTCAGCATTAACAATGTAGCTCTTGTAAAGGGGCGTCCTGTGACACTGAATCTGAAAGACATGATTCGCTATTATGTCGAGCATCGCCTGGAGATTGTTACACGTCGCACGCAGTATGATTTACGCGAAGCCGAAAAAAGAGCCCATATATTAATTGGTCTTCTGATTGCATTAGATTATATCGATGCCGTTATTACACTCATTCGCCGGTCAAAAGATGCTGACGAAGCCAGAGCCGGGTTGATGCAGGGAGATTTCATGACTCCTGAGCAGAGAATACAGTTCCTTTCAGTTGGTTTGCAGCGCCTGCAAATAGTAGACACTTTCAATGGTGACACCGAGAACGGCAATATCCTTAGCGAAATACAGGCAAAAGCTATTCTTGATATGCGTTTGCAACGTTTAGTTGGTCTGGAAAGAGATAAGATAAACGCTGAGTTTGAAGAAATCAAAAATCTGATTGAAGATTTACGGGAGATTCTGGCTTCAGAAGAAAGAAAACGTACTATCATTAAAGATGAGTTGATTGAATTAAAAGCTCGCTACGGTGATGCCAGACGTTCTAAAATTGAGATGGCCGCAGGAGAATTCAGTATAGAAGATATGATACCTGATGATGAGATGCTCGTTACTATCTCACACCAGGGATATATTAAGCGGACTGCCTTGCAGGAATATAGAACACAAGGAAGAGGAGGTACAGGCTCCAGGGGAGTTAAAACCAAAGATGAAGATTATACAGAACATCTTTTTGCCGCAACTAATCATAATTATTTATTATTCTTTACTAAAAAAGGAAAACTATACTGGCTGAGAGTGTTTGAAGTTCCGGAAGGTAGTAAAACAGCAAAAGGGCGCGCAATTCAGAATTTAATTAATATTGAGCCCGATGATAAGATTCAGGCTGTTCTGAACGTCACTACACTTACTGATGAGGATTACATCAATAATAACTATATAGTAATGTGTACAGAAGACGGTACGGTGAAGAAAACGCTTCTGGAAGCCTATTCACGTCCGCGTCAGGGAGGTATCATTGCTATTAATATCAACGAAGGTGATAATCTATTAGATGTTGCCCTTACTAACGGAGATAATAATATAGTAATAGCCGCTAAAAACGGTAAGGTTGTTCGCTTCCATGAGTCCGGAACACGCCCTATGGGACGTACAGCAACGGGAGTACGAGGTATTAATCTTGAAGAGGATGACAAAGTTATAGGAATGGTTTGTGTTTCAAGAGCCGACACCCAATTGCTTGTAGTTTCAGAAAAAGGATATGGAAAACGGTCTGATATTGATGATTATCGTATTACTTCAAGAGGTGCGAAAGGTGTAAAAACCCTTAATATCACAGATAAAACAGGAACTCTCGTAGCCATTAAAGAAGTTACGGATGATGATGATCTGATGATTATCACCAAGAATGGTATCGCTATCCGCATTAAAGTGGCCGATTTAAGAGTGATGGGCCGTAATACACAGGGAGTAAGGCTTATTCGTTTGAACGAAACAGACGATATTGCATCGGTTACTCGTATTATCCGCGAAGAAGAAGAGGAGGACACAAACGAAGCAGGAGATAGCCCGGTAGCTTCAGGCGAACCCGAATCGACAATAGAGTAGGGGATTACGTCGAGTTTTTTCTGTTAATACTTTGTTAATTTCCCGAAAATATATATTTTTCGGGAAATAATATTGTCTAACCCTAAACGTTTAAATATTTTAAAAATCAACTGAAATATGAGAAAAACCATTTTTGTGTCTGTCTTATCAATGGTTACGGCAGGCGTGTTTGCACAATCAGCTATTGATTCTCAACTGCGCGATGCCCAATGCAAAGCAGCGGCAGATGAAATCGCAAAAGGTGAGAAAGCAAGCCTGGACGCCAAAAAAGGCGCAAAGTCTTCAACCTGGGTTAAATTAGCCACTGCCTATGAAGATATGGCTATGAATTGTGGTAAAGACTCTTTAGCCTCTGAAAAGGCTTATAATACCTATAAAAAAGCCCTCGAAGTTGAGGCCGGAGGAAAAGGAGCTAAAGATATTGAAGCAATCTTAACAGGCCAGAAATTGTATACAGCATTAATGCAACAGGGAGCGGGGTTCTATAACTCTAAAAATTTCCCAAATGCACTTAAACTGTTCAGATTGGCTTCTGAAGTTAGCCCGAAAGATACTACTTCTTCATTATATGCTGGTATTGTAGCCCAACAAGCAAAAGACAATGAAGCCGCAAAAACTTATTTTACCAAGTTTATTGATCAGGGAGGAAAAGATCCTGCCGTATTTTATAGCTTATCAGAAATCTATAAAACAGATAAAAACTCATCTAAAGCTGTTGAAATTCTGAAAAAAGGGATTGCAGCTAACCCTGGTGACAAAGATTTAAAGGGATCTTTAGTAAACATTCAGCTATCAAGCGGTAATTCTGAAGAAGCGATAGCTGAACTCAGAAAGCTAATTGATAGTGATCCTAACAATGTGAATAACCTGCTTAATCTGGCAATTCTTTACGATAATGGCGGTAAGAAAGAAGAAGCATTAGAATGGTATAAAAAGGCATTGGCAATTGACCCTATGAACTATGATTGTAACTTCAACCTAGGTGTTTATTATTTTAACCAGGCTGTAAAAATCAAAGAAGAAGTTGATAAAATGGATATGAAAGAGTATCAGAAATCTGGTAAAGCCATAGAAGATAAGGCTTGTGCAAGATTTAATGAGTCAAAACCATATTTTGAAACTTGTAAGGCTGTCAGAGAGAAAGAAGGAAAAGCACTAGATCAGGATTTAACGGATAGTTTGAATAGTTTAGCTTCAGTTCTTGAACAATGTGCAAAGCGTAAATGAGAATTTCATAAATAGAATTAAGTAAAATAAAGCTCCGGGAATCAATTCCCGGAGCTTTATTTTTTAGGTAAATATCTGTGAATGAAAAGTTAAATTATCTGCAAAGTGTTGTAAATCAAAGCCTTAAGAATGCCACATGAAGGCTGAAACAGTATTGAAGATTCGCTGATAGGAGAATCGCTTAATTTCTATTTAACATAATATAAATTATATAACTTTTATTTTATGCCGTTCTAAAGAGGAAAAGGTGTGGAAAATGAAAAAATCCACGTGGAACAGTTGTTGATAACCTGTGAATTCTTTTACCAGACTATGTTTTTTTTAATTTTAATTAAGAAATGCTTTTAACGCTTTTGGTTTTCTACCAACTTTTTTACGCATTTTTACTTTTTCAGGTCTTTCTTTGATTTTTTTGCCTTCAAAGAATACACCCAGGGCTTCAATAATAATATCTTTCTGAGACATGCCTTCCCAATAACCATAATCTTTCATAGTTTCAACCAATTCGTTCGGACAATCGAATGTAACCTTTGTCGATGGTCCGCTGTCCTGTAAAGACGCAATTGCCGCTGGCTGATTACTTGTACTAACTGCCGCTTGCTCAGTATTTTTTGTTGGTACTAAACTTTCAAAGGTGAAATTTTTATTTTTTGCCATTTTTTTAAAGTTTAATTTGATACAGAGATTTCTCAGAGCCTTATATTAATTGTTAAAACTGCTCAGAATCTCGCTTGTTAATTTATAGTAATCCATAGCACCGTTACTCTCGGGCGAATAAGAAAAAATATCTTTACCATTAGCCTGAGCTTCTGATATAGCTATATTATCTCTGATAGTTGTTGTGAAAAACGAACTGCCAAGTTGTTTTTTGGTCGCTTCAATAATATCATTGCTTAGTTTTTTGTTTATTCTCGGGTTATATCGTGTAGCAAATACACCACCGAGTTTTGTCTGAGGGCTTATCAACTGCAGTTCAGATGAGTAATTCAAGAAATTCCTGAGACCTTCATAACTTAAAAACTCTGCTTGCAATGGCACTAAATAGATATCACAGGCAATCAGTGCAACTCTGGTTAACCCTGAAAGTGTCGGTGGACAATCAATCATGATGTAGTCATAATTTTTTTTGACCTTCTCCAACAATAATTTCAGATTGAACGGAAACACCGGCGAAGCTTTGATTGTATCTTCTTTTGTGTTGAGTTCAGCAGAACTAGGTAATAAATCTCCTATGTCTGTTTTGATTGCAATACTTTCGAATGGAAGTTCACCACTCAGATAATTCCCTACATGGTTCTTTCCTACCTGAGCTTCCAGAATACCAAAGCATCGGGTAAGACTTGCCTGGCCATCAAGATCAATAAAGAGTACCCGGGCATTTGCAAATTTTCGAAAGGCAGCACCAAGATTCTGGGTCGATGTAGTTTTGCCTACTCCCCCTTTGTTGTTTACTACGCTAATAATCATTTTGTATAAGAATAATATTGTTCGGCAATATATAGCTAATCATCTGTAGTAACAATATCGAAATAATAATTTTTATTAATAATAATGAGTTTATGATAAGTATAGAATGTTTTATGAGGTTTAATAGTTTATTATTATTAAAATATATCATATAATATAAACTTATAATAGTTAAATAACTTTTAAATAGTTACATTATTATTAAAATGCATAATACATATGAAATTAAATTATTTGTATAAATAATTTAAAAATAATAGATATATAAATATATATCATTCTTTTATATAGTCTTAATATTATATACTAATATTATACTTTGTATATCTATCTATAATAATAAATAATTTAAATGTATTTATAAGTACTGTTAATTTAAAATTATTGTATATTATTTAATGTTTAAAACTTTTTAATAAAATCT
>CALRLN020000348.1:0-6011 GCA_943368675.1 Chitinophaga pinensis | reverse complement strand
TGGCAAAGGCGAAACGCACCTGCTTTCACTACTGCGTGGGCATCGTATGAAAATGGTGGTAAAACGGATGTTTGATGAAGCGGAATTTCTTTCAGATTATGGTATTCGTTCCTTGTCGAAATTCCACGATGAAAATCCGTATAAGTTTAATATGCAAGGAGAGATTCTGAGTGTAAAATATACCCCGGCAGAATCTGACCTGAGTATCATGGGTGGAAACTCCAACTGGCGGGGACCAATCTGGTTTCCAATCAATTTCCTGATTATTGATGCCATGTTTAAGTTTTCTGAATATTATGGTGATGATTTTGAAATAGAGTATCCGACCAATTCGGGAAATATCATGTCAATTAAGGAGGCCACTTTGATGGTAGCCAAACGACTGGTGAATATTTTTGTAATGAATAAGTCTCAGCAACGCCCGGCTATGACCGGTATAGAGAGGTTCGATAAAGACCCCCATTTCAAAGATCTGTATCTGTTCTACGAGTACTTCAATGGCGATAATGGCGCAGGGTTGGGTGCAGCTCATCAATGCGGATGGACAGGTCTGGTAGCAGATTTAATTGCTGCTATTAATGAATAAAGAATAAGGTTATTTTATTAATTTACGATAGATAAACACCTTATGAAATATTTGTCTGCCAAATAATATTTGGTGTTGGTGAACCTTACTTGCAGGCCTTTCTCCTCAAATAGGTGGAGGAAGGCTTTTTTATTTCCAATCTATTCCCTGTGCAGTTCTGGGCAAAAGCAAATCCAAATAATATTCCGCACCTTGTTCTTTTACCCCGCCTCTTTTGTATCTTTGTATAATTAATCCAACAAACAAAACCATCAATGAAGAATGTATTAAAATCATTGCATATAAAGGCCATTAACAACGGAGTAAGCACAGGGGTAGAAAGCTGGGCAGGAGGAGGAAAAGTGCTGAGTTCGTACTCTCCGGTAGATGGCTCATTAATAGGTAAAGTCCGCCAGGCTGCATCAGATGATTACGAAAAGGTAATTTCGAAAGCAGAAGAAGCTTTTAAAATATGGCGTGAAATTCCTGCTCCTAAACGAGGTGAAATTGTGCGCCAGATGGGTGATGCCTTGCGTGCTAATAAAGATAATTTAGGCAGGCTTGTAAGCTACGAAATGGGCAAGAGCTTACAGGAAGGCTGGGGCGAAGTGCAGGAAATGATAGATATATGCGATTTTGCTGTGGGCTTGTCACGACAGTTATATGGTTTAAGCATGCATTCTGAACGTCTGCAGCACCGAATGTACGAGCAATGGCACCCGATTGGGATTATTGGCATTATATCGGCATTCAATTTCCCGGTAGCAGTCTGGTCCTGGAACGCCATGCTGGCTTGGGTATGTGGTGATGTGTGCGTTTGGAAACCCTCAGAAAAAACACCGCTATCAGCTATTGCCTGTCAGAATATTATCCAGCAGGTATTGAAGAGTAATAATATTCCTGAAGGCGTTTCATGCCTGATCATAGGTGATAGAAAAGTTGGAGAGCAGCTAGCCAACGATACCCGTGTGCCTTTGATTTCAGCCACAGGCTCAACACGTATGGGCAAGGCTGTAGGGCAGGCGGTGGCAGGTCGTTTGGGGAGAAGTCTTCTGGAGTTAGGTGGGAATAACGCTATTATCGTTACAGAAAATGCCGATTTGCAAATTGTAATTCCGGCTGTAGTATTTGGCGCTGTAGGGACAGCCGGGCAAAGATGTACTACTACCCGACGGCTTATTCTGCATGATAGTATCTATGAAGATGTGAAGAATCGCCTGGTAAAGATTTACTCTCAATTGCGGATCGGCAATCCGCTTGATGTTAACAACCATGTTGGCCCTTTGATTGATACTGATGCAGTAAAAAGCTATCAGTCTGCCATTGAAAAAGTCATTGACGAGGGCGGCAATATTCTTTGTGGTAACGAAATTCTGACTGGTAGCGACTATCAGTCAGGGTGCTATGTAAAACCAACCATTGTAGAAGTAAGTCGGCAGACACCAATGGTTTGCCACGAAACTTTTGCGCCTATATTATATCTTATGAGATATAAGACAATCGATGAAGCTATTGCTTTGCAAAATGGTGTACCGCAAGGTTTATCATCTGCTATTTTTACGCTCAATATCCGTGAAGCAGAACAGTTCCTTTCAGCCGGGGGATCTGATTGTGGAATTGCCAATGTAAATATAGGCACATCAGGTGCAGAAATCGGCGGGGCTTTTGGCGGAGAAAAAGAAACTGGTGGAGGCCGTGAAAGTGGCTCAGATGCCTGGAAGAACTACATGCGAAGGCAGACGAATACTATCAATTATAGTACTCAATTGCCATTGGCGCAGGGTATTAAGTTTGATATATAAAATGTTAATGATTATTATCTGATTACAAAGCAGATAATAATACCTACTGAATTTCATAGAAAGCTGATGCTATAAATGGCATAAGCTTTTTTTTTATATTTTTTTAGCGCAGGAAAATTCATGCCAGAAATTACTATGCTACTTCTTAATAATTTTGAAAAAGCACTTCAATCTGCTGATTTTCTGACTTATCGGTAAAATTCTACCAAATATCCCTCTTTTTCTTCTGAATATCGAAAACTACACTTTTTCAGGTGTTTCTGCAGCAACTTTGTATCACAAAATGGCTTGAAAATTGCTCACTATTCAAAGAATTATAAACTTACTATACAATATGAAGACGAGATTTTATCAATTATTAACCTTAATTTTTGCCCTATTCCTTAATGCCTGTGCCCCGGAATTATTAGATGTGGCGCCAGATCCAGTCACTAATGCCGGTACCACAAAAATGGATAAATTGAATATTCCGGCCAACTTTGATTTTAATACAAGTGGAGAAGTTAAGTTTGATATTGGTACATTTGATAATACAGATAAGCCAATTAGAGGCGTAATTATTTCGGTTTACAGTTATCCTGAAGACAAATTATTATTCAAAGGTGTCACTTCAGCAACAGGTTTATTGAGTACAAGTCAAAAGATACCTACTTACATAAAGAAGGTAAATATTAAACCTAATTATATCGGCTTACCATCAGAAATGATTGTGGAAATTGCCAATAATAAAGTACAACTAAACTTAGGAGGCAAAGACCCGCAATTATCTGGCTATGTGATAGAGCCTCAGATTCCTGCCATGCCTGCCGGAGCTAGAGAGACTGCAATAGGACAGGATTATCCACCAATTTCTTATATGGGTAGCTGGGATAGCAACGGCGTTCCAAAATACCTTGAAAGCTCAAGAGATGATGTAGGTAGTAGTTTCCTTGAAAAAATCAATGCCAGTGTCCCTGAATCACAACCTGTTCCAAAAGCTCACCCGGATTTTCTGAACACAGCAAATCGTAACTTTTTGCTAATTAAAGAATTATCTGATGTTTGGGTAACTTTTGTACATGAAGGTGCAGGTTGGACAAATACTTTGGGATATTATACATTTGATCCGGCGGCACCTCCTACAAAGCCTTCAGATATTTCAAAAATCAACATCATTTTTCCTAATGTTTCATTCAAGGGTAGTAGTGGTGGATTGGTAACCGGTGATAAAGTAAAATTAGGTAGATTTGAAGGTAATACTGCTATCGGGTTTGTTCTTTTGGCAAACGCCTATAGTAATGGAACGGTTGGTACGGGATACTACGCACACTATAGCCAGGATGCCCTGAATATTGAGACTACAAAAGATCTGCGCCGCCACCTGATTGTATTGAATGACCCTGAAACACATCGTATGGTACTTGCTTTTGAAGATGTAAGCCGTCAGAATACACCAATTGGTTGTGATAACGATTTTAATGATGCTATTTTCTTCGCTACCTCTAACCCGGTTAAAGCAATTGATACAGATAATGTTCCGGTGATTGATTCATCAAAGGATTCTGATGGTGACGGGGTAGGGGATAGCCGTGACGAATATCCGAAAGACCCGACAAGAGCTATAAACAATTACACTCCATCAAAAAATACTTATAGTACTGTTGCTTACGAAGACTTATGGCCATCAAAAGGTGATTACGATTTGAATGACCTGGTTATAAACTATCAGTTTCAGGAGGTATTAAATGCTTCAAATCAGGTAGTTGAAATGAAAATGAAGACCTATGTTAAAGCAATCGGGGCCTCATTTACCAGTGGTTGGGGTTTTCAGATGCCTATTGAACCATCAGCAGTGAAATCTGTAACAGGTGCGTCTTTGACCGAAGGTAGAATCAAAAATGCAGCAAATGGATTGGAAGCCGACCAGAAATACGCAGTTGTAATTGCTTTTGACAATGCCTTTAAGAGAATGAAAGAAGCCAATGGGTTTGTTAACACCTCTCAGGGGTCTTCTATTGTAGCACCTGTTGATACATTGAATTTACAAATTGTATTTGCCAACCCTATTAATAAGACTACCTTAGGTAATGCACCGTTTAATCCATTCAGTTTCAAGTCTGATGATAGGGGAAGAGAAGTACACTTGCCAAATATGGCGCCAACAAGTAAAGCAGATTTAAGTCTGTTCGGTACCGCCAACGACAATTCATCAATATCGAAAAAAGTTTATTATAAAACAGCAAAAGGGTTACCGTGGGCAATTGATTTCGCCTCGGATTTCAGATACCCTGCTGAATCTCAGGCTATTATAGATGCCTACCTCAAATTTTCTCAATGGGCAGAAAGTGGTGGTTCGAATTATTCAGACTGGTATTTGCAGAAAAAAGATTATACCGACGAAACCAAGATATATACTGGAAAATAATTGTTAAAAACTTGTGATAATGAATAGCTATCGTTACAGACGATAGCTATTTTTTTATGGATTTCATTATGGCTGTAAAAAAAGAGTAGCTGTCTTAGTCTATTGAAGCTACGCATATTTAATTTTAAGTTATTATTTATTAATGATTCTTCATCAGATCAGTAGGGCGGATCTGATTACTCAACAGCCATTCAAATAATTCCCATCGTTTGTTTACATTTTGGGCTGTTCCGCCATTAGACTCTATATATTTTTTTACGATATCCTGCCCGTAATTATAATTTATCACATACGTGCGATATTTCTTAATGAAATTAATGTCTTTGCTCGCTAGTGCTTTCTCGCGCAAACCGTAGTTAGTCAGCCATTTGCTTACGTCGCTTTCACTCATGGTGTTGTTGATTATACCCCTCGCTACCTCATTGCGCGCGTAAGCCAACTGACTCTTCAATGCTAATGCCTGAAAATACAAATCTGTATTATTACCATCTAAGCCGGCTAAAGGCAATAATACTTCCTTTACGAATTTATTCTTTTCAGTGCCCGGAAATGCCACTTCAATACCATAATTAGCACTACCCTCCGCAATCAATGATTGTGGACTAAACAACGGATACAGCGAAATTTCTACCTGTTTTTTATCATGGTAAAGGTTTTTCTCCAGAAGCATATTATACACATGATGCCCCGGATACCCCTCATGACAGGCTAAATCTATTGCTCTTTCAATGAAAATAGGCATATCAATGCTAATCTGAATTTTGCTCTGATAATTGCCCTGATACCAGTTATAGCCTGACCACGGCTTACCTGTTACATACTCTAAGGTGAAATTTTCGTTGGCAGGCAATTGATAATGTGCCAACGTTCGTTTACGGGCTTCAGCAATAGCTGTTTTAAAAACAGTATCAACTTTGGCTTTAGGAATAATAAACTGATTTGCCAGTTTCTCGAAGCGGCTATTGATACTTCCTGAACCTGGTAAAAGACTATCCAGTCTGGCTACAAGTTTCTGATAATGGCTTTCAGGATAAGAGGGAGCAATCACGCCGAACAAATCTTTTGATTCTTCATCAAAAGCCTGATACTTCTGTGTAAAAATATTGATTCTCCTTCCGAATGCTATTAACTGTCCTGACATCCATCTGGCTCTTTTATTAAGTGTATCATTGTTTACAGTATTGTTAAACTCAATTAGTTGCCCGATTAAACCATTCACTGTTGCCAGCAAACTATCTTT
>CALRLN020000347.1:0-6024 GCA_943368675.1 Chitinophaga pinensis | reverse complement strand
TGCCAAAAGGAATATAAATAAAACTTTTCTTAGAAGAAACATCAAAATACAGACGTATTTCTTTAAAAAAATATTATTATTCTTACATTATAATCAAAACTCTCACTTCTCAGAAATCGCAATTTTTTATTTAAAAAAATTGATTAAAGTAAATTCTAATCGGTTACTGCATTCCGTACAATAGCACTATTTTGAGATATTTTCTTTACAAAAAAGGCGATTTTTAATTTTTTTTAATAATTTTTTCAGTGATTAGGGCACCTTTACGTCGGTTGACAAATTTTATTTATTACGACGAATGTTGCAGAAGACATCGTGATTTTCATCGGAATTTGAATTATCAATTTTTCGAGGGTATCAAAAATTTATAGCTTTTTCCGGCTTTTACTTCAAACATCACATTCATCAGTTTATTTTCCTCATAGTATTTATCTCCTTTCACTGATCCAGGGTTATATACCAACCACGGATTATAATACTTCAGGGTTTTGTATGTTATGTCATACTTCTTAGCCAGGTCAATCAGGTTCACATCTTCCTTCACCTCCACCACTTCTGTTTTTTCCGTTACTTCGGTTTTATTGATAGCAAACCCATAATTACCGGGATTCTCACAAATCAGTTTCAACCCTAATATCCTGAATACATAATCATTGGTTTCTAAAGTCAGATGCAGGTCATAATAAGATTGTACGGCTTGTGCTTTTAAAGTGTTCATAATGGCAGTACGACCCGAATTATAGGCAGCGGCTGTCAAAGTCCAGTTTTTGAAGGTCTTATTCATGGCATTGAGGAAATTGCAGGCAGCTTGTGTTGATAATTCGAGGTCGCGTCGCTGGTCGACAAATTTTGATACTTCGAGTTTATACTCTTTAGCTGTTGAGTCTCTGAACTGCCAGAAACCTGCCGCCTTACCAGAATTAGCATAAGGCCATAATTCACTTTCTATGACAGCCAGATAGAAGAAGTCTTCAGGTATTTTATTTTTGGTCAATATGCTCATCATTTTCTCCTTATAACGTGCCACACGACTGAGAGCCATCAGGGTTGATGAGTGCTTATATACATTTTTGATAAGTTCCTGTTCCAGTTGCTCATATACAATAGGGTTATTCAGAGGCACCTTCTCACCTGCAAACTCTAATGAGGCAGGTATTGGAGGAGTGGTAATTTTTTGGGCTACAGGCTGAGCCATAATAATAGCTGAACTAAAGCAGCAGATAAATGCAGCTAAAAGAATACTCTTATTCATATTGATTATACTGGTTGACTAAAGTTTTGTTTATTACAAATATTATCAAAACTCCCTCAATATAATAAAGTTTATTGAGCCGCTAAGAAATTGGTTATATCCTCAACCCACTCCTGTTTATATTTAACGAGATAGTTCTCATGCCCTGCCGTAGGATAGATTTTTAACTGTTTTTCAACCTGTATATTGGCAAATATTTCATCAATCTCTGCTCTGCTCACTTTGTTGTCTAACGCACCATACATTAATAGAGTCGGACAGGTAATTTTTTTAGCATATTCAATCGGATTATGCCCGAATGCCCAGAAATTGTTCTGAAGCCCACCCCAGAAAACAAGTAAGCCTGCCATAGGGAAAGAGGGGGTGTTCATCAGCTTGAATCTGGCGCAGACGGTCTTATACATGGATCCAAACGGACATTCAATCATAATTCCTGTTGGTTGAATAGCGTAGTCACTAATGGCTTTGATTATGGCTACCGCCCCCATTGAAGTACCCCAGAGATAAATTTTACTTTCCCCAGTACTTTTCAGATAATCAAAACAGGTTTTTACTTGCCCGGCTTCAAAGAAACCTATGGTTGTCTGATTTCCTTCTGAACCGCCTGAACCCATAAAGTCGACAAGCAAGGCATTATATCCTAATTCCTGAAATATAACCGCTTTTTCTACAAGCGAGGATTTTTCGCCTGCAAATCCATGGAATAAAACTACCGTTCCTTTGGCATTTTCGGTTTTCATTAGCCAGCATTCAATCGTTTTATTGCTTTTTAATCTGATAGTTTCATAAGGTTTCGCAGGAAATTGCCCGTTGGTAGGTCTTGGGTTGTTAATACCAAAAGCTAAAGACTTTAGCCTACGAATGAATGTAAGTTCTTTAGGGTCTCTTGTGCGAACAAGGGTATTATCACCAAAATGGGTAAATTTGTAGGCATGGAAAAAGGCAATTATATTCATTAAAATAAAAACAATTATTAGTGCCCAGCCGATTTTTTTGAAGATATTTTTACGTGTCATCAGTTGTTATCCAATTTTAAGAAATAGATGAAAACAGGTTCAATAATAATAGAACAGATAGTCTTCCGAAAGAGAAATCGGGCATTTACTAATATATGCCTTTGAACTCCCTTCAATTTCCAGTGAATTGTTTTTTAACTCACCTTTAATATAAATTTTAACCCTCTTTTAAAACAGCCGCTTTACTTTGTTGCAACAAAACAGCAAACAAAGTCTTTTAAAATTAACATGCGGATTTGATGATGGCACAAATTTCTACTCTTTTCTAAAACCGCTTAATTTTTAAAACACGGAGATGACAATGAGAAAGAACATCATCATCGCGACAAAGCAGAAATAGTTTGTGAGCTATAATTTGTCAGGAGTCAGGTGGTGGGTTGTTATAATGAAGAACCGGAATAGTGCCATTGAGTTTGCAGGATATTATCTTCATTATGGTGGCTCATCACTCAAGTCCCTGAAATCCCTGTTTTTATCTACTAATAAGAAACGAAAGGTGGTGATTTGCCACCTTTTTTGTTTTATTGCGTTTATATAAATAAAGGCTCTCCGGTTTTGGTGATTGAAGCTATCAGTTACGCCAATTTTATGGATCCACGAACTCTATTGAAGGCATGAGTATCCGAGTAAAAATCATTATCATATTATTTCTTGTACCAGCGATTCTCCCGGCTCAAATACCTTATTCTCAGCAAAGAGATGTAACAGATTTGTTCAGGAAAGTATTTCATGTAAAAAAACCGAGAAAAACCGATTCTACTTCCTTAAAGGAAGGAGGCAAAGTAATTGCTTTTTTGCCAACACCCGGCTATGCGCCCCAAAGCAAGTTCTTAGTTCAGGCGGTTACTAATGTAGCACTACGTAATGCCAACGCAAATACCTCCATTCTTAACCTTCTACTCATTTATACGCAAAACAAACAATCAATACTGCAATATACTACCAGCTATTTTTCTAAAAACAATAAATATTATTTCTCTACCGACTGGCGTCTGATGAATTATCCACAGGCTACTTATGGTTTAGGTATGAATACTTCATTAGACCATGCCGTTGATATGAATTTCAGATACCTGAAACTATACCAGTCCCTGATGCGCAGTGTTGGCAAAAATTTATATGTAGGTATTGGGTACCAGTATGATTATCATTGGAGAATACAGAGTATGGTGGACGATGATAAGGTTGAGAGTATATCAGATTATAGACTTGGTGTTTCGGGTAAGTCTGTTTCATCAGGGCCGACAATTTCTTTGTTATTTGATAGCAGGGCCAATTCTATGAATGCCACACAAGGCATGTATGCTAACCTGGTATTCAAGCAAAGCCTTAAAAGCCTGGGTAGCAATACCAATTATCAATCTTTGCTGATTGATGCCCGTAAGTACTTTGACCTTAGCGGAAACGCTAATCATATCCTGGCTTTCTGGTCTTATAATTTCTTTACACGTGGTGCTGTTCCTTATTTAGATATGCCCAGCACGGGATGGGACACGAATGTAAACACAGGCCGCGGATTTATTCAGGGAAGATTCAGAGGGGAAAATCTGATGTATTTCGAAACAGAATATAGATTTGCGATAACCGGAAACCAGCTTTTGGGTGGAATATTGTTCTCAAATCTGCAAACGGTAAGCGAAATAAGTAATAACCGATTCCGGAAAATTATTCCCGCCATCGGTGCCGGACTCAGGATACGTGTCAATAAATTTTCAAGAGCCAATCTGGCAATTGATTACGGTGTGGGTGGAGATGGGTCTCATAATTTATACTTCAATTTCGGAGAGGTATTTTGATGAATTTGATGGTCTATTGAAACCGCATGATTATCGGGTATAAGAATTAACAATAGTTTATAAACATTCACCCAAACCTCATTGCTTGAGATTCTGTTTATGGAGTTATATTAATTCTCATTGCTATTATTACAACGCCAATTATAATAGCAGTCAATAAAACAATCTTTAGCCAGACTGGCATTTTTGCCAAGATAGATTTTCTTTCTGCTTCCTCCATATCAATATCTTCCTCATAATCTTCCCTAAAGGCTTTTGGCTGATTTTTCTCTTCCAGATAGTTCAGATAATCAAGGTAAGAATGAAACTGCTCATACCATACAATTACTTCCGGTCGCAAGCTTATTGGGGCATAATAAGCCTTTTCAGACGTTTCAGCGTGGGTATTGATGAGGCGTTTGCTCTTAAGCATATATAGCAAGTTCTGATAATGCCTTTCTGATAAACCGGGTATATCAGCAAATAATTCTTCGCATAGGTTATCATAACCAGGCAACTGCGTCCACTCCAGTTTTTGTTTTACCTGATAATTATATAAAGAAGCAAGTATCTTATCAATCTGTTGGTTTGTTGTCATTAAGGTTGCGGCTTTTTCGGATATGTCCAAAGATAAAAAATCGTGAAGATTCAACCAACTATTGGCTCATTAAAATAGGAGTGATTACTCGATTTCAGGCACTCTCCAAGATTGATTATTATGACTTCATCAGCAGACTTCAATACTAATTTTTAAAAATTTAGTATATTGGCAAAGATTTGCCTTATTCAAGGAGCATTCTCATCATAACCAAAGAAACACACCCCTTAAATGATCCATTTTATTACCTGTTATGCTAAACGGCACATTTCCGTTTTTCTACTGATTGCCAGCGCTTTTGCCTGCCAGACATTGAATAAAAAAGTGAAATATTATTCTACCGAAATAACTTTAAAGAATGGTACAGTTTTAAAAGGAAGCACCTCTCCTATTGCCAACGACAGCTTTAGTTTTAAAGATGCACAGAGCAGCAGGAAATCGACTATTCAGAATAAAGATGTGCAATCTATCACCAAAAATTTACCTGAGGGTACCAAAGAATACGCACAGTTTGAGATTGAAACTAATAAAAAACGTGATAAAAACGAAACCGTATTAGGCGCCTATGTGGTGAAAGGAGATATAAATCTGATTTCATATGAAAAAACAGAAAATGTAAAAGAAACCAAAAATATCAACAACCGAATGACCTTTGTAACGGAGACAAAATTGGTTAAACATCTTTATCTAATACGAGGAAATGCTCCCGGAATTGAAGTAAATACGGGAACCCGTAAAGCGCAGGAAGAAGATTTTATGGATACTGCCTTAACGTTTTTTGCTGATGCTCCGACACTAATGAAAAAAATAGGCAGCACTGGTTATGAGGCCAAAGACATTAAAAAAATTGTTGAAGAGTATAATGCCCTTAAAAGCAAAAAATAAAATTGAAGTGGTTCAGCAGACACTATGCTACTGAACCACCCATTTAATCAGCGAGCTTATACCATAAATTGAGGATTTTGCTGAAACAATTGCCAGTCGGCCAATAGCTTATCTTTTAAATTCCTGATTTCATCATTGATTGATGCCGGTTTATTGATTTCCAGTTCACAGATATACATAATCAGGTTATAGCACATGGTAAATTGTCCGGTAGCTATTAAACATTCCAGGGCTTTGTTATGTACATCTTGCTCGTCAAACCAAAGCGTGGTACCCATATCAGAAGCGGTTTGCGCAGTATCCTGAATTTTCTTATCCGGCTTCAAACCTAATTTGTCAACCACTGCTTTCAGTTTTTTACCATCTTCTTCTTTTTCAATTCTGGCTTCCGTAACCTTGTAATGGTCTTTGCTTAGTTCATAAATCAAAACAGAAACTCTACGGTTTTCCCAGTGCTTGTCTTCATACAGTTTATCATACCACATCCGGCGAATCTGT
>CALRLN020000346.1:0-6039 GCA_943368675.1 Chitinophaga pinensis | reverse complement strand
AAATCTGCTTGAAAAAAATGGTTTTACCGTTGAAAGAGGCGTAGCCGGAATGCCTACCGCATGGATTGCCAGGTGGGGGTCTGGCAAGCCGGTGATTGCCATCGGGTCTGACGTAGATTGTATACCGAAAGCCTCTCAAAAACCCGGTGTAGCATACAAAGATCCCATTGTTGAAGGCGCACCCGGACATGGAGAAGGACATAACTCAGGGCAAGCACTCAATATTACTGCCATGCTTGCACTAAAGGAGATCATGGAACGTGAGAAAATATCCGGCACATTAGTACTATGGCCGGGAATAGCCGAAGAGCTGGTAGGAGCGAAAGCCATTTATGTACGTGAGGGATATTTTAAAGATGTAGATGCCTGTATTTTTACACACGTAAGCGATAATTTATCAGTAGCATGGGGTGATGTGGGAAACGTCGGAATTGTGTCGGTAAAATTCCATTTTGAGGGAGAGGCTGCCCACGCAGCAGGTGCCCCATGGCGTGGCAGAAGCGCTTTAGACGCCGTAGAACTGATGAACATAGGCTGGAACTATAAACGTGAGCATTTAGAAACAACCCAACGCTCTCACTATGTAATCTCAGATGGTGGTGACCAACCCAATGTAGTGCCCTCTAAAGCTACCGTATGGTATTATTTCAGAGAACGTACCTATCCGAGAATCAAAAATTTATTTGACAATGGCCTAAAGATGGCACAAGGGGCTTCTATCATGACTGATACCAAGTTTACTTATGAAATACTGGGTAGTGCCTGGCCGGGGCATTTTAATAAACCAATTGCCGAAACCATGTATTATAACATCAAACGCATCGGTTTACCGCAATGGTCAGAAGAAGACCAGCTCTTAGCCAAGGCAAGTCAGAAGGAACTGAAAGCACCAAAAGCAGATGGATTGGCTACTAAGCTGGACACTGTGGCAGAGCCGGTTTATTCGCCTAATATAATTCGTCAGGGGGGGTCTGATGATATTGCAGATATTTCATGGTCATTACCTACTGTTGTGCTCCGCTATCCATCTAATATGCCGGGTATGCCTGGGCATCATTGGGCAAATGCTATTACAATGGCTACACCAATAGCTCATAAAGGCGCTACCGCAGGAGCCAAGGTAGAAGCCCTAACGGTATTAGATATGCTTTTCAAACCGGAAATCATACAGAAAGCATGGGACTACTATAATAAAGAGCAGACTAAAGAGATAAAATACACTCCACTTATCTCGAAAGATGATAAGCCGGCTATCTACATTAATAAGGAAATAATGGAGAAATTCCGTCCTGAAATGAGCAAGTATTATTATGACTCTACCAAATACAAAACGTATTTAGAGCAATTGGGAATAAAGTATCCGACAGTAAGAGAGGAACAAACGAAGAAATAAAGGAATTGTCGAATTTCGATTGCAGAATGTCAAATTAGCCAATCAGGCGTTCTGCAATTGAAGTTCGACAATTTGATAAATTATCTTTTATTCTGAATTCTCACAAATATCCCTCCATAAAAAAATCCCGTCGGCTTATCTTTAGCGTCGTATTGAACAGATTTCAGTTCGTACTCGTTATCCGAAATCCATCTATAGGAATATCGTCTGTATGTACCTTCCGGCTCATCCGCAAATGATATTTTCAGAAAAACATTACCATTCTCATTAACCGTTCCTTTACCAACACCTGCTCTGGAAGTACCAAAACTGGACAAATGGTCTACTTCTTTTTTTACCGGGTTATAAGACCAGAAAATATGTCCGTGTGGGGGCGCACCATCAATTACGGCAAGCAGGCTGTTATCTGTATTAATTGCCCGGCAAATGGTATGATGCCCGGGGATTTTTATATGCTCATCGCCTCCTCCCCAGTTCTGAGACCAATTATCATCTTTTAAAGTCCACTCTCCGATAAATTTCCTGAACGGATTTTTCGAAGTCTGAGAATTATCTTCCTTGTTAAGGGAAGAATTTACAGAGTTATTCTGTGCGTAACAATTAAGGTAGAAAATGCTTATTAAAAGCATTAGCCTTATTCTGGTAGAAGTGTTTTTCATCAGTATTTTCCGGTTTAGTACATAGGTTTTATTATTGCACAAAACGTTTAAAATACTACTTTTCGCATTCTATTGAAATATGTTTTAGACCTTTCATCAAAAAACGCAGAATGATAATGGTATTTAAAGACTTAACACCAAACAAAAAGTGCGCAGGGTTTCAAAACCCTAACGCACTTTTCTGGTTTATATAATAATGTCTCTAAACTATATAGCTATGAAAATACTGCTTGTGTTTATTATAACCATGGTCATATTTGCCGCTATTGATTTAATCTGGCTAGGCTACCTGGCTAAAAACCTTTATCAGCAAAAAATAGGTTTTCTAATGGCCGACAAAATAAACTGGGTAGCCGCGCTGATTTTCTACATTATATATATAAGCGGTATTCTATATTTTGTTATTTTTCCGAGTCTTGAAACTGGCGAATGGCAAACGGCATTGTTGAAAGGGGCCATACTTGGTGTTTTATGCTATGGCACTTACGACTTAACCAACATGGCCACTCTTAAAAACTGGCCTTACGAAATCGTCATTATTGATATTCTCTGGGGTGCATTTCTGACAGGGCTTACTTCTACCCTCTCTTATATTATCGCCCAAAAATTCTTTTAAAGCTTATTTAATTTCAGAAAAATCTGTAGGAGTCATATACATCGACTCTACTTTTTCAGTCAGCTTACCATTTTTCTCTGATTCATCGCGTGCCTTAATCCATTTCAAATCCTTTCTGAATGCATCAAAAGAAGCTTTTCCTGCTTCTTCACTTTTATGAGCCAATATATATATCAATTTAGGTTGAGTCCCGTCTTTTTCGATACTTGTCCAGTAAGCAATATTTGTCATTTTATGCTTCTTGAAGAGTTTCAGCGTATGATTACGGAAACGCGCCAGTAAATCATTGAGTTTACCCGGAGCGGCCGTATAGGTTCTTAGTTCAAAAACTCTCTCAGGGTTCTTCCTCTGAGCCTTTACAGCAGGCGAGAAATCAGTCAGGTTCATAAATACAGATACCACTTTGGCTACAATCTTCCCGTTTTTCTCCGATTCAGAGGCTACAGTTTTCCATTCAGGATCAGAGCCAAATGCTTTCCACGAAGCATCTCTTGCTTCTTTGCTTGGGTATGACAGCACATAATAAAGCGCATTATCTGTATTTGTAGTAGGCACCCAATACCCTACGTTGGTCATTCCATGACGTTCAAAAATTTTAGTAGTATGGTTGCGGAAACGGTTCAGTAAATCGGGTAATTTCCCGGGATGACAATAATAGATACGCATCTCGTAATAACGGGTATCAGGATCTTTGGCAAAAGCGACCATTGTAAATAAAAGGGCAATAGACAGGCTGAATAATGTTTTCATAGATGAGGTTGATTAGATTACAAATGTATTTCATTACATGGATAATCCGTTCATATTCTATGCTATATTTTAATATATCTTAAGAGTTATCTCAGTTTTATTGCAAATTCCGATGGTATACTTCTTCTTCTGCAAATACTTCTTCAATAAGTTCTTCTATAATTTTGTCCAGACCTTCGTACCAGTCAAGATGGGGAGAATGTTTGTCGCAACCTCCTGCATGAGGCACACATTGCGTATTTTCATGTTGAAAATGACAGGCAGGACAACGACCAATGGTTTCAAACACATTCCAGGTATGGCCACAATGGCAATGCCAGTATTTACCCCCATCTGGTTGCCATGAGCATTTTGGACATCGAATTTTCATAATTGATTACAGTTTTTGATGCAATATATCAATTTTTCCATAAAAAAAGCCACCTTTCAGCAAAGGTGGCATCAATTGTGGGGTCTTAGCAGTCAGGACTAAACTGCATTTTTTACTAAATCTACTATTTTGCCAAGAGTTTTTTTCGCAGACGATGCGGCAACTTTAGCACCTGTATCATTACCATCCAATCTCTTCACTGTTTCAGATGCAACTTCTAGTAAATCACCTAATTTATCTTGCTGCTTGATGTCTAAAGCCATTTTGCCTGATTTCATAAGATTAAGACTGTTCGCCAGGGTTTCTCCATTGCCCAACAAACCATCCTTGCCTTCGGTTAGCAAGTTATTAATCTGATTAGCTCCTACCAATAATTTGATAGTGTTGACAACCTTAGTTAAAACATCTGTTTTTAAGGTACCTCCTGCGGCCAGAGGAATAAGGCTTTTCAATGTTCCGGCCTGGTCCAGCAACTTATCCTTCATTTCATTACCTCTGGTATTGGCCTCGCTTTCAAGTGCAAAACTTCCAGACTTCAATGCCTCTACTAATTCTTCTTTTTCTCCTTTTTGAGAAAGAGTCACAGCTTCATTTAACAAACCTTCTAATGTTACTCTTTGTGCATGTGAGTTATGAGTTGTGAGGAATAAAAATGTGGCAACTAGGCCAATAAAAGCGTGTTTTTTCATTTTTTACTTTTTTTACTATAAGTGTGCTCTTTATTATTTTTAGACGCAAATTTCCGGAAAAAGTTACGTCCCAAAAAATTAACAATTCATTAATACTGACTATTATGACTTATTTTTAGACGAATAAGTTGTATTCGGATACCAGAAATTGTTTTAAAATTTATTGAACGGTCAGTATAATGTTCTTTTTCTCTATTTTGAATAGTATCCAGCCTGCATCTTCTATCATAATATTAATTTAAATTTGTGGGGTAAAAGATCACCGACAAACTATGCAGATTATTGAAGTAGGGAACAATAAGAAACTTCAAAAAGAATTTTTGGATTTCCCGTCAAGACTCTATAAAGGGAATCCCTATTGGATCAGGCCTCTGGATAATGATATTTCGAAAGTATTCGACCCGAAAAAAAATCCACTTTTAACAGACGGCCAATGTATACGTTGGCTGGCCATTGATGCAAAAGGAGATATCATTGCCAGAGTCGCTGCTTTCATCAATCCTAATACAGTAATCTATAGCAACGACCAACCCACAGGCGGTATGGGGTTCTTTGAGTGCATCAACGACAAAAGCGTGGCTTTTGCTATGTTTGACACATGCAAGGAATGGCTTCAGGCAAGAGGTATGGAAGCTATGGATGGTCCTGTTAATTTTGGAGAGCGGGATAACTGGTGGGGGCTTTTAGTTGATCCCTATGATGCAGAACCTACCTGGTCGATGTTGTATCATCATCCTTACTACCGACAGTTTTTTGAAGAATATGGATTTCAGGATTATTTTCAGCAATACACCTTTCTGCTCCCCCTCGAAGAAAAAGAAGCCCGGAAAGTGGTGCGCCCGGTCCTTTTTGAAATAGCTAACCGTATTTATAATACACCCGGCTACGATTTTCGTCATGTCAGTAAGAAACAACTATCAAAATTTGCTCAGGATTTCAGAACCATTTATAATAAAGCCTGGGCTAAAAACATGGCAGCGGGTGAAATGACCACAGAGCGAGCCGAAGCCATTATGCAGATGATGAAACCGATTCTTGAAGAAGAATTGATGTGGTTTGGGTATTATAATGATGAACCCATCGCCTTCTCTATCATGATTCCGGAACTGAACCAGATTATCAAACATCTGAATGGCAAACTGAACTGGATCGGTAAACTCAAATGGGTGTATCATCAGTTAATGAAAACCAATCATAAAGCCCGTGGGGTTATCTTTGGTGTAATTCCGGAATATCAGGGCCGGGGTATTGAATCAGCTATCACATTAGCCTTTTCAAGAGCCTGCTGGAAACCCGATTACCAATATAAAACTCTGGAATTGAACTGGATAGCAGATTTTAATCCTAAAATGCTAAAAGTGACGCAATTATTGGGCGCAAAGAAATTCAAAACTTATATTACCTATCGTTATTTATTTGATCGTAACAGAGAATTTAAAAGGCATCCGGTGATATGACCGAATAGCTGTCTCGAACTATGATTTAACTGATCTTGAGATTTCGCTGATTCTAAATCGTATAATTTAAAATAATCAGCGAAATCAGGTTAATCAGTTAAATCA
>CALRLN020000345.1:0-6044 GCA_943368675.1 Chitinophaga pinensis | reverse complement strand
TAATTCGTCGGCCCAATCAACAACAGATTTTAAGACACCATCCAGTGTCCGGGTATTATTCAGGGTAAGGGTGATAATGGACAGGGGAATTTTATAAGTATTTTGTTGCATATTTCACACGAGTAATAAATTAAACATAGTTTGACATTTTTTCATGTGTGGAAATACAAAGGCGACTTATCTATACAAATAAGAGCGTGATAGAGATGTGGACAAAGATGAATAAGCTATTAATGGGAATATCCCACTTCCGAAACAACAAGGCCTTCAAAAACCAGAATTGTTAAATCATAAGCATACATAGCATCAGCACTTTATCGGTATCGACAAAAGCAGGTAGGTATCATACTTATAAGATTGACTGCAAATGGTTTAACAAACGGCTAACTGTGTAATCTGAAAGCGGCGAATGGGGGGTGAGTGGTACTTCTCCCGAGGAATAGGGGGAAGTAAGCGTGAGTTCTTCATATGGTTACGTTTAAATAATAGGATAGTAATAAATACCAGACAAATTTAATTACTAATTTCAAAACGTTTTAAAAATTACGAATTAAATATTACTTAAGAATTAATAAATACCTGAAAGACTCATCTTTCTTTCTTCAGACCTATTTATTTGCCAATAATATAACGGTTTTCCGTAATTGACGGGGAGTTTTTTTGTGCGGATCTTTACGAAAGTGTTGTATAGCCTTTGTTTCTCAATCATCAAAATCCGTATCATGAAAAAACTACTTGTATTTTCTCTGTTTATCAGTTTAAAAGCCTTAGGGCAAGCTAAAATAGAAGCTGTAGTTGGGGCTTCCGAATCTGCAACGGCTATTTCTGCCACAAATAAGAATCCGAACGGGTATGGTATAGGCGTGTATGCATTATCACAGTCGGGGTATGGCGTTTATGGTAAAACTTATGGCAATAATGGGGTAGGGGTATTTGGGTATGGAGAGAATGGTAGCGGGACAGGAGTTTATGGCTATGCTGATTTTGGTATTGGGGTTCGCGGACAGGGCGCTGAGGCCGGGGGTAGTTTTAGTAGTGGCTCCGGCAAAGCGTTGATTACTTCGGGTGGTTTAAGATTTGGCGGCAATAATGTGGGGACCTTGGCCAGTGGAAAGATTTTAAAATCGATTAATGCCAATGGAGATGCGGAATGGAGCAATCTGGTGCCGTATTTCTATGGTGGCAGCGAAAATACTTATATGCTGGGCCTGGAGAACGAAAGTATAACTACTTCAAATCCTACTATTTATGGGCTTACAAATACGAGTGGAAGTGCTATTGGTGCCATAACAGGCATAGCGCATCATGCTAATCCTTCTTTTCATGTGAGTGGTATTAAGGGTATCAGCAGATCTAATACTACTTATGGCTATGGGGTTTCCGGAGAACATTATGGACTTGGGGCAGGAGTTTATGGAAACTCAGATTCAGGCACCGGTGTGTTCGGGTATTCAATACATAATTATGGTGTAGTAGGAGATAGCAAGGGTGTTATCGGCGTTTGGGGAAATTGTGACAATAATTATGGCGTTTTTGGCACTACTAATAGTGGTTTGGGAGTATATGGTTCATCAAGCGGAACTGGCACCGCCGGGTATTTTTCCTCATTTTCGGGTTATGCATTAATCACAGGTTCAGGCAGAGTTGGTATTGGTGTCAGTACGCCTAATAATATATTAGATGTAAACGGCAGAGTGAGAATCAGGCATACCAACAATTCATCGGGGATATGGATGAGTAATTCGACGAATGGTTTAAGCGATGCTGATGGTGCTTTCTATGGTATGAAAACAGATACCGAAACAGGCATTTATATTGGTAATCTGTGGAGGTTCTGGGTAAATAGCGCTGGTAATGGCTATCTTAACGGCAACCTGATTCAGACCTCTGATAAAAGGCTGAAGAAAGATTTTTCTCCCCTGAACAATTCATTGACAGACATTTCAAGGCTTAGTGGGTATCATTATAAATGGATTGAAGAAAGCCGCAGTAAGGAACTGCAAACAGGTTTGATAGCGCAGGAGGTACAGAAGATTTTTCCTGAATTGGTACAGACTGATGAAAAAGGGTTTTTGTCAGTTAATTATATCGGACTGGTGCCTCATCTGATTGAAGCCGTGAAAGAGTTGCGCAATGAAAACAATGCGCTGAAAAACAAAAGCCAATCTTTGGAAAGCCGCCTGGATAAAATTGAAGCTTTGCTGACTGCTCACCGATAGTTTGAAGAGTCTTGATAGTTTTTGATAATCAATTGTCTATTTTACCGGGAGCAATTCGAGAATAGTTACACCGTTATCGAAGGTAACCGAACTCTTTAGTATGAAGTTCTTTAGTTCCAGGTTATCGTCAAATAATTTAAGGCCTCCACCTACTACAACCGGGTATAGCATCAGGTGCAGTTCGTCGATGAGGTCGTGATGAAGCAGGCCCTTTACGAGTGTGGCACTTCCATAGACGAGAATGTCTCCACCTTCGGTATTCTTCAAACCAGTGACTTCTCCGGCAAGGTCGCGAATGATGTGGCTATTGTTCCAGTCTGCCTTCCGGAGGCTCTGCGATACAACATATTTTGGATACTGATTGATACGGTCGGCAAACGGGTTGCCGCCCTGGCCCGGCCAATACCCGGCGAACTGGTCATATGTTTTTCTACCCAATAGAAGGGTGTCTACACTGGCAAGCTCATCCATTTTGTATTGACCGCTTTCCTGGTGTCTGTATTTAGCCTGCCAGCCACCATGCGGGTGAGGGGTTTCGTCACCACCCGGCGCTTCTACAACACCATCGAGGGTGATGAATTCGGTAACGATAATTTTTCTCATAAGTTTTTTTATGTAAAACTAGTGAAAGCTGTTTTTACAGGCAAGGTCAGAAAACGACAATTAAGGGGGGAACGTGCGTCTTATAACAGCACTCAACTGTTAAAAATAGCCAAAACTCCTTTCTTGCGTGCCAAATATCGAAAACTTAGTCGGCATGCATACTATTATTTGCAATTTTGTAATGGTAATTACTGCCGGATATATCCGCTTAATAGGTAAATGGCGTTTTTTCGTTTCTCTGTTTCAAGTGGCTTATTTTTTGCTGTAATTATATTAAATAAATTGATATAAGTGTTTCTATAAATAAGGCCATGAGCAATTATCTATCTGCAAGTATGTTCAAAAGAAGTAAATTTCATCGTTTTTTATTGGGTTTAACGGTGCTTGCCCTGGTGGGTTCAAGCTGTGCAAAAGTAGATGTGGGTAGCCAGATTACGGTTGATCCTCCGGTATTGTTTCCTGACGGGGCAGTAATTCCTGCTGATTTTAAGTGGTCGTCAGTGAAGACTATGGATGTGCGGGTGACTGTCAACGACAAGTACAACGGGCTGTACTTTTACCGAATTGAGCTGTATGACAGCGACCCTACACCCGGTGCGGGTGCCAATCTGTTAGGTGCGGGTCTGGCTAAAAAAGGACAGGATTATGTTGGTAAAATAGTAGTGCCTACAGCATTGCCATATGTATATCTTAAACAGACATCGCCAGTTGGTATTTCTTCTGTGACGATGCTGGCTGTGGCGAATGTTACTTCACTGACTGTCTCTAAAGCTACTTTTACAGACGGCCTTAACGGGAATGCGATGCGTGCCGCCTCCGGATCATCTGCGGCAGGTACATTTACTGCATTAAGTGATGCGCAGGTAGCGGCGATAGTAGTACCTGCGGATGCCCTGCCGATTACGGGAGGAGCTACGATTCAGGTTGAGTCGGGCAAATCTTATGTTGTTAAATCAGGAATAACTTTTACAGGGCAAATCAATGCCAATAATGGTACAAGCGGTGTTAAGATTTATATTGAAGGCTTGTGGACGAACACTGATTACACTGTAAATCTGGGCAATAATAATGCGCTTTATACAACGACTTCGGGCAGGATTGAACTGAAAAACGTGATTCAGAATACAGAGGGAGCATTCTTAAACTATGGTTCGGCCAAGCTCGATGATCTGAGCACTTCTAATCAGGCTTTATATACAAATTATGGTACCTTAACGGCCGAAAAAGCTAAGTTTTCAAACGGAAGTTTTACCAATTTTGGTACGGCTACATTCCAGGAGCTGACCAGTACTACAGCATCATCCAAAATAAGGAATGAAGGAAGCCTGACTGTAACAAAGGCTTCGATAACCAATGCCACACTTGAGGCGGCATGTTATACGAAAATAGGTACACTGAATACCAATAATGCCATTGTTAATATTGCTGACAAGGCTATATTAAGCATCAGTTCATTGGATGCCGGTGGAACCAGATTCAATCTTACTTCGTCGGCGATTCTCGAGGTATCTGGCACGGCTAAGTTTAACAGTAACAGAAACTATATGAATGGAACCGGGACGGGCAGGGCTGTGGCACGCTTAAAAAAGGTGGATGTGAATAACCAATGGCAGGCAATTACTTATTCAGGCAACCTGGAAGTGGCGTGTTCGGACCATACACCTAACGGGCAATGGAGTACCTACTATATTGTTGAAAGCCCTGCAACTATGGTTGCTTATGACAAATCGACGGTTACGATTGCTTCGACTGCTTGTAATGCGGGCGGAAATAACGACAAGGGCGCTACTACGCCTCCGGTTAACCAGACTTTGACGGAGGTTAATCTGGGCACCTATTCGTATGCGTTTGAAGACAAATGGCCTGACCTCGGTGATTATGATATGAACGACTTTGTGGTGGATATGAATATCGTTAAGTACCAGAATTCGTCGAACAAGGTAACCAAAGTTGTGTTGAAAGGGAAACTCCGGTCGGTGGGTGCAAGCAAGCGTCTGGCTGGTGCTATACAATTGGATGGAGTACCGGCAGCAAACGTGAAATCGGTTACTTATTCACGTACGAATTTAGTGGGGACAAGTCTGACGTTAGGTTCTAATGGTGTGGAAACAGGACAGACAAATGCAGTAGTGACAATTATGGATGATGCGCATAAGGCATTTGGTGTAACTGACAACAGATTTATATCTACGCAAAATGGTGGGTATAGTCCGGTAGAGGTGATGATTTCGATTGAGTTTACAACGCCACTGGATAGCTTTACGTATCAGACCTTGAATATGTTTATTTTTGATACTGCTCAGCTGAGTGGCGGAAGAAGAGAAATACATCAGGTGGGCTATGCCGCAACAGATAAGATAAACAAAAGCCTGATTGAAAGTATAAAAGGCAAAAAAATATCAGAGGCCGACCCATTCAAAACGGTTCATAATGAGCCCTGGGCATTGTCTATTCCGGTATCTTTTGTGTACCCGACAGAATCGAAAAATATTAAAGATGTATATCCTAAATTCGGAAACTGGGCTACAAGTGGCGGAGCTAAGGATACAAACTGGTTTCTGGAGATTAAATAAAGGTTTCCTTTACAAAAATAAGGTAATTCTAAGCCCTGTTTTATTATATAAGACAGGGCTTTTGTATAGAACCTGTTTAAACTTATTCCTTTAGCCTACGAATGTCTAGTTTTCACTCATATTTCGTCCAATTATTTCGTCCGTAGCTCTGCTACGCACTCAATAATTAGCCTCATCTGAGCAAAAACTAGTTCATTCTCGGCGATAAATTAAAAGTTTAAACAGGTTCATATTTATCTATCGGAAGAAAAGTAACTGATGCCTTGTTTTATACCGAAAGACTGAAAAATTGATAAAGCAATTCCTTTATACCCGAAGACCGTATATGTAGGATTTGTCGGGAAATACGATTTGGAAAATCGTGATACATAAAAAAAGCCGCACATTTGTGCGGCCCGGTTTGTATTAATTAGCAATGTTATTTTCCTGCTTCTTTTGCGTAGGTATCTTTTAAACCTACGGTGCGATTAAAGACGAGTTTATCTCTGGTAGAATCTTTATCGAGACAGAAATACCCCTTGCGTAAGAACTGAAGGTTGGCTCCTACGGTTGCTTCTTTCAGAGATGGCTCAACAAAGGCGGTAATGGTTTGCAATGAATCAGGATTGATGTATTCTTTAAAATCTCCTTCTTCGCTGCCCGGGTCTTC
>CALRLN020000344.1:0-6049 GCA_943368675.1 Chitinophaga pinensis | reverse complement strand
TTTTATAACTTTCGGAATCGTAATAAATATTATCTAATTGCACCACATCGCCGACTTTATAGAGTTTTGTATCAAAAAGAGAACCCACATTGGTTTTGGTTGTCTTCTTTCTGAAGATATTAGCAATGCTTCTTTTCTCTGCTACTTTCTCTACTAATTCAGCGCTTCTTCCGAAGTTTTCTTTGACAGCCTCCAGCAAATAGTCACAATTCAGATCCCGCTTGAATTCGTATGAGCCATCTGCCCCTGTAACCATTTCCTGTACCTCATTGGTACATTGGTTAATAAAGCGAATCAGTACTCCTGCAATCGCAGTGCTATCCCGCCCTGCTGTTACTACTCCTCTGAAAATAGTAGAAACATTGTTTCTATTTCCTTTCGAAAGTAAAATCTCGTTAGGGGCATTAGCAGAAGGGGTTTCAGTCGGTTTTTTCTTTGTATTTTCAACCAATACAGGCACACGTTTCAAGTAAATATCCAATTTAGAGGCTTCATAGTCTGAAGCATCCTTGTTTGAAAAACTTATAGTGGACGTCTGATAACCATTCTGTTTTACAATGAAATTAAAGTCATTGTCAGCTTCAAGGCAGAGTTTGATAGTTCCCAGATTATTGGTAATAGCACTTTCTCTGGCAGCTGTTTCTCCTTTGGTTTCATATTCAAATCTGATACGGTCAAATGGTTTCTTGCTTTCGGCATCAAAGATATTAATCACCAGTTCTCTGCAACCGTAAACTGTTCCCAGGCGATTGAACCTGTAAATGTCGTCGTCATTACCGCCTCTTTTGCGATTGCTGCTTAAAAAACCTGTACGACGTTCGCTATCGGTTATAATACCAAAATCGTCTTTATTAGAATTAAGCGGTGCTCCAAGATTTCTTGCTTTTGCTGATGGCATACCAGTAGCAGTATTCATAGGCATGAAAAAAATGTCCAAATCCCCCAGGCCGGGGTGCCCATCAGAAGAAAAATACAGATTGCCTCTTTCATCAACAAAAGGAAACATCTCATTGCCGCGTGTATTTACGCTGGCTCCTAAATTTTCAGGCTTTGTCCATTCTCCATTATTATATCTTGTCATCCATATGTCTGTCCCACCATAACCACCGGGCATATCTGAAACAAAGTAAAGAATTTTATCATCGATAGTGATGGCAGGATGCCCGCACGAAAAGTCATTACTATTAAAAGGGAGTTCACGTATCTTTTTCCACTCGTTGTCTTCATAAAAAGCCATATACAGTTTCAGTCGGGTAATACCCGAATTTTTTTTCTGTCCGAAAATCCCGCCGTTTATACTCTGGCTGTTACGGGTAAAGATAATTTTTGAACCATCATGAAAAAACGTACATGGCCCTTCGTGGTATTTTGAATTAAGTGTCTTGCTGAATTTCTGTGTAGGAACGGTTGGCTCTTCTTCGTAGTCTAAATCTTTACTCCCTGCTACATGGTCACTTCCCTTTCTACCAACTGTTTTACTATCGTTAGACGTAGGAGGCGTATAATAATCGTTTCCCAGCCTTTTTGATGCGGCGGGAGCTTGCGCAGCAGTTGATGAGCTTGTGCCGATAGCAGAGGCGTTTGACTCGGTTTTGAGCACTTTCAGGTCTTCTAAATAAAATAAGTCAAGAAAAGACGAAGCATCCCAGTTAAAGACTCTTTTTATAGTCGCATTGCCCGTTCGGCCTGATACAAAAACCAGTCCTTTTTTATAGTAAACCGGGCTGAAATCAGCACTGCTTGAGTTAATACCTATATATTCTATCTGGTAGCTCCCTGCATTTCTTTCTAAAGCACCCCGATTACTATTGAGCTTAATAAACTCTTCTCCTCTCTTATCCTGCTCCTGTATCTCATTGAATTTCTGCCAGTATTGGTTGGCTTCTGTGTATTTTCCGTTACTGGTTAATACCTGTGCAAATTGCAGATAGGCTTTTACATCATCGCCTTTGAGTGCCGGGTTTGTACTTAAAACCTCTCTGAAAACTCTCTCGGCATTCACAAAGTCTTTTACCTGACGATAAGCCAAGGCCAATTGTAATTTTGCTTTCAGGCTTTCTTCTTCAGTGAGGCCCTTAGGTTTTTTCAAAGCAGCTTCATACAACTCTATTGCTTTTGCGTATGCCAAAGCATCATATTGCGCTTCAGCTTTCTGAAGTGCTTTAGATGAACTTTGAGCATTAACGACAAAAGAAGAAGTAGCAAAAAAGATAAAAATTATCAATCTTCTCAATAGCATTGCCAGATAATAACTGCTTTGTAATTAACGTAATCAATCGCAAAAACCATGCCTTTAATGGTGTCTTTTTAACAACATACCATTCTTTACTTTGCTTACAATGTATAAAAAAATCTTTAAACCGTTTTTACTTTTTCGATTTTAGTGTACTATAATCAGTTTTTTGACTGATTTTTGTATTTGTTGGGTTTCATCTTCCAACCATAAAAAGTAAATACCACTGCTATATGGTTTTGTAGACAATTGGTGTTCGGCCTTATTGCTGAATGATTCCTGATGAACAACAACCCCTCTTTCATTAATCATCTGCAATCTTACTGTGCTATACGCAAGTTTATTTAGCTGAATCTTTACAACATCGTCGGCCGGATTCGGGAAAAGCGCAATGTCACTTGCTTCGAGTGTTTCTGACAAGAGCATATCACTCATCATCTCCGGAATCTGTGAGTCATTAATAATGCCCGAGGTACTTATTTTAGGAAATAACTGACTCTGCGGTATTACTTCTCTAGCCTGATTCGGCCCAGACCACTCCAATTTGGCAACGGCTCCGCCTGTATTCTCGTAATACTCTATTTTAACAGGCACTTTTACACCGCCTGAAAGTAATATAGCATACGAATGAGTAGTTGGCGGTTGGTCAATCCACTTATTAATTATCAATCTGTTATCAATCCAAACCCTTACTCCATCATCTCCTGTTATCATAATTGTATATACCTGAGTAGTGCGAGGCAGCAAAAAACCCTCCCAACGAACAGAATAAGTATCAGCAGAGATACTTGAAGCAGGTGAGCCATTTCCCCAGTTAAAGTTGATTGTCTTATCTATGCGGGTTAATTTTAAACTGCTCAAATCTCTGTTATTGTAATAACTACCTGTTAAACCTGTACCTGCAATCGGCTCGGGTTCTATACCAAACAACTGGCTTTGTGGTATTACCTCTTTTACCTGACTTGCGCTTGCCCATTCCAGTTTTATCATGGCATTGCCTGTATTATCATAATACTCAATCAAAATAGCCGCTTTCTGACCTGCAACCATATCTACTGTAAAAGTATTAGTAACTGAAGACTGGGTTACCCACTTATCGACCTTCAATTGATTATTGATCCATACTTTCACGCCATCGTCAGAGGTGATACTAAAGGTATATTTTTCTGAATACCTCGGTAAAATCTGGCCCTGCCAACGAGCAGAAAAACTCTCACTTCCGACTATCGGATCTGGTGAGGCATTGCCCCAGTTAAAATCAATTCTGGCATCTATTCTGGTAATTTTCGGGTTAGTCAAATTAGCGTTATCAAAGTAGGTAGCTGCCAGACCATTCCCGTTTCCGTCCGTTGGTGTGGTAGGTGTAATTGGCACCACAATACCAAATAGCTGGCTTTGCGGTATTACTTCCTTCACCTGGCTTGCACTTGTCCATTCCAGTCTGACTGCTGCATCTCCGCCATTTTCATAATATTCAATCCTGATAGGTACTTTTTGCCCGGCTATCAGGTTTACATTGAAATTATAAGTTGTAAAAGACTGGTCAACCCATTTGTCTAGCACTAACTGACTATTAATCCAAACCCTGATTCCATCATCGGCTGATGCACTTAAAGTATAGGTTTCTGTATATTTAGGTAGTATTTCTCCCTCCCATCTTGCAGAATAAGTATCAGTAGCAATGCCCGTTGCAGGTGCGCCTGTAGCCCAGTTAAAATCAATTTTTGTATCAATTCTTGCTAATTTGGGGTTTGTAAGATCCATATTATCAAAATAGGTAGCCGCCAATCCATTACCGTTGCCATCAGGTGCTGGCGGAGTAGTTGGAGTGTCTGCCTTTTTACTTACGGTAAATGTCCGGATAACAGGCCTTGCAGGAGCAAAACTGTTATTACCTGGTTGGGTAGCTGCAATACTTATAGTGCCGGGAATACCTGTTAGCGTAACAATATTACCTGCTACCGTTGCTGGGCCACTTAACACATAATAAGAAATCGGCAAATTAGACGTAGAAGCGGCATTGATGCTGAAAGGCGAATCAGTATTGAGTCTATCAATTAATTCATTGAAGGTAATAGTTTGAGGCGTACCTCCGCAATTTGGATAAATATCTTTATTTATTGAAGTTGCTAAACCTTGTGCATCCTGAACTGTGAGTGTAATTCTATACCAATAAGTGGCGCCATCGCAACCTACGGGAGAGATAACAGTTGAGGTTGTTCTTTGATTAATAGGTGGTTCAGGGTGGTTATGCTCATTGTGAAATAAGGCTACCTGCCAGCTATAATTCAATTGCGTTGCAGCAGTTTCATTATCAGTAGCCGAACAATCTAAAGTCAGATAGGTTTTACCACTTACCTGAAAAGTGTTGAGTTCGCTTAAAGTGCTTGAATTAATAACAGGCGGAGTATTGTTCGGTGAAATCAGGATATTCGTCGAACTCTTTGCTCCCGCATTGTCCGTAACGGTCAACTTTACCTGATAAGCATTAGCGCCTGTTGTATTGAATGTTTTCAACGGATTGGCTGAGGTACTCGTACTTCCATCGCCAAACTCCCAGAGGTAGGATAAATTCCCGTTTTCCGGGTCATAAGATTGATCTCCCGTAAATTGTATAGTTAAAGGTGATGCGCCAAAGATTTTGTCTGATGATGCAATTGCTGTCGGAATTTTATTGCCCGACTGGCTATAAGAAACACGCCTTATCTCATCGGGGTATTTGACATATAGCAGTGCATCCTGAAAAGGTTGCTGAGCTAAGTACAGAATAGGACCGCTCCCATTAGGAACGAAATTCCGGACCTGAGTTGGGTTAAGGTTATCATCAAAGCTGATATTCCTGATCCATCCACCGCCATAATCAGCATGAAAATAGGTGTTTTTATATTCTGCAGGGAAACTTGAACCAGTATACCAGAATCCGCCCGTAGAAGCATTTCCGGTAAAAGAGGTGCCAGCCAGTTGAGCGCTGCCGACGTTATAGATTGTACCATTGATATATCCTCTTGCGGTACTTCCATTACGCCAGTCTAATTTGGGTCTTTCAAATGAGGAAGGTTTAAAAGTATTGTTATTGTAAGCAGGCTGTAAGTCTAAGCCTTCATATGACGGCCAACCGAAGTTCTGTCCTTTAGTAGTAAGTATATTGAGTTCCTCTTTTGTATTCCAGCCCACATCACCAATAAAAAATACGCCTGGGTCTCCATCACTTCTGTCGGGGCTTCCCGTTCCGGTTTTGATGGCAAAACGATAAGGATTCCTTAACCCTCTGGCCCATACTCTTGATTGCGCCGAACGGGGATTATTTGCATCCCAATATGGATTTGAGGGGAGACCATCTCCTGTATTCGGGTCAATTCTTATTATTTTACCATTTAAGGAATTAAGCATCTGGCATCTGTACGCCCCGACATTTTCCTGACTGCTGATAATACCATCATTCAGGGCTGTCTGCCAGTATGTTTCGCTTGCTGAACCCTGGTCAGCAGAGGCGTAACTGGCGCCGTCACCCAAACTTGCCAGTAGTGTACCGTCTGTACCAAAAGCAATCTGCCCCACTCCATGTGATTCATGCAGAATAGGCATACCAGTTGATTTGGTCTCTCCCAAAAGGACTTTTCTTGAACTGTAATTTATCTGAGAGAAATTTGAGTTTGCAGTAGCCGTATATCTTGTGATGCGACCAATAGTTGCATTATAATATTCGTTAGTGGCTGCGTTGTATTGAGAGGTGCCAAACTTCAGCAAATGATGCCTGTCGACCACATAAAATAAATAAACATTTCCGTTTGAAATAAAATTGGGGTCCAGTGCAAA
>CALRLN020000343.1:0-6051 GCA_943368675.1 Chitinophaga pinensis | reverse complement strand
ACCTGAATACCATTGTTATCCAGGTATCGGATATCTCTTTTAATAATCGGCAGAAACTCTTTTACAGCAATATTGCGCGGAACATTCCAGTAAGGGAAAAAGGTAACCTGGTTGAGTTTGGCACAAAATACGGGTGTAGGTGTTGATGGTTTTCCAACTATTACCCGCATGGATAGCTGTAGCGTGTCGGATGTGTATAGTTTCAGAGTGGCCGATGGGATATTGATATGAATAAATCTTTTGTGTTCTATACAATTAAGTGCTCTGCATTTATTGATATTTTCAACTAAAATCTTCTGAATGTCGGCCATCGGAATGTTTAACTTTTGCAGCGCAATTCGGCTTAATTTTCCATCCTCAGGCAAATTAAACATCCTTTCAAAGCTCTTTAGCGCTTCTGTGATTTTTGCCTCATCTAAACCTAAGGTATCTTTTAATGAAGGCAGAATGCCGAGATAATATAACTTGCTATATAAAGGGTAGTTGTCTTTTAAACTGTCCGTATTTTTCACTATCTCTTCATTCCACAAGCCTGGTTTACGGATAGCGATTATTTTCTGCAGCATTTTCAACGACTCCTGATAAAGGCCGGAAGAAGGTTGAAGCGAAACAAAAGTATTATTAAAACCATTTTTCTGAATCGAATCAAACAGGATTCTGTCAATAGGCTGGCATTTATCCCTGGCATAGCCAAGGCCGTTAAAAGCAAAATTAATCGAGCTGGTACCGAAAGCGATATCACTAAAAAATGACAAAATAGCGTCTGTCAGAACTATCTCGTTTTCTGAACTATCCGGCAAATAACTGATGGCGTATTTTTCTCTCGTCAACCCATAATGCTCTGCCAGCTCCAGAGTTTGTAAAAAATCATTCCTGAAACTCTCTGTTTTCTTTGTCCAGAGGTTTTGATAGTCGTTTAATTCATAAACTTTCTTCAACAATCCGGGTTCTTTAATTCCAAGCTTTTTAGCATAATCCGGGTCTGAACTGATTCTCGTCAAATACAACTCTATACCCCTCTCCTGCCCGGAGACTGTGTAAAGTGCTGAATAAAAAAATATTGAGAATAGTAAACCACTCACCCGCGAAACCTGAAAGTATTTATGAAGTTTTATCATAACATTTTTTCGACAAATTTCAGGTTAATTCCATCGCAAAAAACTGACATTAGTCAGGTGCTTCACTGTTTTATATCTTATTCAGTGTCTATAGTGTTATTGTATAAATAGTTTCGGTAAGGCAGTTTTTGTGAATCGGCATACCTGTTTTTTCTCATTCATCTTAATGATTTACCTCATAGATTCTTATTTACAGATATACTAATTTTGATAAGGAAAATGGCAGATTATTGCCTGCTTTTATGTAAACTCAACCATGAAAACAGTAAAATTTTTATTGCTGTTTTTTGCTTCTTACCAGATGTTATTTCAGTAAAGATAGTCAGCTTGTTTACTTATTTCTCTGTACAACAATGGATACTCAAACACTCACTCCGGAGCAGACTGAACAGAAACTCTGGCAACATGAATTGGAAATGATTGCTCAGGAAAATGATTCCTTACTAAATCTTCTGGCTTCATTACAGAATGAGCACCTCATTTGCACAAAACACGATGATAAAATAGCCATTTTCTTCAACTATTTTCAATACTTTTTCCAAACCATCAGACACCTTCAGGAAGGTTTGATTACTATTGATAAAGAAGTAACAATTACGCCCGGCAACACAAACAAGATAAACTATACTCAGTCAAATTTTAAAGAGGAAATGGATTGTCTGAAAAGAAAGTATGAGATTTTTAAACTCAATTTTAAGGATTTTATATCTCATATAAATTGTCATAAATATCAGATTTAATCTTCTATAAGAGAACAAAGATTGTTTGATAAGATTGGCTATGTGTTTATACAAATACGAGGGCTTCGTTGACTATTGCTGCCATAGCTGACATCTATTATAAATGAGTATGACCACAGTCATATAACATGGCTGTTTAAATAAAGACCTTTGAAAAAAACTTTATGAGAATTGCCTTTTTTATAGTATTAATAGTTCATGGCCTTATTCATCTGCCGGGTTTCATTGAAGCTTTTGACTTGGGCTCTACAAAAGTTATTAACCAGCCCATTTCAAAAACAATGGGTATTTTGTGGTTAGTAGCACTCTTATTAATCTTGTATGCTTCTCTCCTGTTTATTTTTAAAAATTCGTACTGGCCACTATATGGGCTGTTCGGCATTATCATCTCTCAGATAGCCATTATCAATTCCTGGCAGGAAGCTAAGTTTGGAACAATAGTCAATATTATTATACTTTTAGTGATAATAATGAGCTTTATTGCCGGAAGGTTCAGTAATAAATATCATGCGGAGGTTAGCAAGAGTTTACGACATTCAGATACGCACTCAGAACTGATACTAACAGAAACAGATATAAAAGACTTACCCGAACCTGTAAAAAAGTACCTCCATTACACCCAATCTGTAGGCAAGCCACGCATAACTAATTTCAACATAACATTCAACGGAAAAATAAGGAAAACCAACCAATCGGAATGGATGCCTTTTACCTCTGAGCAATACAATTTTATTGATTCATCAAAGCGCTTTTTCTTTATGAACGCCACCATGAAACATTTGCCTGTGGCAGGGTTTCATTCTTTTAAAAACGGCTCAGCGTTTATGGACATCCGTTTACTGTCTTTATTCAAAGTCCAGTATCAGGCAGGCACTGAAATGGGAAAAGCCGAAACGGTCACATTTTTTAACGATATGTGCTGTCTTGCCCCTGCCACACTGATAGATAAAAGAATTAAATGGCTGGAAGTATCTCATAATCAGGTGAAAGCCTCTTTTACTAACAATCACATTACTATTACCGCCTGGTTGTATTTTAATGAAAAAGGAGAACTCGTTAATTTTGTTTCAGATGAACGCTATGCGTTTGAAAAAGAAAATGTAATGAGAAAAATCCCCTGGGAAACCCCTCTGAAAAACTATAAACAAATAAACGGATACAAATTAGCCGGAGATGCCCGGGCTGTCTACAAATATCCGGAAGGAGATTTATGTTACGGTACTTTCAATATTTCAGGTATCCACTACAATTGCAAAATAAGTGAATAAGTACGCAGAATTCTCAGACAGTTATTACTATATTTATCGAAGTATAGCAAAATTTCATTCAGATAATATAAGGGCAGTTACGTAAAAAACACTTCACTTTGGCTAGTAATAATTTTAATATAACCGGATTAAGTAATGAAGATGTACTTATTTCCCGTCAGAAATATGGAGATAACCAGATAATCTATAAAAAAGAAAACGGGTTTCTGCGTGTTTTAAAAAGTCTGATCAAAGAACCAATGATTATTCTGTTATTGGTTACATCCTGTATTTATTTTATAAACGGCGCAATTGCAGATGGCGTTTTTCTTGCCTCTGCCATTGTTCTGGTATCTTTTATTTCTATTTATCAGGATACCCGAAGCCACAATGCTTTAGAACAATTAAAAAACTATACTCAGCCAACCTGTAAGGTTATCAGAAACGGGCAGATTGTATCTATTCCGAGTGAATACCTCGTAATAGGTGATTGCCTGATTGTAGAAGAAGGCACTTCTATTACTGCAGATGGCAGCATTATTCATTCCAATGATTTTTCTGTCAACGAATCTATCCTTACAGGAGAATCTCTTTCGGTGTTCAAAGACCTTACAAAAGAAGATCATTTTATTTACCAGGGCACAACCGTATCAAGCGGCTTAGCAATTGCCACCATTACTGCCATAGGAAACAATACCCGTCTGGGTCAAATTGGCAAAAGCCTTGAAAACATAACAGAAGAAAAAACCCCACTGGAATTACAGATAAACAATTTTGTAAAAATGATGGTCATTGCAGGCTTTATCATTTTTATCATTGTCTGGCTTATCAACTATTTTATTTCTCATCTTGTTTTAGATAGTCTGCTCAAGGCGCTTACTTTAGCCATGAGTATCCTGCCGGAAGAAATTCCTGTTGCCTTCACTACTTTTATGGCATTAGGGGCATGGCGGCTCATGAAAACAGGCATCATTGTGAAACAGATGAAAACCGTTGAAACCCTTGGAAGTGCAACCGTAATATGCACAGATAAGACCGGAACACTCACTGAAAATAAAATGAGCCTTGCTGATATTTATGTACATAGTACTCAGAAAATAGCCAAGGCGGGTGGTGTGTTGACCGATAATGAAAAGGAACTGATTAAACTTGCGATGTTTGCCAGCGAACCGATTCCGTTTGACCCCATGGAAATCGCTTTGCATGATGCCTACGCAAAAATAGAAGGAATTGATGTGAGGCCTCTTTACAAGATGATTCACGAGTATCCCTTAGATGGAAAGCCCCCCATGATGACCCATATATTTGAGAGTGATACACACAGCAGGATTATTGCGGCAAAAGGTGCACCGGAGGCCTTGATGGATGTTTCAGATTTAAGCCCGATTGAAAAACAGCAGATTAATGAGGCCATTAAAACCATTACTACCGATGGATATAGAGTATTGGGTGTTGGAGAAGCGCATTTCAAAGATGATGATTTTCCGGAAAAGCAGCAGGACTTTAAATTTACATTCAAGGGCATTGTTTCGTTTTATGACCCTCCTAAAAAGAATATTGCTGAGGTATTAGAAAATTTTTATCAGGCAGGTATATCAGTAAAGATTATTACCGGCGACAACGCCGCTACTACTTCTGCTATTGCCCGCCAGATTGGGTTTAAAGGTTATGATAAAAGCATGACAGGGGACGAACTGATGCAGTTATCTGAAACAGCATTGCAGGGAGTAGTGCAGGAAACCAACCTTTATACAAGAATGTTTCCGGAAGCCAAGCTCAGAATTATTAATGCTTTGAAAAAAGACAATGAGATAGTAGCAATGACAGGCGATGGGGTAAACGATGGGCCTGCCTTGAAATCGGCTCATATTGGCATAGCAATGGGCAAAAAAGGAACCGAGATAGCAAAACAAGCTGCCTCACTGATTTTACTGGAAGACGATTTATCAAAAATGGTTGATGCCATAGCCGCGGGCAGAAAAATATACGCTAATCTCAAAAAAGCCATTCAGTACATTATCTCCATTCATATACCTATTATTCTGACAGTGTTTCTTCCGCTGGCTTTGGGCTGGATTTACCCGAATATTTTTTCGCCTGTGCACATTATATTTCTGGAATTAATCATGGGGCCTACCTGCTCTATTATCTATGAAAACGAACCCATGGAAAAGAACACCATGATTCAGAAACCACGGCCGTTTACCAATACTTTTTTTAACTGGAAAGAACTGACCACCAGTATCATGCAAGGACTCATGATTACGGCAGGCACTTTGTTCATCTATCAATATGCCGTGCATCAGGGCTTCGGTGAATTGATTACCCGAACGATGGTATTTACTACGCTTGTAGCAGCAAACATATTACTCACCTTAGAGAATCGTTCATTTTATTATTCTTTCCTTGCTACTTTACGCTATAAAAATAATCTGATTCTACTCATTACAGGTATCACGGTTGTATTGATAGCAATGCTAATCTATATAAAACCTTTGGCAGATTTCTTTCAGTTTTATCCTTTAACACTCATTCAATTATTGATTAGTATAGGTGTAGGATGTTTATGTGTTATATGGTTTGAGATAGTGAAGTGGGTTAAAAGAAACAATAGTCAGCAGGCTAAATAATGCAGTCCTACAGTATGAAATAGCCTATCATTTTTTTTCAGAATAATCTCATGCAGGATTTACCGACAAAAAGTTTCTGGTCACTGGATATCAGCTACTGGTTTAAGCAACTGAATAGCTCAGACACTGGGTTAAATACCATAAATATAAGCAGATTACAAACCATACCCTCACAGACAGGCCATTCATTTTTTGGTAAAGATTTTCTGCTTCTAATCAAGCAATTTACCAGTCCTTTGGTATTATTACTGATTGGGGCAGCCATATTATCTGTTTTTCTCGGCGATACTTCAGATGTTTATATTATATTTTTTAT
>CALRLN020000342.1:0-6056 GCA_943368675.1 Chitinophaga pinensis | reverse complement strand
ATGAGCCCGAGATTTGCCATTAAAGATAGTAGATTTAAAAAAAATATCTACAATAAAATAATGAATATCAATTCAAAGGCTAATTAAATTTAGACATTCTTGGCAGGCTGCCATTTTTTCTGAATATTTGCAGGTACAACATTCAAGTTCCTCACCTATGAAAATAAAACTTCTACTATTTGCCTTTTTACTGTTTTTATGCGGTTGGAAAGGCAAAAACCCACCTCCGGCAAAACCCAAGAATATCATCTTTATTCTGGCTGACGACCATCGGTATGATTTTATGGGCTTCATGAATAAAGTGCCGGGTCTGCAAACACCGAATATGGATAGAATTGCCCGTGAGGGTGCTCACATTCAGAATGCCTTTGTTAGCACTGCCCTCTGTTCGCCAAGCAGAGCCAGTATTCTCACCGGGCAATATGCACACACGCACACTATCGTAGATAATCAGGCACCTTTGCCTAAGGGTTTAAAGTTTTTTCCTCAATATTTACAGAAAGCCGGATACAGCACTGCTTTCCTGGGTAAATGGCATATGGGCAATACTGATGATGCCCCGCAGCCCGGATTTAATTATTGGTTGAGTTTCAAAGGGCAGGGTGTGTATTATAATCCGACTTTCAATATCAATGGCAAACAGGTAGCGCATAAAGACAGCGCTTATATCTCTGATTTACTTACCGACTATGCAGAACAATGGCTTAACTCTTTAGATAAAAGCAAGCCATTTTGTATGTATTTGTCGCACAAGGGAGTTCATGCAGAGTTTCAACCTGCTAAAAGGCATAAAGGTACTTTCAAAGATGCGTTGGTTTATCCTGAATCAATGTACCTGACAAAGACAGATAGCAGCAGGATTTTTGGCGCTATGCCTGCTCACAATCCGGCACAGCCACCTATGAATCCGAATGTTAAAGATATGCCGCAATGGGTGAAAAATCAGAGATATAGCTGGCATGGTGTTGATTATCTGTATCATGGGCAAATCCAGTTCAATGATTTTTATCGCCAGTATGCAGAAACACTCAGAGGGGTGGATGATAGTATTGGCAGAGTATTGAAATGGCTGGAAGATAACGGACAGGCTGAAAATACGATGGTGATTTATATGGGAGACAATGGTTTTAGCTTTGGAGAGCATGGGTTGATTGATAAACGACATGCTTATGAAGAATCGATGAGAGTACCGCTGATTATGCGTTGCCCGAGTACAATAAAGGCTAATTCGAAAGTAACAGAAGTAATTCAGAATATAGATATTGCTCCCACGATTCTGTCTTATGCAGGTTTACCGACACCTGCGCAAATGCAGGGGAAATCTTTCCTGCCGATTCTGAAAGGACAAAAAACAGATTGGAAAGACAAGGCTTTTTATGAGTATTACTGGGAGTATGATTTTCCACAGACACCCACCATGTTTGCTGTCAGGACAGACCGCTATAAGTACATCTTTAATCATGGGGTGTGGGATGCCAATGAATTGTATGATTTAAAGAATGATCCAATGGAGGTGAATAACCTAATCAGAAGCCCTGAGCATCAGGCTATTGCCAAAGATCTGAGAGATCAGGTATGGACCTGGCTGGAGGATACCAAAGGGATGCAGATACCACTGAAACGTATACCTAATAAGAGGGGAGATCATCGCTATAAAGGGACTTACTGATTGATTCGTGAAACAGCGTGAAAACTGTCTCGAAAAAAATTAAGCTATACATTATCCGGCTTAAACTTTTTCGGGACAGTTTTTTTTAAGTTGCGATTACCAGATATATGTAGCCACTGAGCCTGCGCCAAGCGATTGATTCAGGGTTTTGCCTTTACTTGAAATAGTAAATGCCTGAGGCTTATCAGATTCATTCAATACAATCAAAACGGTTTTACCGGCTGGCGTTTTAAAAGCTACATTCGCCAGACTCAGCGTAGTATTAGAGGCAATTCGCACCGAACCCGGACGGGCAAATTTAGAGGCATGTGCCACAATATAATAGGCCGGATTGCGTACGATAGAATTACTAATAGTCATAGCACCCAGACATTCTGTACAACCACCATCAGTATGTGGATTTTGTTTGGGGTCAGCTGCCAGATTCCATTCTAATACATTTTTGCTCCAGTTTCTTGGTGCGCCTATAATCAGATTCTTAACATGCCATTTTAAATCTCCGGCAAAATTACCCGGTGCACCAATCCATTGTTCGGTAAAATACAGGTTTTTGTCTGGGTGGGCCTCATGTACTTCTCCTAAGGCTTCAATATTGCCACCATAGAGATGAAAAGCAGAGCCATCAATGTATTTGCGGGCTTCCGGGTCATTCAATACGCTTATTGGATAATCCGGGCGGTCAGCATTGTGGTCATAGAGAATAATTTTGGTTTTTATTCCGGCAGTTTTGAAACCGGGACCAAGACTCTTTTTAATAAAAGTTGCTTGCTCGCTGGGCAACATCAAAAGACTTGGATTATTGCCGGGGTGCAAAGGCTCGTTCTGAATCGTAATGGCATCAATACGAATTCCTTCTTTTTGCATTTCCTGAATATACTTAACTAAGTATTTCGCATACACCTGATAATATTCAGGTTTCAGACTACCACCTTTCGAGTTATTGTTTGTTTTCATCCAAACAGGGGGTGTCCAGGGAGACCCGAGAATTTTAATAGCCGGATTGATTTTCAGGATTTGCTTCAGCACAGGTATCAGGTCTTTTTGTTCTTCTGTCAGGCTGAATTTCTTCATATTCGGGTCAGTCTCTCCATTTGGGAGGTCATTATAAGTAAACACATGGTCGCTCAAATCAGACGCACCGATGCTGATTCTCAGATAACTAATACCGATATTGTTCTGGTCTGTAGCAAAGAGTTCTTTAAGAAGGGCAGCCTTTTCGTCGGTCTTTAGCTGATTAATCAATGTTGCACTACCCCCTGTGAGCGTAAAACCAAAACCATCCATAGTCTGAAAGCGTTTGGTGTCGTCGACGAATATGGTGGGGCTATCAGTTTTCTCATTACCAAAACTTAATGCTTCATTTTGTTTCTGAAATAAAGCTGATTTATCGGCATTTGTAAGCCATACTTCTGCTTTTTGTGCCCGGGTGAAGAAAGCTATAAAGCAGAGCAGGATGGTTAATGTTCTTTTCATAGATTTGGTTTATTTTGTCCGGTTGGCAAGTTAGAGAGAAATATAAAATAAAACCATTTTTTATGTTTGATGAGCAAGTATTTCTTCCTGTATAAATACAAATATTTAACATTTATTTCCTATTTTTGAACAAATATATTCAGTCTGTAACCATTTATTCAAATGCTTAAGTTTTTTATCATTATACTTTATGTGTTAAGCCTATGCGCTTCTGCTCAGAAAAACAAACCTGTTTCAGTTATTTTTGATACCGATATTGCACCCGACTATGATGATGTAGGTGCTATGGCCTTGCTTCATGCTTTTGCTGATGGAGGCGAAGCCAAAATTCTTGCTACGATTTCGTCTAATGCTTTTGAGACAACGGTACCAACCATGAGTTTACTGAATACCTATTTCGGGCGTCCGGATATACCGCTTGGTGTAACAAAAAGAGAAAAGCCCAATATGAACTGCTCACAAAAATGGGCAGAGTTTATTGTAGATAAATACCCTCATAAGGTTAAATCAAATACTGAGGCGATGGAAGCTACTAAACTCTATAGAAAGATTCTGTCCAAACAGCCCGACCAGTCTGTTACGATTATAACTGTAGGATTCTTTACAAATATGGCAGACTTGCTAGACTCGCAACCCGATGAATTTTCAAAGCTTTCTGGCAAAGACCTGATAAAGAAAAAAGTGAAACTGCTGGTCTCAATGGCTGCAGGCTTGAACAAGGAAAATCGTGGGCATGAGTATAATGTGCATATAGATACCAAAGCCTCGCAAAAGGTTTTTTCAGAATGGAGTACACCCATGCTATTGAGTGGTTTTGAAATAGGAGAGAAGATAAGAACAGGTATTCGTTTAATTAACAATGAAACCATACAAAATAGCCCGGTAAAAGATGCTTTTCAGGTAGCACTTACAAAGGATAAAAACACCATTGGCCGCAATAGTTGGGACCAAACCGCTGTATTGGTGGCAGTAAAAGGAGTAGAGCCGTATTTCTCGACAAGAAAATTGAATTTTGAAATTAAAGATGATGGTACCAATGTGCTGATTCCGGGAGAGAAGATTACTTATCTGACAGAAAAGATGCCAACAGCGGAAGTAGCGGCCATTATTGAAGATTTAATGATGCATCAGCCTAAAAAGAAGTAACCCCCTTACACCTCTAATCTATAAAACTATGTTCATCATTGAGACCTATCCGCTTGCGGTACTTTTCTGCATTATAACCATGTTATGCTGGGGATCCTGGGCAAATGCGCAGAAACTGGCAGCTTCATCCTGGCGGTTTGAGCTTTTTTACTGGGACTATGTAATAGGTATTGTAGTGTTGGCTATTTTATTTGCTTTTACATTGGGTAGCACTGGTGAGGGAGGACGAAGTTTTATAGCAGATATTCAACAGGCTGATTCATCAAATATCGGTTCTGCTATTCTTGGTGGTGTAGTTTTCAATGCAGCCAATATTCTTTTAGGTGCTGCCATTGCTATTGCAGGTATGTCTGTGGCTTTCCCGGTGGGTATTGGTCTGGCTCTGGTGATTGGAGTGATTGTCAATTATCTGGATAATCCTGTGGGTAACTCATCAATGATTTTTTTAGGTGTAGGGTTGGTAGCACTAGCCATTTTGCTGAATGCTTATGCTTATCGTCGCACAGCATCGCAAAATCAGGGAGTTTCTTCCAAAGGCCTGATTCTGTCGGTAGTGGCAGGAGTTCTGATGGGTTATTTTTATAAATATGTTGCACAGGCCATGTTTCCAGACTTTTCTATACCTGAAGCAGGCAAGCTGAGCCCTTATACAGCTGTGTTCTTTTTCTCTATTGGCATCTTTTTAAGCAATTTCGTGTTTAATACATTCCTGATGTTCCGTCCGTTTGTGGGTACTCCAGTCACTTATGGCGATTATTTCAGAGGAAGTTTAAAAAACCACCTGACGGGAATTCTGGGAGGAGCAATCTGGTGCATAGGTATGGCATTCAGCATTATTGCTTCTGATAAGGCCGGAACGGCGATTTCTTATGGTTTAGGACAAGGGGCAACTGTAGTGGCTGCCATCTGGGGAATCTTTATCTGGAAAGAGTTCAGAAATGCTCCCAAGGGTACATCAGTGATTTTAAATGTGATGCTATTACTTTATATAACAGGGCTTGGATTGATAATAGCTGCACGATAAATATATCCACAAAATTATAAATCAGTATGTCAAAGATTGTTGTTATAGGTAGTTCTAATACCGATATGGTGGTGAAGACTAATCGTTTCCCGAATCCCGGTGAAACCATTCTGGGAGGTACATTTTTTATGTTTGCCGGAGGAAAGGGGGCTAATCAGGCAGTAGCAGCAGCCCGCATGGGCGGTGACGTGGTACTGGTTGCCAAAGTAGGAAACGATGTTTTTGGCAAACAAGCCATTGAAGGGTTTAAAAAAGAAAAAATTAATACGGATTATATCAGTACAGACCACGATAAAGCTTCCGGTACTGCATTGATTATTGTCAATGAGGCAGGAGAAAACAAAATTGTAGTAGCTCCCGGCTCGAATGATACCTTATCAGAAGAAGATATTCTGAAAGCTGCGAAAGAGATAGAAGAGGCTGAGGTAATATTAATGCAATTGGAGATTCCGGTTAGCAGTGTGGTTTTTGCTGCAAATCATGGTTTAAAAACTGAAAGCAAAGTGATTCTGAACCCCGCACCTGCACAGGAGTTGCCTAGAGAAATCTACCAAAATCTTTATCTCATTACACCCAATGAAACGGAAGCTCAACTGCTGACAGGCGTACAGGTAAATGATGATAACTCAATAAGAGAAGCAGCAAAGATTTTATTAGATAAAGGTGTGAGGAATGTAGTCATTACACTTGGTGCCAGAGGCGCATATTTTCAGAACGAATATCAGTCTTTTTTTGTAGAGGCTC
>CALRLN020000341.1:0-6074 GCA_943368675.1 Chitinophaga pinensis | reverse complement strand
CAAAAAACTCAGGTTCTGTAAAAGCTACCCCTTCCTCATCCTTAAATTTCTTGATTTCATTGCCTTGTTTTACCGTAATCAACTGGTCGTCGAAAGTACAGATACGGGCAACTTTTTCACCGAATGTATAATCATTCCTGAAAGCCTTGCCCAAAGGATTGGGGACACTATAGGTATAGCTGATGTTATCCCGGTGTTGCTCCGTCACAATACGATAAATGCGGTCGGAATTTTGATGGAAGTTGTCAAAGCTCAGGTGGTGTTTCACTAAAGCAAAAATAAGGATTCCGCAACTCATGCTTAACGCAAGACCGAGAACATTAATCAGGGCATACGTCTTATTGCGTTGCAGATTCCTTATTGCTATTTTAAAATAGTTCTTAAGCATAGCCTTTTCATAATTTTGTATTGTACAATATAATTATCTAAAGCCATGCCAAAAATACAAATCATTAATAGTCAGCATATTACACTAAAAGAATAAAACAAACCCGTCCGAAATCGGACAATCTCCGTACGTTGACGGACAAGACTTTTTATCGCTTTTGTGTTTTACTTCCAAGCATTTTTTATGCTTCTTCCACAGCGTTTAATCCTGCCCTCAACACCCATAGTTACTCTAATAGGAATAACTCCAGCTTAAAGTATAGATTCAATTGCCACGACCCTCAGACTTAAATTCAATGAGGGTGTATCAAAAGCAAAATACTCCAAATATTATTTGCTAGAAAATACTTTTGATACACCCTCCTCAACAATAAAAAACCATCCCGGCTTTTGCCAAATCCAATGAGTAAATCCGACCCAAGCCCTGATACAATTCAGTTATAAATTATTAGCCCAAAATATCCCCACCCCGTTCCAACCATTTTTCATAAAATAATATCCTCGTAATATTACCTTAAATCTATTTTTTATGAAAAAGATAATGCTATTATTGAGTTTCACAGCAATGATGATGGCCTGCGAAAAAGGGCCTGAAGATATGTCTGCAACTGCCGATGATTTACCGGCCACAGCAAATTCAAAAGACAGTGAGAACCCAAACGCTCCGGTCTCTAGCAAAGACCCTGGCAATGTTTCAAAACCCACTGAATATTATTTTTCAGGCTACCAGAACAGCAAAACCGCAGGTTCAGAAAAACTGGGAATGGATATTGTGAAGAAAGCCCCCGACAATCTGGCATACCTTAATATTTCAGGCCATAGCTACGTAAATATGTATGGCGCCACTTATACATACAAAGAATCAGATGGTTCTGTCAAAAGTACTGAATTAATAACTACCGAAATGGCAGGCCCGCCAGAGGCCATGAAAGCCGAAAATGAATTTTATGAGAATCTGGGTAAAGCCACCAGAATTGAGTTCGAAACCAGCCAGGTAAAACTATATGTGGGGAATCCTGTAAAGGAGATAATGGTTTTTAAGAAGCGATAAAATTCTAACTGATATAAAAAGAGGCAGAAGGGTTTCTCTTCTGCCTCTTTTACTTTAATTCCTATTCCGTCTTCAAACTTTTCACCGGATTCATCAGCGCTGCCCTTATTGCCTGCCCCCCAACCGTCAGCAATGCAATAGCAATCGTCACTAAAGCCGTGGCAAGGAAAATACCTGCCCCGATAGAAATACGATAAGGATAATTTTTAAGCCATTCCTGCGCTGCATAAAACGCAAGTGGAAAAGCAAATATGAATGACAGGCTTACCAGTTTAAGGAAGTCAGTAGAGAGTAACTGAACGATACTACTCACCGATGCTCCCAATACTTTACGAATGCCTATTTCTTTCGTACGTTTTTCAGCCGAAAGTGTTGCCAGTCCAAATAATCCGATGCACGAGATAAAAATAGTAAGCACCGCCCCAAACATCATGATTTGCTTCCATTTAGCTTCTGATTCGTATCGTTTCAGGTTTTCAGCCGCTACAAACTTATAGTCGTAAGAATTGATAGGGAAAAGTTTTTTGAAAGTCTTCTCAATATGTTTCAGACTTGCTACCTCTGTATTAGGCTTAATCTTAATATACACCCTCCCATACATATTACCGGGTTTCATGGTAAATAGTTGTGAACCAATTTCCTGATTCAAGGCATTAAAATGATGGTTTTTCACTACCCCTATTACCTTATATTTTTTATTCTTATCATGATAGAAGTTCACGTACTCGCCTATCGGGTTTTTCCAGCCTGCTTTCTTTACAAACGCCTCGTTGACTATTACCGACTCAGTTGAATCAGTAGGGAAATCACGAGAGAAATTACGGCCCTTTAAAATAGGTATTTTAAAAAGCGGCAGGTACGTAGGGTTAACGGTTTCATAAGCAAAATCTATTTGTTTCTCTCCATTTATTTTGGCTATAGTACCCCAGGAACCAGCATTTTTAGGAGCCACTTCAACAATATCCGGGCTTTTCTTCAATTCGTCAATAAACAGATGTGTCTGACTATGGCTCATTCCCCATTTATCTACCATTATCAGATTTTTATCATCATAACCCAGTTCCTTTGATGTCAGATAGTCAAATTGTGAATAGATAGTAAGTGTAGCAATAATCAGAAAAGAAGCCAGACCAAACTGTACTACCACAAGGCTTTTCTGTAAATAATTTTTACCTGTCAGGTTAAAGCGGCTGTAAAGTGTTTTTACAGGATCATAGCCGGACAATACCATTGCAGGATAAAAACCTGCCAGCAAACTGGTGATAAAGAAAAGCGCAACATAGGCTACTATTAATTTCAGGTCAAACAGGTAAGAAAATGCCAATGCCTTATTCGCCAACTGATTGAAAGTAGGTAATACAGCCTGCACAATAGCAAGCGCCAGGCCAAAGGCTATTAAACATAAAACAAAAGACTCACCCAGAAACTGAAAAATCAATTGTTTCCTGTCGCCACCTACTACTTTCCGTACACCTATTTCTTTGGCACGTTTCAACGAACGAGCCACCGTCAGGTTAATAAAATTGATACAGGCAATCAATAAGATAAATAGCGCAATTCCGGTCAGGATATAAGAAAAAGTAGGATTACTCGCATCTGTCAATCCATTCTGGGCAACAAATTGCGTGCTTAAATGCATATCTGTTAAAGGCTGTAGTGCATAGCGGGCATTTTCTTTGATTTCATAGTCTTTCGCCATTTTTGTAATGGTTTCCCTTGCATCAGCTTCATAGACCCGCTTCATTTTTGCTTCTGCCGCTACTTCACTGCCATTTGTATTGAGCACTACAAAAGTATTCAGAAAGAAGCTGAACCAGTTTTCTTTATTCTGATATTCTTCATTTTTTACTACCATCGGTAATAAGAAATCAAATTTTACAGAAGAATTCTGCGGAGCTTTTCTGGCTACACCTGTAATCATATAAGGCACAAGCTTGTCTTCTTCTACAAAATCGATAGTCTTTCCCAGCACATCTGTATGCTTGAATAGTTTCACAGCCATTTCGTCCGAAACCACAATTGATTTAGGCTTGTCAAGAGCCGTGGCAGGATTACCACTCAGCAACGGAAATGTAAACACCGAAAAGAAATTTGAATCGGTCTCAATTACAGAGTATCCTTTTATTTCTGTACCCTGCCTTATGTTTCTGAAGTCGCTGCGCAGGCGCACATAAGACTTAATCTCCGGCACTCCCTCTTTGAACTTCGGCCCCTGAAAATACCCCGTAGTACCATCAGCCTGTTTCACGCTGCCATCCGGATTAATCCACTCGGTAGTTACCCGATAGATATTAGCACTATTGGCATGAAAGCGGTCATAACTTACTTCATCTTTAGTATAAAGCATAATCAGCATAGCCGCAGCCAGGCCGATACTAAGCCCCGCAATATTAATAAAACTGTAAACCTTATTCCGGAAAAGGTTACGAATCGCGATTTTTAAGTAGTTTTTTAGCATAAGCACCTAGCCCCTAAAAGGGAATTTTAAAAAAAGTTGAAAAATATCCCCCTAATTCCGAATTGAACCATATCTAAAAGTTCTTTAGGATTTATAGTTCTTTTCATTATCACCCCTTTAGAGGTTGGGGGTAAGTAATAGCTTTTTCATTTCTATGTATTCAATATAATCTAAAGCCATGCCAAAATTACAATATGCTAATTATCAACACATTATGCTACATTAAAAATAAAATCCTGTCCGAAAACGGACAGGATTCAGTACAGTAACGGACAACCCCTAGCCCCTAAAGAGGGACATTTTTAAAAGCCATGATATATCCCTTCTCACCTCCATAATCCAGGGTGGTCTCTACTCTGTTTTCAAACTCTTCACGGGGTTAACCAATGCAGCCCTGATAGCCTGATAACAGATAGTTAATAAGGCAACCACAACAGCTACTATGCCCATAGCCACAAATATCCACCACTCGATAGAGACATGATAAGCAAAATCTTTCAGCCATTCGGCCATGAAATACCACGCCACCGGAACAGCCACCACAATTGACACTAGAACCAACTTAAGAAAATCAAGCGATAGCAGAGTCGCAATACTGAAAACAGAAGCGCCCAATACCTTGCGGATACCGATTTCTTTGGTGCGCTGCCTGATAGAGAAAGTAGCCAGACCAAACAAGCCCAGACATGAAATAAAAACCGATAAAGCCGCAAAGGTTTTGGTCAGATTACTGATCAGCTCTTCTCTCTCATAAAACAGGGCAACGTCTTCTTTGAAGAACGAATATTCAAATACATTGTCTGGATATAAACGCTCCCATAATTTAGCTATATCCTGAATAGTAGCAGCATTATAGGTTTTCAGTTTAATAGCTGCCTGACGATAATGAGCCTGAGAAGAGAATATAATAGTAGGCTCTATACCAGAATAAAGGTCTGTATTATTAAAATTAGCTACTACGCCAACAACGATACCGGTTTTGCTGAAATCACCTACCAATATTCTTTTATTCAGTATTTCTTCAGGAGATTTAAGCCCTAAATCCTTTACCATTTTTTCATTCACCAATAGTTCACGCAATGTATCAGAAGCTACAGGTTTGCGGCCTGCAACCAGTTTTATACCATAGGTATCGATATAGGCGGCATCTGCCGTTTTCGACCTCCCTATAAACTTCTCCCACTCTCTGTTTTCAAATTTAATACTACCTCCGTTGCCTGATTGAGAAGTAGGGGCAGTACGAAAAAATGAAACATTTTCAATATCAGATTTTTGAAGTAGCTGATTTTTGAAGGTATTCATACTATTACTTTCAGTATTCGGTATATTCACATGCAGAATCAGGTCTTTGTTTAAACCTAAATCCTTATTCCTGAGGTAATCTAATTGCATTACAACCAGCATCGATACCGCAATAAGAATACAGGCAATGCTGAATTGCGTAACCACCAGGCCCTTTCTGAGTGTAAACCTCTTAGGCAGTTCAGTAATATTTTTCAGTGCCTTTAAAGGCTGAAAATTAGCCACAACCATAGCCGGATAAAAGCCCGCAATAAATACAATGCCCACCAGCAGAAGCACCAGAAAACCCATCAGGGCGAAATCTGACAGAAGATTAATGCTGACAGGGGTTTTCAGCCACTCGCTTAGCATAGGTGCTGCCAGGCTTGCCAGCGCCATAGCAAATATCACAGACAAGACAGCCACTACGGCTGTTTCGCCAATAAACTGCCAGAAAATCTGTGCCTGCGAGCTCCCCAGGGTTTTTCTTACGCCTATCTCCTTATAGCGCCTGAACGACAACGCAGTAGATAAATTAATAAAATTGATACAGGCTATCACCACCATCAGCACGCCAATAATTAAAAGTAAACTGATAGTTGATTTTTTTATTTTGCCGCCATAGTCAATATTAAAATGAATGTCTGATAAATCTTGCAGATGATACCTGAATATCTCGCTGTCGGCACCATAATATTTCTTTGAGAAAGCCGGCATCTGCTTATCAAACTTCTGCTTTAGGTCTGCCGAACTTAGCATGACAAATGTTTCTCTGCTGCTTTCAATCCATCCCCAGTCTTCGTAACCATATTTAGGTACAAGCGCTTTAAGTGTTGGCAACGAAACGAAAATATCAGTCTTTAAATCAGTATTTGTAGGATAATCTTTTACTATCCC
>CALRLN020000340.1:0-6079 GCA_943368675.1 Chitinophaga pinensis | reverse complement strand
TTTCTTTCAAAAGACTTGCCATTGAATTGATAAACACCATTTCCTCCAAACCACAATTCTCCTTGCTTGCTTTTATGTATTGTCCATATGAATTGATTCCCAAGCCCATGCGCTTGAGTAAAATTTTTCACCGAGTTGCCATCGTATATCCATACACCAGATTCTACAGTCCCAAACCAGATATTCCCTGAAGCATCCTCTCCAATAGAAAAAACTCGCTCAAGAGAATTGCCTTTGGTGTCCTCCTTGGTCAGTTTTTGTTGTTCTGTAAAATTGACTACCTTTTTTCCATCATATTTAAGAACACCAATTCCATTATTACCAATCCAGAGATTCCCTTTGCTATCTTCCATTATACTGCGGATATGTAAATGCCCTGTTTCGTCATTTAATCTCAAACTAGAATCTTTTATTACTGTAAAATCTGAACCGTTATATCCAATCAATGCACCATAAGTTCCAAACCAAACAGCACCATTTTTACCTCTGACAAAATTTGTAGAAATTGAATAGTGATTCTCTTGCCCTGATTTTGTTTTAACAGGTAATGTGCGATAAAAAAGGGTTTTTCCGTCAAACTGATACACCCCAGGATTTTGTTCAAGTTTGTTGTAGCCCGCTGTTTCATCACATTTAAACCAAAGGTCACTATCAGATAATTTCCATTGTGTGGTTGAGTCATAATTTCTTTCTTTATATATAGTCATTTTCTGACCATCATAAATACTTAATCCTTCGCCACATTCAAACCAGATTATGCCATTTTTATCTTCATAAATGTTCCTTACCTGGTTGTTACTTAATCCGTTTTCTGTTGTGAAATATCGATACTCCCCCTTTCGAAGCAAACACACGCCTTCGTTGTGACTGCCAAACCAGATATTTCCCTTGCTATCCTCTAAAATTGAACGAACCGCTGTTGTATATTTCAACAATTTGCTGTCAGTTTGATTTCCCTTATTTGATTGACTTTGACTATTACAAGCACATGTCATAACAATCAAAAATGCCCAGTATAGGATATAAATATTTTGGCTATCTGATTTAATTTTCATTGTAAAATGTTTTCGTCTGACGCACCTATTGTACGTCGCTGTTCCTCCTTTATTAGCAGTAAGTTAGTGTTAATCTGCTGGCCTCTTTACTTTTAAAGTCCTCAAACGTTTTTACGTTATACTCAGGATAGTATTCGCTGCATTCACTAGATAAATCAAATAATCAATCCTGAACGCAACGAACGGATTCTGCGTAAGAAACAGAGGCAGGGAAACGGAATGCTTTTGTTTTAAGTGGTTTTTCCCCGGGGCCACCATAACTGAAGTTCCATCCCCATGCTTTACCCTCCTCACCCGTGAGTGTGGACGTCCACCAGAAACCCATAACACTCATCACCTCATAAAGATTATTTCTGCGAATACCTCCAGGAAGAGCGTCAAACCCGCTGCTGTTAGTACCGTTGCCGTCTTCGGCCCAACCTTTGACGCTTTTCAGGGCTTTGCTGGCCTTGTCCATTCCACCGAATTGATTTACAACCATAGACCATTCGCTATCCGTTGCTAAATGCCAACCGCTGGGGCAGGCTTTTTTCGCTGCTTCCCAGGTGTAAAGCAAGCCGAACTCTTTTCGATTGCTCTCTTTGTCATCATAAGCGTAGCTCCCTTGCACTTTGTAGTTCAGGTTTTGGGCCATCCAGGTAACCGTGGTGTCAATCAAAGCATTTTTAAAGCTGAACGTTTTATACGTTTGCCCATCGCGTGAGTCGGTAAAAGTGCCGGTGGGTTGGGCAATTCCTGCCTGAGTAAAAAACGCAATAATTAAAATCAAGTAAATAATCGATAGCTTATTGTTCATACTATAGAAATGATATTGATTACTGATAATTGACAAATAATTTTAAACTCAGCAATACCCATGAAATTTCTCAACATCTTTTATTGGGTATAATATACATCGCATTGCCCGAAACCGATAAATTGAAGCCAAATTCTGTAGGAGGAACTACTAATCGTTGCCATGTTTTGCCCTTGTCAGATGACCGGAATATACCATCTGCTCGACCACATACTAAATATTTACCCATTTGTTTGATAGATAAAATATCCAATGAAGATTTAAGTAAGCCTATTTTTTTCATGAATAAACTGCTATAAGAAGGTTGAAGGTCTTTGCCCATTGCATTCCAGGTTTTTCCGTTATCCATTGAAATGTGCATACTGTTTGTTTGGCTAACTTTGTTGTGTACTACGGCGGCAAATCCTCCATCTATAGGCTCTACAGCGATGCCCGCACCTCCTTCATTAAGTACGAGTTCCCAATTTTGACCATCGTCAGTGGATCTTAATATTCCATCTTTATAGGTAGCCATGAGTACACCGTTTGACTCCATTAATTTCATTGCTACGCCCCCGGTATGCACTTTTTCCCAGGTTTTTCCATGATTAGTTGATCTGAAAAGAATGTTGCTCGCATTGATAAAAACTGTGCCTCCGGTTGTTTCAAAAATATTGGTTACCTGTCTCTCTTTATAATTCTTGTACATCCAGTCTATCGTTTTGTCTAAGCGTACGGCCTGCTCTTGAAAATTCGTATAGACGGGCGACCAATCACTCGAGCCGTTTATTTTTTGTAAAAATTGACCCCTGAAATCATAGGCAAACATCCCATTCCTGCCAGGGGTTATGTTACGTTGTTTACCAGGGAAAATCTCTTTTGTCCAAAAAGAAGTGGTAGAATTTGGTTCAGTATGATAAACCCCATCACCGGCACGTAAATAAAGCCCGTAGTCATTTGCAATTAGACCATCTCTCCAAACACCTTCTCTCTGCAACTTTTCAGGCAGCCCTTTGCTAATGTCCTTCCAGGTTTGTCCGCCATCAGTAGATTTAAAAATGATGTTGGCAATCCCGGGCGATTTGTCATTTTTTATTATTTTCTTCGTTGCTTCATTCTTTTTCAGCACAAAAGAATTGAGTAAAAATAAACCGAGGAGGATAGCGGGAATAAACACAAATAGTTTTTTCATTTTTTCTTGATTTAAAGTAACAATACTACACCAACTTCAATTAACAATCAGCTTTTAAAAAACCTGATCGCTTCAGCAAATATTATTTTTTTTTGCCGGGCCTTTGTAAATGGCTTGTAAAATGATGTAAACAGAATGTAAAACTATCTGAAACCTGCAAATCTGCTGGTCGATTGGAGCTTAGTGCTTCTGTATAGCAATAAAAAAACCTCTCTGCGCAATACAGAGAGGTTTACATATATCCTTTGACAATTCTTTTGTTCTGATTATCCTACACTTCCTTCAAGCGAGATCTCCAGCAGTTTCTGTGCTTCTACTGCAAACTCCATCGGCAACTGGTTTAGTACTTCTTTCACATATCCGTTCACAATCAGGGCCACGGCTTGTTCAGTTGGTATACCCCGTTGGTTACAATAAAACAATTGGTCTTCTCCGATTTTCGAAGTAGTGGCTTCGTGCTCTACACTAGCCGTTGAATTGTTTACCTCAATATATGGGAATGTATGCGCACCGCAACGGTCGCCTAATAATAGCGAATCACATTGTGAGAAGTTACGGGCATTGTGCGCTCTCTTCGAAATATCTACAAGACCTCTGTATGAATTCTGGCTTCTACCTGCCGATATACCTTTAGATACAATGCGGCTTTTAGTGTTCTTACCAATATGAATCATTTTAGTACCCGTATCAGCCTGTTGCATATTATTGGTAACAGCAACTGAGTAAAACTCTCCGATTGAATTATCACCGCGAAGAATAACAGAAGGGTATTTCCAGGTAATGGCAGAGCCTGTTTCTACCTGTGTCCATGATATTTTAGAGCCTTCTCCAAAGCATAGTCCACGCTTGGTTACAAAGTTATAAATACCACCTTTCCCCTCTTTATCTCCAGGATACCAGTTCTGTACGGTTGAATACTTTACCTCACTATCTTTGTGCGCATAAATTTCAACTACTGCTGCATGCAATTGGTTTTCGTCACGCTGAGGAGCTGTACAACCCTCCAGATAACTTACATACGAACCTTCTTCGGCCACAATCAACGTACGCTCAAACTGCCCCGTTCCGGCCGCATTGATACGAAAATAAGTTGAAAGTTCCATCGGACAACGAACACCCTTTGGAATATAGCAGAAAGAACCGTCCGAAAACAAAGCAGCATTTAAGGCCGCATAAAAATTGTCTTTAACAGGCACAACCGAGCCCATATATTTTTTAATCAAATCAGGGTGCTCCTGTATTGCTTCAGACATCGAACAGAAAATAATTCCGAGTTCTTTTAGCTTTACTTTAAACGTGGTTGCAACCGAGACAGAGTCAATTACAGCATCAACAGCTACACCAGACAAACGCTCCTGTTCTTTCAGCGAAATACCCAGACGTTCGAATGTACGGCGCAATTCAGGGTCTATTTCATCAAGGCTATTGATAACCTTTTTCTGAATAGGCGCAGAATAGTATTTAATACTCTGAAAGTCGATAGGCGGATATTTTACATTAGGCCATTTAGGTTCAGTCATATTCAGCCATGTTCTGAATGCACTCAAACGCCATTCAAGCATCCATTCAGGCTCATTTTTCTTCTTCGAAATCAAACGCACAACACCTTCATCCAAGCCTGCTGGTACTTCGTCAGCCTCAATGTCTGTATAAAATCCGTATTTATATTCAGAGCTTGTTAATTCTTCAAGTAGTTCTAAGTCTTTACTCATTTATTTTTGCTTTATGCTCTTTTAAGTGTAAAAAGCGATACTTTTTATACCGGATGTAATAAAGAACTGAATAAATTATCCTCCCGGTTTACTTTTATTAACACCAGTTAAGCAATATTTGTTCGCAAATTTAGCCTTAATACCGATACGATTGGCTAATTTGTTAAATTTATTCTCTATATACTCATTATGGCTTATTGAGCAGGCTGAAACGTAGCTACAAAGTCATAGGTTACACCATTTAGTGTAAGTGTTGTTTTGCCTGTAAATATATTATCGTTCAGCTCAACAATTTCAAAAATGGTATCATTCACTTCTCTACCCAAAAATACAATTTTATCAATTTTAAACTTGGTTTCATTGTCCAGAAAAGTCCAGTTGGCCTTCAATAAAAGGTCAGGGTCATTAGCTCCGCACTTGGTAGCCCCCTCTCTGAACTCATACGTATTGTTTGGATAGAAAATTAAAATATTATCAGTAATGCAGGCTGGCTGAGTAATTACCAGATCAATTTTAAGTCCTTTACCCGGTTCTGTAGCTTCTGCTTTGGTGTTTTTCCAGGTTTTAGAAACCGTGCCTGCCAGATATTCGGTTTTTGATTTTACTACAACTTCTTTTTCTTTGCATGAAAAAAGCAATAAGCCTGCGATTATTAAAGTGATTAAGGTGTTGTTAAGTCTCATTTTTCTACAATTTATATACAAATCAAGTTTTTACTAAATTACTATTATTCAGAATCTCCACAATTCTTCTACCTGTTTTAGCTGATGCACCAGTACTGCCAAGTACCTCTCTAATCTTTTGATATTCAGCCTTTTGCGCTCTTCTTTCTTCTGAATTATTCAATATTTTTTTAATCTCTGAGCTGATGTTATCAGGTGTCAGTTCGTTCTGCCACAATTCTACTACTACTTCTTTTTGTGCAATAAGATTTACCAGCGAAATAAAAGGCACTCTGATAAGCTGCATAGCTATTTTATGAGACAACCAACTGGTTTTGTATCCCACAACCTGTGGCACACCAAATAAAGCTGTTTCTAAGGTAGCAGTACCACTCGTTACCATAGCCGCTTCTGCGTGGCTTAATAAATCATAGGCCTGGTCATAAACGATGCTTATCTCAACAGATAAGAACTGCTGATAAAATTCTTTAGACAGGTTACTTACTCCTGCAATAACGAACCGATACTCTGGAAATTGCTTTTTGGTAGCTACCATCAACTCAAGCATTTTTTCAACCTCCTGTTTCCGGCTTCCGGGTAACAGCGCAATAATTTTACTTTCATCTAAATTATTCTGGCTTAAAAAATCAGGGTTTGGCTCAAACTCAGCGATGGCATCAAAC
>CALRLN020000339.1:0-6088 GCA_943368675.1 Chitinophaga pinensis | reverse complement strand
TTCGTTTTCTTCCATCAATTTGGCAGTATTCAACAAGCTACGCATAGAAGCGGTTTCTTCTCTACGCATAATAATATTGGCCTGTGCTTTTTTCTCAGCCATTAATACCTGATTCATGATTTCTTTCATATCTCCAGGCAAAATAATATCACGGATACCACAGCCTTTGATTTCGATACCTAAACCTACCAATTTATCGGTAGTATTTTTCAATACAAAATCAACAATACTGTCTTTTTTATCCAATAATTCATCCAAAGTCAATCCGCCAATATACTCTCGTAAAGCTAATTGCAATACAACATAGACCTGTTTTTCGTAATCTTTGTTTTCATACATAGCTTTCACAATATCGGTGATACGGTATTGGATGAACGCATTTAAACGTAAACTGGCCTTATCTTTAGTAAGAATCTCTTGTCCTGAAATCTCAAGCTGCAATTGACGCATATCGGCTTTAGCCACCTGAATGCTGATGGTGGTTTTCCACCAGTAATAAGTACCTCCGTCTAACACACGAATAAATTTTCCGTCTACAATCAAGACTCCTTTCTCGTACGATTCAACCGTGTAGCTTCTTACGTAAGGCAATAATTTAGTACTGATTAACTGTGGGCTGAAATCTTCAGTAATCTCGATTTTGTTTAAATCGATAGACTTATAGGTATAGTTTTTAATACCTCGCCAGAAAGCATATTTACCCGGGCCAAATACAGTTCTGAAACGATTATCTTCAAACTGAACCATCATTTCATTATCTTTTACCTCCACTACTTCCAATGCTTCTGCTATTTCAGTGTGCTGCAATAATGTATTTAATTCGACAGGAGCGGCAAAGGCAGTTCCTTTCTCGTATAAATGAATTTCTTCATTTCTCCACAACCAATAATTACCTTCCACAAGCAATCGCTTGAAAGCCTTATTCTTTAAAACTAATGCTATCTGATTAGCATTTACTTGTATTCTTTTCATGATTTCAATATTTACATGGTTAAAAAATCAGTCTTGCACTACCCGATTCATCGAAACGGAAATCAGATTAAGACAGACTTCAACAATCGGTTCAATAACCTTAGGATATAGTATTATGATAAAATTTCTATCTCTCGTAACCATGAGATAGTTACCTTATATAATATATATCCGTCAGCATCGAAGCAATTATCTCTACCTACCGGTATCCTCTTCTTTACAAGTCTTTACTGAACTGTGTTTTCGCGAAGGAGAAAACACAAGAATAGTTTCAGACTGATTTAATCGTTTTTAAAAAAAATGGAGTGATAGTCCATCGCGTTTACCATTTCGCCACAAGCCCTCACGAGCCTGGCAGGATTCGAACCTGCATTTTCATCTGTTGCTCTACCATTGAGCTATTCTCCCGAAGAAGGACTCGAACCCTCAACCCACAGACTTTGTAATAGAAACTTCACTGACAGCATATTGAAAGCTACTGCTCCAATACTATGGGGTCATACCGAAACCCTCATCAGGTTCAACTACGTTTCTATTGCGGAACATACGGGAATCGAACCCGTGACTCTACCGTGACAGGGTAGCATCATACCATTTCACCAATGTTCCGTTTAAAAATTCCGGATCCGGAAACCAGACCCGGAAAGTGATTCTAACCCTAAATCTCAATTTTATTGATTTCTATTAGTTACTCTGATCGGACTCGAACGGCAACGGCCGACCTTCGACGACCTCTAGCTTAAAAGGGTCAGTGCTCTAACCAACTAAGCTCCAGAGTAACAATAAAACTATTCAGTAATCAGATAAGGGCTTGAACCTCAATCTTCGGGGCCAAATCCCGATGTCTTAACCAATTAGACGATCCGACTGTATAATCACAGCATTGACGAAAAAATATTCTATTCTAAAAATAAGGGTAAAAGCAAAAAGTGCGTTTAAGGAGTCGAACCTTTCACAATTTCTTCTGGTCACCAACAGAAATAACACTTTCTACAGGGATGCCTAGTTGGCCCCTCATTTTCCCCGATACAGGCATTAGTCACAAGCTTAGTCACAGCATTTGCCTAATCGAGTAATTAATCAGGGCCATTCTATGGCATTTAATTGGTTGCGATATGAGATTCGAACTCATCTTAACGGTTCCACAAACCGTCGTGTAAACCACTACACTAATCGCAACATTTTAAAAATAAGCGAGGTAAATAGCGAAAAGAGTTCTTTTAAGTGCTCTAACCACCTGAGCTAATAGACCTAAGTCTATGCAAGACTCGAACTTGCGACCTCTGCGTTATCAATGCGAAGTATCTCTTTTCTAAGACACTTACTTGTCTGGGTAGTTGGATTCGAACCAACGAACACTTGCTTCCAAAGCAAGCCCGTATAACCATCTGCGGAACACCCAGATTTTAAAAGAAGGCAAATAATAAAAGGAGCCTTTTGCGTTGCTCTACCTGACTGAGCTACTGCCCGACTTAAATTTTACTCGAGCAGACCAAATTCGAACGGCAGCGGCCGACCGTTGGCAACCCACGAATCCCCAAATCGAAGTAACTCTTCTCTACGGCACTTCTTTTATTATTATCAAAGAACTCAATTATCAAATTGATGTTACAAATTTTTACACCTATTACGCAGTGTATCTGCGTAGTGAAAAATATTTTTCCACAATTATCATAAGCACTTTATGGTCAGCAAGTTGTAGTTAAAAATATTTTTCAGAGATTATTCTTATTCAGTTATAACCGCATCACTTTTTGTGAAATTATCCAGTTCTTTCAACATCGCCGGGAAGCGATATTCTCCAGACATGCTGCGTACCATTGTGGCTGCTTTTGTCAAATCTTCACCCAAAGCTGTAATAAACAATGGTTTCTGGCTTGTTCCTCTGAATATCTCGGCCACATACTTTTTATTATTAGCAAAAGATGTTTTGGCGACACCGATTACAGGAACCTTGATAGGCAGCGCTTCGTATAGATGCGCTCCCAGACCAGGTTTGCCGTCATCATCCAGAAATACATATCCATCTACTATAATATATTTAAGTTGTGTCAGGTCAAGGTCTGCCAGAATATCCATAATACATGGCAATTCTCGTTTATAGAATGCGCCCAGTTCATAGTCGGCTATATCATTTCTGTATTTTTCAATCTTCTGAATGTATCTGGCATCAGTAAACTCATTAAAAATCAATCCTACTATTTTTGCCTGGCTCTTTTTATAAAAAACATCTACTGCTAGTATCATTCTTCTTTTAGTTTAAAATTTTCAAGGCAAGCTCCTCGTCCATTCGAGCTACCTCGTTTTGTTGTTTGCATGGAGCAGGAGCATCAAGCAACTCCTGCAAATTTCCATGCATATTGTGTTGATTTAATAGAATTATCTCATAAAATGCGGCGTAAAATCACCTTGTGTACAACCCGGTACAGGTATGAGATTATCTCCTTTCACATCACAACCCTCTATTCCGGCTAGTGATTGATGCCAGGTTTTAGTGTATTGCTTATCAATTCCGGCTAATTCAATCAATAGATGAAAGCCTCCTCTTGTTCTCAATACTGTCAGGCAATCTGCATTAATGTATTTTTTAATTTCTGCTAAAGTTTCTTCAAGGTCTACTTTATCAAAATCGAGGTCAAAATATACCTTCCTGCTACATGACTTTTGTATCTCTGATAGTACCTCCTGATGCGGGTTATAACCATTATATTCTTTAGTAATCAGTTCGGCAAATCTTACCAAAGCACTCTTGCATGCCCTCTCCATATCACGTGGATTCAGACTGATATACAGAGCCAATGCGTCCTGTGGAATACTTACACCCTTATATTTATACGTACCCAACTCACATTCCAGTTGTTTTACTTTATCATACAGAAAATCTTTGGTAGCTGTGAATCGCTTTACCTGTGCTTTATCGCTTCCCACCGCCGGATGATATTTGCTGCGAGCCAATAAGGATACATAATAGGTCTCATTTCTTTTAAGCTCCGGCAACCAGTCAATAAAGTTAAGAAAAAGCGTTTCGTCTCTGATAATCTGGTAGTTCATACAGGTACTTATTTAAATAGTTATTCGTTAAATTTCAGCAAAAACTCCGGATTAATTACCTTAAATGAAATTCTGCCGTGTCCGCCCAGGTCTCTTAAAAGAGATTTATCCAGTTTCTCATCCAATAGCCTGATTACTATACCCTCAGCCCAGATAGCCGGTTGAATGCTTGACTTAATCTTTGCCATCTCAACCAGATCAGGAATACTATCCGGCAATATAAGGTTATCATTCAGTACAGGCACAGTTGGCAATTCAAGTTCTTTCATCAATCTCATAAAATTGGCATAAGACACATACTCGAAAGTATCAATCTTAAAAAGATTGAAAAAGAACACAGTGTTGCCTTTCATTCTCATTTTATTGTACTGAATCCCCTCTCCTACCAATTCACCCTGCAAAGCATAATTTCCGTTCAAAGACCTCATTTTTTCTTCAATACCCAATGCCCTGGCTACTTTCCAGAAGGTATTTTCATTGTCTTCTTCAATTTCCAGATTCCTTGAACAAACTCCGAACAGGCCATCTCTGATATAATAAGTGGCTGAACTTCCATCCAGTTTTTCGGCAACATAACAAGAATGACCTACGTATTTTGCCAGTACATTTTGCAAAATCTGTACCCTGGTTTCATCAGTTTTAGGAATAAATGAAGGAAATCTTCCTTTTACATTCCCAGCCAGATTTGCCGAACCCGGATCAAAAGGTGACTCGTATTTGATAATACCCAATGCATCTGTACAATCTGCCCCTTCTTCAATTTCAAAATCTTCAGGTAAGAAACTCAAAGGAAAACAAATGCCTTGTGAGATTTGACCCCGAAGCCGGATAGTCCGGATACGGAAATTTTTTGCCCTTAAAAATTCAAATTCCGGTTTATCAGGGAGCAAACTGTCGACTTCACAATAGATACAAAAATCTCCCACTGCAAATTCACCTTTTTTAATCACAAGCTCCCAACCCAGAACCTTAGCTTTCAGGATATTATCGGCACCCTCAATTGGTTCGAGTGCGATAATTTTTTGAATACTCGCTAATTTTCTCATTGTTGTGTTTTAATAAATTTTTATATAAATGTGTGTTTATACTAAGTTCTATCCCCTAGTTCATCTAGCTAAAAGTCTTGGGTTTGGCACTAACTTTTAAAATCACTCTGATTAAAACAAAAAGCCCGACCTCGTTTGTTATTGAGGTCGGGCTTTATGCTGTTGTTCCTGAACAGAACAAATCTATGTGCATAAATACTTGTACCTCAACCGTTTCCCATTTCTAAAATCCGTACTCCAATTCACAAAAGACGCACTACCTAAATCCCCGATCGGGCATAGTAATGTCATCTCAAATCGTTTCGGATTCAGGGAGACTGTTTGATGTTGATATGTATTCTTGATGAACATTAACGAATATTTAATTAAAATTTTAGTTCTACGAATTTATTTAATAATGGCTTTTGCATTAAAAAAGCCCGACTTTCTAAGAATGCCGGGCCTTGTATATTTCGGTGTATTATTCTTACCTGATTTTACAAAATGCCCAACAAGAAACTGTATCTGACGGTTGCACTCCTGTACTAATATGTTTCGCTATATTTTGTCCGAATGAATACATAAGTGTTCTTGTTTTTTGCACTGCAAAGGTAGCGGATTTTATTTTATATTTTCCAAGTATTTTTTCTATTTTTTTTGAAATATTTTTTAAATACCTTATAATCAATTAATTACATACAAAACTTTCTTAAAAAATTCTTAAAAAATAATTTATCCCGATTATGAAACATTATCTAAGTTTCATAATAAAAGCTGAGTATACTTAGCTCTTACAGTCCGTTTGAGAGACAAAAACCTAGTATTTTTATCTCTCAAATATCCCATAATTTTGTAATTTCCAGACCATGAAATTGGTCATAAAAATTGCACTTTCCCAAGATTTCCAACACGACAAAACCAAAGGATTTAAAAACAAAAAAAGGGTTTCTCGGTGTCTTTTCAGACATAGAGAAACCCTATCTTCAACAGGTCTTAATCCTTATTTATCGCGATACAAAACCTCGTCAATCAAACCATAA
>CALRLN020000338.1:0-6091 GCA_943368675.1 Chitinophaga pinensis | reverse complement strand
TTTACAGGTGCTGCATCAACAGTAAAAGCTACTCAGATTGCTGAGCGCCCTGTACAAAGTTTCGCCCAGGGTTTAACAGGTCAGGCTGCCGGTGTGAACATCGTACAACCGAACGGTCTATTAAACAACCCTCCTGTTATTCGTGTACGTGGTCTTAGCTCACTTTCATTGAGCTCTTTTCCATTAGTAGTAGTTGATGGTATACCTATCACAACAGGCGACGTATCAGGTAATGCTGCTACAAACAACCCACTAGGTGATATTAACCCTGCCGACATCGAGTCAATCGACGTATTGAAAGATGCTGCTTCTGCCGCTATCTACGGTTCTCGCGCAGCTGCCGGTGTATTATTAATCACTACTAAACGTGGTAAAGCAGGTAAAACAAAGGTATCTATTGATAGCTGGGCAGGTGTAAGCAACGCTGTTCGTTTACCGGATGTATTGAATGCACAACAATACATGGACCACAAAAACATGGCTATTGCTAATGCATTGTCAATTAACCCTAATGCCATTGCCGCCTCTCAACGTAATGATAAAAACCAATCATTCTTACCTAACTACGATTCAAAAGGTAACTTAATTGATACTGATTGGTACAATGAAGTATATCGTACAGGTTTCTCTCAAAACCATAACCTGACAGTACAAGGTGGTACAGAAAAAACCAACTACTATTTCTCAGGTGGTTTCTCTGACCAGGATGGTTTCCTGAGAGCTAACAGTTTCCAACGTCGTACAGGACGTCTTAATTTGGATCATCAGGCAACTAACTGGTTGAAACTAACAGCAAATATCAACTTCTCCAATAGTATGAACAAATCACCTAATAGTGGTTCGTATACTGGTGGCGCATTTGCTACTTCTGGTTTAGGTCGTATCGCTGTGGCACAGGTTCCTAACTTGCCGGCGTATAACGAAGATGGTACTTACAATATCGAAAACAATACAGTAGGCCGCAAAAACAACCTATTGCCTGCGCAGTTCCCTAACGCAGCTGTTTTAAGAGACCTAGACAAAAACACCTCTGAAACTAACCGTATCATTGCCAATTTAGGTGCTGAAATCAAATTGTATGAAGGTTTGACTTTCAAAACTACTTACTCTTGGGACTTCAGAAATGTAGAAAATATTCGTTTCTGGAACCCATATAATGGTGATGGATGGTCTGCAAGTGGTGATGCTTACAACCAACACACACGTGCAGACAACTGGAACTGGATTAATACTCTGCAATATGTAAAAACATTCGGCGAAAAACACAATATTTCAGTCGTAGCAGGTTCTGATGTACAAAAAAGAAGAACTACCCAATGGGGTGCGCAACGTCAGGGTTTAGCTGACTTCTTCTTCCAGGATTTCCAAGGTAACTTTGGTACAAACCTTGCTGCCGGAAACGGTATTACTCAAGTAGCTTATGAAGCTTATTTAGGTAGCATCAGCTATAATTTCGCTAATAAATATTTCATTAGCGGTAATTACCGTCGTGATGGAAACTCAGCGCTTTCTTCTCAAAATCGTTGGGGTAATTTCGGTGGGGTGTCTGCCGGTTGGACAGTGTCAGAAGAAGAATTCTTCAAAAACTTAGGTCTTGGCAACAAACTGTCTTCATTACGTTTGAAAGCAAGCTGGGGTAAAGTTGGTAATGGTAACCTAAACAATGCTTATGGTTCATTCTCTACTTTCAGCTCTGGTCTTTATGGTGCTGCCCCTACTTTGTCGTTTAACCAGGCAGGTAACAAAGATTTGAAATGGGAAACAAGTGAGCAAACTAATATTGGTATGGACGTGAGCTTCCTGAACGACCGTATCACTTTGGAAGCTAACTGGTATAACAAAAATATCAATAACATGATTCTTGATGTACCACAGGCTCCATCAAAAGGTATCCCTGGTAACTCAATTCTTGCTAACGTTGGTTCAATGTATAACAAAGGTTGGGAATTTGCTATTACTGCCGTGCCTGTTAATAAAGGCGGATTCGTTTGGTCGACTAATATCAACTTCTCTACCAACAAGAATATGGTTACAGCTCTTGTTGATGATAATACACCAATTCTTACCAATACTTCCGGTCTGGAAGCAACAAGTATCACGAAAGTTGGCTACTCGGCAGGACAAGTATACGGTGTAGTAACACATGGTGTTAACCCTGCTAATGGTCGTCGTATCTTTGTAACACGCGATGGTAAAGAAGTACAATACCTACACCTAGGTGGCCCTAACGCATGGACTTTCCTTGACGGAACACAAACGGTTTCTCCATCGTCTCAACAACAAATATTAGGTGGAACGATTCCAACCTGGTATGGTGGTTTCAACAATACCTTGAAATATAAAGGATTTGACTTAGCATTGAACTTTACATTCTCTGGTGGTAACTACATCTATAACGGTAGCAAAGCCGGTTTGAGAGACCAACGCGTTTGGAATAACTCTGTAGATGTATTGCGTTCATGGAAACAAACAGGTGATGTAACTGATGTTCCGAGAGCAGTATATGGTGATAACGTATCTAATGGTTCATCATTCCTTATCTCTGAAAACCTTGAAAAAGGAGATTTCTTACGTTTACAAACAGCTACTTTAGGTTACCGTGTTCCAAGTTCATTTGGTAAAACAGGTATCACATCATTGAGAGTGTATGTTCAGGTGAATAATGCCTTCTTACTAACAAAGTATACAGGTGTTGACCCTGAAATTTCGACTAACGGAGACTCTAATACTGCATCGGGTATCGAACGTAACTCAATTCCACAAGGAAGACAATTCACGGCTGGTCTTAACTTAAGTTTCTAATTCTTAAATTGACATTGATTTTATGAACATATTAAATAAAAAAGTAGGAATTTTAACCGTGGCTTTGGCCATGAGTCTATCTTCTTGCAAAGAAGACTTCCTGAACGCTGTTCCGGAACTAAGCTTGTCAGACGCAACAGTGTTCTCTACTCCGGCTCGTATTGAGTCGCAGGTAATTGGTTTGTATGGTTCAATCAAAAATGGTGCGCTTCTGGGCGGTCGTTATTTGATTTATAACGATATCCGTGCAGAGGAATTTGTCAACCGTACTACTAACTCGGTAACAGGTTATTCAACTTACCAGGGAAATCAGGACCCTTCTGATACATATCTTGCAAACTTCTGGACACAAGGTTACCTGACTATAAACAGAGCGAACTTATTTCTGGAAGGACTGGCTGCTAATCCAAATGCGGTTAGTGCTACATTAGCAGGTAACTATGCAGGTGAGGCTAAGTTTTTGAGAGCACTTACGTATTTCTCTCTGGTACAATTCTTCGCTAAACCTTATGCTTTAGATAACGGTGCATCTCCGGGGCTTCCGTTAAGATTAAAAGGTGAGGTTACCTCAGCTAATAACAACCTGGCAAGAAGTACAGTAGCTCAGGTTTATGATCAAATCTTAAAAGATTTGAATGAGGCAGAAGCTGCTTTGCCAGACAATTATACTACGCCATTATTGCGTACAACCAGAGCTCACAAAAACACGGCTATTGCTTTAAAAACCCGTGTATTGTTAGCTAAAAGAGACTACGCTGGTGTAATTGCAGAAGCTAACAAACTTGTATCTGCTTCCGCTCCTTTCACGTCTCCAAACAGAGTAGCTCATGCCTTACAGGCTGATGTGGTTTCTGTGTTCAGAGCACCATATACTTCTACAGAGTCAATCCTGTCTTTCCCAATGGCTGATACTAATGCCCCTGGTACTCAAAACCAGTTAGGTTATTATTTCAACGCAGGTAACGTAGAGTATTTCATCAATACAGGCCCTACTGGTATTTATTCTAACCCACAGTTCAGAGCTTCTGATGACCGCAAATCTAAATTGACAGTTCCTACTACATCTGTAGCAGCGTTCCCGTCAAGCACTAAATTCAGTGGTGTATCTCCATTCACTGACTATGTACCAAACATTCGCTATGCTGAGGTATTATTGAACCTTGCAGAAGCAGAAGCTGAAGCTGGTAGCCAGACACGTGCATTAGCTCTATTAAAAGCAGTGCATGAACGCTCAGATAAAGGGTACGATTTCGGCACACTTGATAAAGCCGGTTTGATCAATGCTATCTTAACTGAAAGACGTATCGAATTATTTGCTGAAGGTTTCAGAACTAACGATATTGTAAGAAGAGCCCAACCAATCAACTCTTTCGGAGCAGGTGCTTTGATTCAACCAACAGAAACAAGATATATCTTCGGTATTCCGTTGGCAGAGACACAAGTTAACCCTGGTATCGGTAACTAATATTTCTGTTCTTTCTTATATTTGTAATGGGTTGCCTGAGATATTCTCAGCAACCCATTCTTTTTGAAACCCGTCTTAGAGTATATCTAAACATGATTCTATTATGAAAAATACTATGAAACAATTCAAAAAAACTCTCATTATCATTGGCCTGGCTTGTGGTTCAGCCAGTGCCCAGATAGCTGTATCAGGCGATTTAATAGGTGGGACACCTTTGACGGGTCAGGCATATATGAATGTAAAGGGTTCGCCTTACTTATTGGAAAATTGGGAAAAGGGAAGCGTAACGGTAGCCTCTGGCAAAAAATTCGAAAACCTGGATTTGAAATTCGACCAGGTGATTAATCAGGTTATCTTTCAGGATGCTGATGGAAATATGAAAGCTTTCAGCCAACCAATAGTGGCTTTCACGATCGGAAAAGATGCCAGCGAGCATCTATTTAAGAGGGGCCTTGATGGTATTTTTTACGAACAATTAGTGGAAGGGAAGGTAACTTTATGGAAAAAAAACCATAAAACCATTATTGACGAAAAACCCTATGGCTCAGCATCTATACAAAGAAATGTATTGAATAATAATACTTATTATGTAGGAGAAATAGCGCAGCTTACCAGAATTAAAAACGACAGAAAATCGATTCTTGAATTATTATCAGACAAAGCGGCTGAAGTAGAAGCCTATATGAAAAAAGAAAAATTAAACACCAAAACCGAAAGCGATTTAATCAGGATTTTCTTCTATTATAATGGGTTATAGATAAGTAAAGAAAATATTATATCAAGCCTGTTTCCATCCATTGAAACAGGCTTGATTGCTTAAAAAGCTTCCTAAAGCTAATTTCCTGACAAAGCTGAATTTATCTTATGCCATGATAAAATACCGAAAGGACTATTAGCTGAAAACCTGCAATTAACTGGTAGAAAAATCATCAAAAACCATAAAAACTTGTAATTACCCTCATTGATTCAACCTGTTTTAATCCTATCAATACAAGCTTCTTTGGAACTGTTTCGAGAGTCAGGCTGTTCTTTCATATCCTGTTCTATAGTGTCATAAAGCAAGTCAGATTTTATTAAATTGTCAAACGCTTATCAATAGTTAAGGCAAATAAATCAAATCTGACAAAATGATTTTGCAGGAAATGGCGTTAAAGGAAAGGTATAATTAATTATTGACCTAATTATTAAGTTATGTTAAAATCGCTTCAACTGATTTATTTCCTGATTACTCTCAATATTGCATTATCATCTGCAAACAAAATTGTTTCAAAAAGCAATAATCACGAAAACATCAAACGCAATAATACAGTTACTATAAATAGTGCTGTACAGACACTTTATAATGATTGTCAATTGACTGGCGTTGTTGATTATGCTGCATTTCAGGAATCGATGGCAGGCTTTGAGAAGTATCATCCTTCAAAATCGGTCATTACAATTATTGATTTCAACAAACCATCTACCGAAGAACGATTTTTTGTAATAGATGTATTGCAGAAAAAACTATTGTTTTCCTCGTTGGTGGCACACGGTCGGAAATCAGGCGATAATATCGCAAATGTTTTTTCTAACGAAATGGAGTCTCATAAAAGCAGTCTGGGATTTTATATGGTTGGGCAGAAAATCCAAAGCCCGAAGCACGGCATGGCATTATTGATAGAAGGTTTGCAAAAAGGCATTAATGATAATGCCCGTCGCCGGGAAATCATTATTCACGGGGCAGATTACGTAAGCCCTGATTTTGTAAAACAACATGGCAGATTAGGCCGTAGCTTTGGTTGCCCTGCTTTGCCCAATAAATTGATACCGCAAGTTGTTCCTGTC
>CALRLN020000337.1:0-6092 GCA_943368675.1 Chitinophaga pinensis | reverse complement strand
TTCCATCGCTGCAACACATCCAGATAAGATTCGTCTTCCAGATAATTCGGTGCTTTGCCTTCTTTCTCTCCCCAGCATATTTCGTTCAGACCTTCAAGGCTTTCATAAGAAATACCTGCATCAATAAAATGCTGCACACTCTGAACCGTGCGCCTGAGTTTTGATGTATAGATTTTATGAAAAGGAAGATGTTGATAAGCTTCAAAAAAGGCACGGGCCTGCGAAAGACCCATTTCATTAAGATCAGAATCTACGCCACTTCCCTGTACTATTCCCATGCGGTTAAATTCTGTTTCCCCATGGCGAATCAGATAAATTGTTTTTGTTGACAAAACGGTAATTTTTAGATTAATCAGATAAAAATTGAATTTTCTAAAACATACGCTTAGTTTTAGATTTCAATTGGAAATATTCGCAAATTTACGAAATTTTTATGTGTGGTATTGTACTTTTTCATGATTTTTAAGATAATTCAGCATCCTCAAAATTTAATAATATGTTTAAAAAGCATCTTGATTTAGAAAATTTAAAAACAATAGGCGCAAATTCAATGGGCGACCACCTCGGGATAGAATTTGTAGAAATCGGAGAAGATTACGTAACTGCCCGCATGCCTGTTGACCATCGTACTACGCAACCTTTTGGCATACTGCACGGAGGAGCATCGGTAGCGCTGGCCGAAACACTGGGGAGTATCGCCTCATTTATGACGCTCGACGACCCAACCAAACAACAAGCGGTAGGTCTTGAAATTAATGCCAATCATATTCGTTCTGTTAGTAGTGGTCAGTGGGTATACGCCAAAGCCACGCCACTGCATTTAGGCCGGACCACTCATATATGGGACATCAGAATTACCAACGAAGAGCAGAAACTAGTATGCGTGGTCAGGTTCACTGTGGCTATTTTAGGTGGCAGATAAGCCGGTCTTATGGCTTGATTTTTGTACGGATTGTTTCATTATAATGCCCTGATACCTATATTTTTATTCTCACTACTCATTAATCATTTATGAAATTACGATTATTAGTACTACTGAGCCTCACATCTGCTTCACTATTAGCACAAGTACCAAAAGACACGGTGGTGGTTCCTAAGGATTCAGTAAAAATTACTCCTTTTGTAATTAATGACGAAAAACCACAGAAAAAACGCAAAAAGGCGCCACAACGCGATACCACTGACAGGTCGGTAGAAGAATATAAGCGTGACAACTTACGATTTCAGTGGGGCATCAGAGGGGGGATTGGTTTGAACAGTTTTTCAATTAAAGAGATTGCCGTTACCAGAGTTACTTCCAGTGGTACGCCATTATTGGTCAATGGTGGTACTGTGAATGATAATCTTTTGTCAAATAGTGAAATGGTAATGGGTTATCTGGGGGGATTCTTTATTCGTACTACACGCGGCTCTTTCTATTTACAACCAGAGGTGTTTTATAATAGAAAGGGAGGTAAGTTTGATATTCTGCAAAATGACGGTAAGCTGTACAAGCGTGTAAATGCCAAGTATTCGGTAGTAGATGTACCCTTGCTTCTTGGTATACGGTTCAGACAAGGGCGTATTTTTGCTGGCCCAATGCTCGAATTTCCTATCAATTTTAATGATGAACTACTAACCGCTGTGAAAACTTATAAGGTTAAAGACGAACAGGGCAGCGTAATAGATTTCAAAAAAGAACTTTTCAAACGTCCATCATTGGGTGTAAGTGCCGGAATAGGCTTTGAGTTCAATCATTTCTTTATCGAAGGCCGATTTGAAATAACAAATCCTATTAATTATAATATTAGTTATAATAACGACGCCTCTAAAAATCTTCAGGTTTCAACGCGTTCTTTGGTATTATCAATTGGGTTTATTAAATAATAAGTTCTGGTTCTATAAACAAAAAGCAGTTGCTGATTACTCAACAACTGCTTTTTTATATAATCAAGCTGAGATTACACTTTCTCTTCTACTTTCTTTTCGTTTTTACCGCTCTTCTTCTCTTTCTCTTCTTCTTTTTCTTTAATATGATTATCGCTGTCGCTATCCATAAATTCCTGATAGTTGGTCAGTTTTTCGAAAGGTCTTTTACCAATCAAATCCACGAGGTCAGACTGATAAATGATTTCTTTTTTCAACAATTCCTGAGCGATTTTCTCTAATTCTTCGCGTTTATCAACCAAAAGAGCTCTGGTACGGGTATAAGCCGACTCAATGAGTTTCTTTACCTCTTCATCAATAATCCTGGCTGTTTCTTCCGAATAAGGCTTTGTAAATGAATACTCACCCTGTGCTTTAGAATCGTAGAAAGACACATTCCCGATGCGGTCGTTCATCCCATAAACCGTTGTCATGCCATATGCACTCTTGGTCACTCTTTCAAGGTCACTTAAGGCCCCGGTAGATATTTTACCAAATACTACATCTTCTGCGGCACGGCCACCGAGGGTCATACACATTTCATCAAAAAGTTGCTCGGTGCGGTATAGGTATTGTTCCTTCGGTAAGTATTGGGCATACCCTAAAGCGGCTATACCACGTGGTACAATACTCACTTTTACTAATGGATTAGCGTGCTCCAGGAACCATCCAGCTACCGCATGGCCTGCTTCGTGATAAGCTACAATTTCTTTTTCTTCCGGCGAAATCAATTTATTTTTCTTCTCCAAGCCGCCGATTTCACGGTCAATGGCATCGTGGAAGTCAGTCATATCAATCGCGGTCTTTCCACGTCTGGCTGCCAATAAAGCTGCCTCATTACAAACGTTGGCAATTTCTGCTCCTGCAAAACCAGGGGTCTGCGCTGCCAGTTTTTTAATATCTATTGAATCAGACAATTTTAATGGTCTCATGTGTACCTTAAAGATAGCCTCACGACCCACTAAATCCGGTGTATCAACACTAATCTGGCGGTCAAAACGACCCGGACGCATCAAAGCTGAATCCAATACATCAGGGCGGTTGGTAGCGGCAAGAATAATAATACCTGCATCAGAGCCAAATCCGTCCATTTCAACCAATAGTGAGTTCAATGTGTTTTCGCGCTCATCGTTTGCACCGGGCATGGCTCCACGTCCGCGTGAACGACCTACGGCATCAATCTCATCAATAAAGATAATACAAGGTGCTTTTTCTTTCGCTTGTTTGAACAGGTCACGCACACGTGCAGCTCCTACCCCAACAAACATCTCAACGAAATCAGAACCTGATAACGAGAAGAATGGCACACTGGCTTCACCGGCTACGGCTTTCGCCAACAGGGTTTTACCTGTACCCGGAGGGCCAACTAACAAAGCACCTTTCGGGATTTTACCCCCCAGCTCAGTATACTTTTTGGGAGTTTTCAGGAAATCAACAATTTCCTGTAATTCTTCTTTGGCTTCTTCCAGTCCGGCTACGTCACTAAAAGTAATTTTCACTTTACTGTCAGCATCAAATAAAGCAGCTCTTGATTTACCGATGTTAAAGATAGCGCCACCGGGGCCGCCACCTCCTGCCATGCGGCTCATTAAGAAATACATCAGGCCTAATACAACTATAAAAGGCAACAATTGCCACACCATTGTCATGATGTCCTGGCGTTCAATACTTTCGGGATAGAGCGTGTTACGGTAATTTCCATCAATTTGTGGTGATTTCAAAAACTCGGTATAATCACGCATGAAAGATTCTACAGAAACTACATCGAGTTTCAGATGCGGGCCATCAATTATAAAACGATTATTGCCTAATTCTCTTTTGTATTCAGGTTTTTGGAGGGCTTCACGGGTTAAAGTGATTTCGACTGTTTTGTTTCCTTCAACTACGGCTACACTTCGCACATCTTTTTGCAAAATCATTTGCTCAAGGTCTTTGTACTTGATTGCGGCAAGTGTTGCTTGCCTTGAATAAAGCAAAAAGCCCACAATACCAATTATAATAGCCGCTACAATCCACCCCTGCAAACCACCTCCACCACTATTTTGTGGTTTTCTTCTTGGAGAGTCATTACTGTTTTCTGCCATGTTTTTATTTTTTCAAAGTTTAACGCAATTATTATTAATAAAGAAAACCTTTACATAAAATTGCCTAAACTGTAAAGGTTAACGATGTTAGAACATCAATCTATTAGTATTTGTTTTAGGGGTTCGGATTCCATGCTTTCAGCAATTTCCGTTAGTTCAGCGTCACCCCATAATGATTCCAGATCGTAAAATTTACGGCGGTCTTTTCTGAAAACGTGTGCTACCACATCAACGTAGTCTAACAAAATCCATTCTTTGTTTTGTTTTCCCTCCTGATGCCAAGGGTGTACTCTTGCAGCTTTAAAAATTTCTTCGTCTATTGAAGTAGCAATCGCATCAATTTGTGTATCAGTATTTCCTGAACAGATAATAAAAAAATCAGTAATTGCGTTTTTTACATTTCTTAAATCCATTACCACAATATTGGCCGCTTTTTTCTCTAACATGCCATGTACTACTAAGCGACATAACTCTTCACCTGAAAGTTCTTTATTTTTTTGTATCATCTTTTAATTTTGCATGAAATATGCCGTTACTGAAGCCTTTTAAGAGGGTGAATTTTCGGCATAATTCAGAATATATGAATATTTGTTAACGAAATATAAGCATTTTTCACTATAATATATTATTATTTTCTAGTCAAAACGCTAAATTAATAAAAAATTGCACAATTTTCAGCCCAAAACATTATTTCTTGGCAAAAATCTCGTTTATCTGCCAAGTTGTCATTCTACTAACGACATTGCCGCAGAAAAAATTCAAAACGGCTCAACTTTTGAAGGTACGGTTGTCATTACTTCTGACCAAACTGCCGGACGCGGACAGAGAGGTAATAGCTGGGAAGCATTACCCGGCCAGAATATTACCATGTCTGTGATTCTGAAACCGGATTTTCTTAATGCCACCGCTCAGTTCAGCCTGAATATTGCGGTCTCTTTAGGTGTATACGAGTTTCTGAGCAAATATGTTGCAGAAAATTTAAGCATTAAATGGCCCAATGATATTTATATAGGCAATAGAAAAATTGTAGGAATGCTATTAGAAAACACCATTTCAGGCAATAGACTAAGCTATACTATTGCAGGTATCGGGGTGAATATCAATCAGTTAAGTTTTAGTAATGATAAAATCATCTCTTTAAGATTAGCCACCAGGCACGATGAATATGACCTCGAAAAGTTGATAGAAGAATTATGCGTTTGTCTGGAAAAATATTACCTGCAATTAAAAAACGGCCACACGGCCATACAGAAAAAACAATACCTGCAACACTTATACCGTTTCGGAGAAACACATGCATTCAGCAAAGATGGCAGTAAATTTTCAGGTAAGATTGTAGGTATAGCTGATAATGGACAATTGATGATAGAAATTGAGGGGGAAATACAGTATTTTGGGTTTAAAGAAGTGAGTTTTGTCTGAACTGTCTGAACTTTGGTTGAACTGATTTTTGTGATTATAATGATTAATTAAAATAAGCTTTATGATGATTTCATTAATCTTATTTAGTTGAGACAGCCTCAATCATTAATATCAATTAAAATATAATTCAATAAAGAATCAGTGAAATCACAAAAATCAGTTCAACCAAAGTTCAGACAAAATAAGGCTTTAACCTGCTCAGTATCTCATCGGGGCAGGTTGTCAGGCGGTTGGTATCCATTTTTACAAAAACCAGTGTAGTTTCTCCGGTGTGCAACAACACCTTCTCTTCATTATAGATTTCATAGAAAAATACGATGCGTGCGCGGGGCATTTCTTTGATAATGACCCGGATGGTTACGAGATCATCATATTTAGCTGGTTGTAAATATCTGCAACGGCATTCATATACAGGCATCATCACCCCAGTTTCTTCTAAAGTACGGTAACGCAAACCTAACGAACGCAGGGCCTCTACCCGACCGATTTCATACAAACGAGGGTAATTACCATAGTACATATACCCCATCTGGTCGATGTCGGCATAGCGAATGCGGTAAGGCCAGTCAAATTGATACATCAGCGAATCTTTGCTTTGTTGAGTGCCTCCTGATAAATATTAGCGTTGTTCAGATGCTAATCATAAGTTTCTGCAAAATTATGATACCCCGAAAAATCTTC
>CALRLN020000336.1:0-6103 GCA_943368675.1 Chitinophaga pinensis | reverse complement strand
CAATATGCTACCAGGTTTGATGAAGCCACCTCATCAGCATTGTTATAACCACCAATTGGCGGAAGTGAAACCTCATCGTCTTTACACGAAACCATAAAACTACCCGCCACTATCAACGCAGCAAAAATTCCCAATGAAACTTTCTTTGTTTTCATAATTAAAAAAATTAGTAAATAATTGTGTAAGTATTTCTATTAACTGATTGAATTAATAACCATTATTTTGTGTCAGTTTTCCACCACTTAATTCAATTTGCAGTGAGGGAATCGGCAATAATTCATTTTTGCCTGCCACAAAATTCTTACCGGAAGCCTTCAATACACTGGCTGCCCGGCCTGTACGCACCAAATCAAAAAATCTGTCATGCTCCATTGCTAATTCAATGTGACGCTCCTGCCACACTGCATCTCTTATATCGGTTTGTGAACCGACTGTCAGAGCTTTCAGACCTGCCCGCTGACGAATCCTGTTCAGATTCGTAACGGCCTCGGCAGGTTTACCCAGTTCGTTGGCAGCTTCAGCATTCATCAACAATACTTCTGCAAAACGCAACAGATGAATATTCTTCTGTTTTTTATCTCTGTTTCCGAGATAGTTCTCCACATTTTTATTTTCAGAGTGATAAGCCTTATAGTTATAACGAAGATTCTGTACGGAATCAGCACTTGGAATCCGGAAACCATCAAATAATACAGTTCCTGTATACTTGCCGCTATTATCTATAAAAATGATTGTTGCGTTTTTTCTTAAATCTCCCGGTTCGTACGCGTTAACCAGGCTTTGTGAAGGGTTGTTGAAACCCCAGCCCAGGTCAGTCCAACCGCCTTTACCTCCTACACGTGGGCCCTGAAACATCGAATAGGCATTCACTCCAAAATCAGAATTATTAAATTGCCCGGTTTGAACTTCCAGAATCGCCTCACGACTATTATCTCCTGATTGTCTCCAGATAGTAGCATAATCGGCAATCAAATCATACTGACCAGAGTTCATCACCTCTTTTGTCAGGTCATAGACCTTTTGCCATTCTTTACGATACATATAAACTTTTGCTAGTAGCGATTGCGCTGTACCCTTGGCAATCCTTCCTGCACCTGTCTGGCTACGAAGCGGCAGATTGCCTGCACCAAACTGTAAATCTTCTATAATCTGCGCATAAATTTCATCAGCAGTAGCACGGGTCTGAAATACCGGATCGGTATTGGCATCACTTGCATCCTTTGGTACACGCAATATTTTAGGAACACCGCCAAACCACCTTACCAGATTGAAATAATAATAGCCTCTGATAACTCTGATCTCACCCATTAAGCGATTCTTTGTTGTTTCGTCTAATGTAGATTGCTGAATGCTCACCAAGGCATTATTTACTTTGGCAACCCCATTATAATGCCCTGCCCAAAGCGCCTGTACCAGAGTATTGGTTGGCGTAACTGTAAATTCATCAATTACACCTACGGTTCCCTGCTGATCAGTAGCGGTACTTCCTTTGTCCGCATCATCAGAAATGATGTTTGTGGCAGTTACGAAAGATAGCCCGTGTACATCTCCTTCTGACCCAAAAGCCTCACCAGTCATAAGACTGTTGTAGACACCTACTACCAGATTCTGAGGCAGATTAGGGTCGGTTCCGGCTGTTGGTTTCCCCTGCAAAGGCACATTAAGGAAATCGCTGCTACATGACGATGCCCAAAGAAGTACAATGGCAGAAGCACTGATTTTTATAATATTTCTTTTCATTGATTTCATAATTAAAATTCTTGACTTGATTAAAACCCTACATTTAATCCTATTGCTAAAGTTTTAGAAGTCGGATATGCGTTCAACTCAATCCCTGCTTTTGTTGGGTCTCCCGGTAATTCAGGAGTAAATCCGGAATATTTTTTAAATGTGAAATAGTTTTGTGCCGTAACGTAAACTCTTGCTGAGGCGATTTTTAGTTTACTGAGAAGTGCCGGTGAAATATTATAACCCAAGGCTATATTATTGATACGGATAAAATCACCTGACTCTACAAAATAAGTTGAGGCTGGCAAGTTTCCGGAATTGGCAGCAGGCTCATCGTTTACACCACTTCCCCGAGACCAACGCCCATAGGCCATAGATGCCTCTACATTATCATAAAGGCCTTGTCTGAATGCGCGCTTACCGTTATAGACTTTATTACCGAAATTGCCATAGGCATCCACGCTCAGGTCAAAGTCTTTATAGGTGAATCCAAGGTTTAATCCAAAATAGGCTTTAGGCTGATAAGAACCCACAAACACACGGTCATTGTCATCAATTTTACCGTCACCGTTTGTATCCTGATATTTGAAATCTCCGGCTGATGCACTCGGTTGAATCACCTGACCATTGGTGCCTTTATAAGCAGCAACTTCATCATCCGTCTGAAAAACACCTAATACCTGCAACACATAGAAACTACCCACAGGCTGCCCGTTATCTGTTTTGGTGGTGTATTGCTGCGCCGCGCCGATACCCCCGTCAATGATTGGCTGGCCTCCGTTCAAACCTATTACCGAGTTCTTATTGAATGTAATATTTCCGCCAATCCGGTAGCTCATATCTTCATTAATCTTATCCCGCCAGTTCAGGGCAGTCTCAAAACCGGTGTTTCTGATAGATGCGGCATTGGTCAATACTACTCCATCTTTATCTCCGGTTACTGATGGCACTTTTACATTAATCAGAAGGTTTTTAGATTTTTTGTCATAAAATCCTAGCTCGCCTTGTAGTTTGCCGTTCAGGGCGCTGAACTCTAAACCTAAATCTGCCTCTTCGGTAGTTTCCCATTTCAGGTTAGGATCTTTGATTTGTGTAATTGCGGACCCCGGTGTAGCTACACCTCCGCCAAATGGATAAGCAAGGTTTGGCTCAACCGTTACGATATATCCATCCGAACTGATGCGGTCATTGCCCACGCGCCCCCAGCTTGCACGGAGTTTGATAGTCTGAAACACCGGCTGCCCCTTCAAAAACTCTTCGTTGGTCAGTACCCATCCGGCACCAAATGATGGGAAATAGCCCCAACGGTTTGAAACCGGGAATCTTGAACTACCATCAGCACGCATCGTAGCCGTGAAAAGATACTTATCGTTGAAATTATAATTCAAACGGCTTATGTATGAATTTCTTGCCCATTTATCTCCTTCTCCTGAATTGGTTGAGGTGTTTGCATTACCTGCATTGATATACCATAGGTTTTTTGAGGTAGGTACATCTCTTCTGAACGCCGAAAATTTACCCTGGGTATATTGCTCGGCTGTTGTACCTACCATCAGGCCTACCGTATGTTTTCCAAAGGTTTTGCTGTAGGTAAGAGTATTATCCCATACCCATCGGAAAATGTTCTCGTTTGTAATAGTAAGGTTACTGTTTGGGTTACGTTGGTTACCACCAGCCAGAATAAAGGTGGTCTGGTCATTATTAAACTGATAGTTGTATTCACGGGCATTTCTAAAATTCAGATCACCACCAATGCTGCTGCGGAATGTCAATGATTTAATCGGATTAAATTCCAGGTACCCTGATGATTGCAGGCGATTCATGACAGTATAATCGTCATTATTATTAATATCCAATACGGCATTGCCGACATTCTGGAAAAGCGATGTGTTTCCGTATTTACCATCCTTCATTGCCTCGATGGTCGGCGCTGCTCTGTAAGCATTGTTATAAGCGGCATTCAGATTTACGTTCTGGTCACGGCTGTTTGAGAAAGAGGTAGCTATACCAACTCTCAGTTTTTCGTGCAACGTAAAATCATCATTCAGCCGTGCTGTAAAACGCCTGAAATTATTTTTAATGATAATCCCCTCGTCACCCAAATATCCCAGGCTCAGGTAGTGCTTTGATTTATCCGAGCCCCCTGAAATAGAAAGATTATGATTCTGCATAAAAGCATCTCTCAGAATCTGTCCGTACCAATCAGTAGAAACTGTTCCTGCCGGAAACGGCTGTCCGCCACTGGCAGCGCTTACATAGTTGGCGTACTCTGTTGCATTTGCCATTTTAACCAGATTTGCCGCTGAGCGTATACCTGCCTGTACATTATAATTAACAGTCATTTTTCCGGCTGTTCCTTTCTTGGTTGTTATGATTACCACGCCGTTAGCACCGCGAGAACCATAAATGGCCGTAGCAGAAGCATCTTTCAGAATGTCTACATTGGTAATATCAGAAGTATTGATATTACTTATATCATCTGTCAGTACTCCATCCACTACAAAAAGTGTTGCTGTTCCGGCAAGGGCCGTTCCCGTACCACGAATACGTATGTTTGGTGAACTACCCGGACGACCACTGCTGATAATCTGCACCCCTGCTACTTTACCCTGAATCGCCTGTGTGGGTGTCATAACCGGTTGTCTGGCAAGTTCTTCTCCCTTTACACTCGAGGTAGCCCCTGTTACATCAACTTTACGCTGTGCACCATAACCAATCACTACCACTTGTTCCAGTTCATTAGTTGATTCTTCAATCCCGATTGTCAGGGTTGTCTGATTATTGACAGCCACTTCCTTCGTAGTATAGCCAATAAAAGAAACAACCAATGTAGCATTGGGCAAAGCATTGATACTAAAATTACCATCGAAGTCTGCGACAGCTCCGGTATTAGTATCTTTAATTCTGATTGAAGCGCCGGGAATCCCTTCTTTTGTTTTCTGATCTATTACTTTTCCGGAAATTTTATTCTGTGCAAAAGCAAATGAGCAGCTTAACAAAAAGAGTAAAACACCTATGCTTCTTTTCATAGATTTGTTAAGAGAATTTTTATTCATACGGTAATTAACGAAAGTAAGAAATTGTTTTGTTGTGTTTTTTGTCATCAAAATAAGCGCTACCAAATATCAGAGAACTGGTGAGTTAGTACATCATTCTCTGCATTTACCAAACAAGCATCTGTAGAATACCAATTAACTATCTATTTAATACTAATGTTTAAAAAATCTGATTTATTGAAATAAACAAAGATTTTATTTGATTTATCCGACACAAAGTACCGTCTTTTAAAAACATTATCCTAAAAAAGTACTACATCAATACTACATCATTCTATTCATTTTGTGCAGTTTTTTATTAATTTTACCACATCATGTAAAAAAAATGGTACATCATAGCACATGAAATCCAGAAAAACCAAGCTTTTCTTTTTTGTGATCATATTAATACTGCTTTCGGATAAAATTTATTCGCAAAGACTGGAAGATTTGTGCCAACCTGATTTATTTAACTATTCACATCAGACCTACAAAGCCCACAGGCAAAACTGGGGTATTGCGCAAAGTCCTGTTAACAAGTTTATGTACTTTGCCAATTCGAAGGGCCTTCTGGAATTTGATGGCACACAATGGACAACCTATGAACTACCTGCCAAACAGATTGTACGATCGGTGATTTGCGACAAAAGCGGAAGAATCTACACAGGGGCTTTAGGAGAATTTGGATATTGGGAAAAAGCAACCAATGGGATTTTGAATTATCATTCACTGAAACCACTTATCAAAGAAAGTCAGTTTAATCAGGAGGAAGTCTGGCATATTGTAGAAACACTGAACGGCATCATTTTTCAGTCGTTTGCCTATATGTTTATTTTTCAGCAGAATACTGTTAAGAAATTGACACCTCCGGGCAATATACTCTTTGCATTTGATGTAAACGGCAGGTATTTCCTGGAGGTGCTGGACAAAGGCTTGTACGAAATCATTAATAACCAGTTTGTATTTATACAGCAGAGCGAGTTTCTGAAAAACGAATCGGTGCATACTATCTTGCCGGGTACCAATCCTTCTACTTTTCTGGTTGGCACCAATAAGGCAGTCTATTTTTATGATGGCAGTGGCTTTAAGCCTTTCAATAGTCGCTTACAGCAGTTTGTGCAACAAAATCAGCTCAATGCCGGAATCAGGCTGAAGAATGGTAACTATGTGTTTGGCACTATTCTTAATGGGGTAATCATAACCGATGCGCAGGGAAATATCATTCATTATTTTAATCAGAAGAATGGTTTACAGAATAATACAGTGCTCTCCTTACAAAATGATGAAAGCGGCAATATCTGGCTGGGGTTGGACAAAGGCATAGCCATGATTGCCCTGAG
>CALRLN020000335.1:0-6136 GCA_943368675.1 Chitinophaga pinensis | reverse complement strand
AATTAGTATAATTGCGCTATTCTAATTTGTTCTCCGTAATTTTGTCACGCAAATTTTTTTTCGCCAAGGCAGAGATATTTAACTTGAAAGTGGAAATCCTGAGCCCGAAATAACCAATGATAATTCTGATTGTAGAAAAAACTGAAGATAGTTTCCGACTGATAGCAGACCTGCTGGCAGAATACTATCCGATGTCTACCCTGATTCATTGCCGGAGTATACAGGAAACTCTGGTGTATCTGGCTATGAACGAAAGCGTAAGCCTGGGCTTATTTGAGGTAGAACTGGCCGACGGCCTTAGTTTTGAAATCTTTCAGGAAACAAACGTGGCATTTCCGGTCGTCTTTATGTCCGCCTATGATAAATACTGGTTGCAGGCTATGCCGCTCAACGCCATCGATTATCTACGGAAACCTGTCGGCAAAGCCGAAATAATCAGGGTACTGGATAAATATGAAGCACTCAGAAAACATTTTCTTTTCCATACGCCCCATACAGATGCAGGCATCCATTACAGAGTATCAGCCAAAGACAGGCTGGTAGTAAAAAAGGGAACCAATTATTATGTAATGAAAACCGATGAGGTAGCCTTTATTTATACCGAGTCGAGGGTGGTTTTTCTGATAGATAAAACAGGCGAAAGATACATAGTAGAAAAAAACCTGAGCGAACTCGAATTAGAACTGCCCGACAGACAGTTTTTCAGAGTAAACAGAAAATTTATTGTAAGTATAGATGCCATCAGAAGTTTCAAGCCATCCTTTAAAGGCAAAATAGCGCTTGAACTCATGCATTTATCAAAAGCAGAAGTAAGTATCAGTCAGGAAAACGCAGCACAGTTCAGAAAATGGATTGAAGGATAAACAAAACCAAAGAAAAACATGAAAAGAAAACTTTACTTAATTGCTTGTCTGGTCACAAGTCTTGCCCGGGGGCAGGAGAGCCCTGTCGATAGTGTAAAAGCACTGAATGAAGTGGTGGTATCGGCATCAAGAATTGAAGAAAGTATTTTTAAAGCACCCGTATCTGTTACCAGAGTGTCAGCCGCACAATTGCAACAATCACCTGGTATAGAACTCATTTCGTCTTTGTCACGCTACAAAGGTATCGACGTAAGCCAGTCAAGCTGGTTTGTCACAAGTCTTAGCACACGCGGCTTTAATAGTTCAAAGGCCGAGCGCATTCTGCAATTGGCCGACTACGTCGATTTCATGTCGCCAACCTCTTCTTTATACGGCGGCAACTGGATGGGTACCCCCGATCTGGATATTGATAATATTGAAGTAATTTACGGGGCTAATTCGGCACTTTATGGTTCAGGCGCTTTCAATGGCGTAATACTGATGCACTCCAAAGACCCCTTTAAGCATCAGGGACTTGCCGTTTCGGTCCGGGGTGGTTCAAGGGCTTTAATCGATGGACAGATAAGATACGCACAGGCATTTGCCAGGCGTTTTGCTTTTAAGCTCAATGCCAATTTCACGCAGGGAGATGAGTTTCTGGGTGAATCCGCCGCCGCCATTAAAGCCGTAACCGCCGGAGGCCTTGCCGGCTCTGATGCCTCCAATAATGCTTATGGCTCACCCTTCGGCTGGAACAAACTCAATTATTTTGGCGATGTGGGCTCAACCATCACTGACACCAGATATACTCAATACAACAATAATCAGCCCTATCGTATTTATATGCCCGGCTTTAAAGAGGCCGATATTATTGGTTCTAATGCCGGAAACAAATTTATCAATACCAATAGTTTTCAGGCTGGTAGTATACGGTTGAATCCGTCATTGCACTTTAAGATTAACGAAAAAACACAGGCTTCTTACGAATACCGCTGGTCTTTAGGCAATGGCATTTTTCAGAGCACCAGCCGCTTTGCCTGGCGCGAAATGCAATATGATTTGCACAAATTAGAAATAAAAAACAGCAGGTGGTTTATCCGTGCCTATTCTATGTTCGACTACGGCGGCAAAGCCTATGAGGTCGGGGGGGTAGCCAATGCCTTGCAGAATATACGCCTGACCGACCCTAAAAACGGTATGTATCCGACCATTGCTGCCAATTATTTCAATGCCTGGAACCAGATATTTGCAGCAGCCCGTGGCAATGGTTTCGGCGGCGGCGCTTTGGCAGGGGTATATACACCCGATGCCGTAAACGGTGGTGTGCCGGGTAGTTTCTCATTGCCGGCCATTCAGGGTGGCCAATCAATTCAGGATGCGGCCAGACTGGCTTTTAATCTCACACAAAATCTGCAACTGAATGCCAAACCTGCGGGTGCTTCCACTTCATTATTTCAGCAGGTTACGCAAAAGGTAGCAAATGGCGTGGGTGATCTCCTAATCAATGGCTCAACCGTAAAAGGAGCCGCCTTTACCAATACAGCCCGTTATACCGACTTGTCGGCACAGAGAGAATTTAAACTCGATAAAACAGATATAGTAGTAGGAGGGGCCTATCGTGCTTACCTTTTAAAATCAAACGGAACCTTACTTTCCGATGGCAATTTCTCGCCACTAACCGGAGAAAAACGGGATGCAATAAAAAACTGGGAATCAGGTATTTACGGACAGATACAGCAAAAATTGCTGGACGATAAGCTGACACTGGCAGCCGCGGGTAGGGTAGACTTCTTTCAGAATTTCGGCACCAGATTTTCACCACGTATTTCGGCGGTATATTCGGCGGGTCGTCATAATTTCAGGGCCAATTATGCTACGGCATTCAGGGCCCCCGCACAGCTTGACCAATACATTTACCTCGATTACGGTAGCATTTTGTTAATCGGCAATGTAGAAAACGGCTTTAAAGGACTCAACTCGACAGGTACGCAACCATACGAAGTAAAGAAACTGGCTCCTGAAAAAATGAATAGTTGGGAGTTAGGCTACAAGGGCTTATTAACCAAAGATTTACAGATAGACCTCAGTTACTATCGCAGTTTATACAATGGCTTTATTGGGATTGTCCGTTTTCAGGGACGTGAAGATGGCAAAATGCCGGAGGGTAATTACCAGCAGAAAACAGGCGACTGGGCAAAAACCGCACCCGACCGCACCAGAGGCAGGTTCATTCAGACCTGGGCAAATTTTGATAAATCGGTTACTACGCAGGGTGCCTTTATCAGCCTCGATTATCGTCTGAACAAAAAACTGAGCGTATACGGCAATTATACATGGGCAAAGATTTCTGACATTAAAGATCTGATAGCCGGATTCAACACGCCTGAACATAAGTTTAATCTGGGAGCCAATGGCCTCATCACTCAGAATCTGTCTTATTCGGTTAATTATCGTTGGAGCAGCACCTATATGTACTTTATGCCTTTTGATGAAGGCGAAATCAAAGCTTTCGGTACCCTGGATGCCCAACTGAATTATCATCTGAAAAGCCTTAGCAGTACCATTAAACTCGGTGGCACAAATCTCACCAATGCCAATGCCATTTCGGTCTATGGCTCAGCGCCAATCAGCCGCATTGTATACGCAGGTATCGTTTGCGATCTCAATTTCAATAAAAACAGAAATTAATCGTTTAGCTTAAGCAATTAGATTGAATGCTGATTAGCAGTATGTATTATTTTAACTTACCTCTTTTCAGTTAAATCATATTTATCAGCTAAATCACAGTTCAGACAAGCTTTTTCTGTATATTTGAATAGAATCGACAATACAATGCACAGGATTGTCACGCTAACATTATTAGCCTTTTGCTGGGCTTTAACGCCCGCAGCGTTTGCCCAGCATACCATTACATTAAAAGATACACGGATTGAAATAAAACCCGTTGGCTACCATATTGCCGGGGTTAAAGACGGTCGCCCACAAAAAAACGGTCTCGGTACCATTATTACGGCTGCCAGTGATAAAGACCCCATCACCATAACCGGAGGCATAAAAAACGGCATACAGAATTTCATCGCGGCAAATTTAGCCAAAGATGCTCCTACCACTCCGGTGCTCTATCATATAAAAACGCTGAAAGTCACCGAATCAAAAGCAGAAACAGGAATTAACGGAAGAATATCCCTGATGGTGAGTTTTGAGAGAATCGGCAAAAACGATACCGTTCCGCTTACTACCGCTGATGTATATATGGACTACAAGCGTTCAGGGGGAGCATCGCCTAATATGAATAATTATGAATCAGTGCTCAGGCCTTTAATTGTTCAGACACTCCAATACTTTGCCGACTGGATGCAACTCAATAATGATAAGCACGAGGCACTGAATAAGGGCGTAGAGATAATCATTCTTCCTGATTATAAAGTCAACGATAATGATACCATCTATTATGAAACCCGAAAAGTAGACTGGGACGATTTCAGGGGGCGGCCCTCACCGTTCAGCAGATATGGAGCAGCTATTTTCAGTAATTTTGGTTATCATTCTTCTTTTAAGGTATCAAAAGGAATTATTCAGGCCTTTGTAGAAACCAGAACCTATATGGTAAGAGGAATGTCGTGGGCAAATGAAAGCGCCAGAACCGCACATTCGCTGGCACATGAGCAATTGCATTTTGATATTACCAAGCTGATCGTAGAGCGATTCAAGAAAAAAGTACGGGCCATGTGTGCCGAAAGCATAGACGACCTCAATAGCATGATTCAGTACGAGTATCTCGAATCGTACAAAGAAATGAACAGGCTGCAAAAAGAGTATGATAACGAAACCCGCCATAGCCTCGATACCTTTCAGCAGGCAGCATGGGCACAGAAAATAAAAATATGGCTGAGTGAGGAAGTAGGATAGTTTCTCTGCCTCTGGTATCTAAAAAAAGTCTCCCTCTGCTGAAGGAGACTTTTTTCTATTCTTGGGGCTTGGGTCAATCACCAGCCATCATCAGATGGTTTGGGTTTAGCGGCAGGTTTTTTACCAGCCGGAGTATTCCCTGCTTTCAAAGTACTTGCCGGAGGAGCCGAAATGCCATTGGCAGCTACCAATGTGCCTTTGTCGACCTTTGAGAATACACGGCTTACTATCTTCCACTCTCCGTTTATTTTTAGCAGATTCAGAAAATCCACATATTTAAAAGTATCAAATTCTTCTTCGGTTACTGCTGTTCCGGCTGTTCCGGCATAGCTGTAACTAACAATATTACTCTTCCATTTAGCGCCTCCGGCAGGTACCGACGCTATAAATCTTTTCACAGGAATCTCCGAGATACGTCCGTTTGATAAGCTGCGCAGATTGGCAGCAGAATGAAACGCACGGTTCAGCTTGGCAGAGTCACCCACAGCCCCACCATCAAGGTAATTCATCAGGGTTGCTTTGATGGCATCATCGTCAGACTGCGCACTGACTTTTATAGAAAAGCCAAGCAATAGTATAAAAGCGAGTAATGATTTGTTACATTTCATCGGTATAATTGTTTTAATCTTCCTCCCAAATTAACGAAAATATTATGGGAGTATTGCAACTTTTTTTTGCATTATTTACCCGGTATTAATATTTTCTTAATATTAATTTTTCGGTACATATATTGTTTATCGGTATTTTAATGCTAAATTTAGCATCAGATTTATAAATACCTTTAAGTTAGGAAGTTTAGATAAAGATTTATAAAAAAAAACAGCTAATTCTGTTACTTTATCAAGCGGATACGTCTAAAAACCGACTGCCAATGAATATCTCATTAAAAATGTCCGAATTGGCAAATAATTGTCGTATTTTTTGCTGGTAGGTATCAGGATTTTAATACATTTGCAGTACTTATTATTTATCATTTATTAACAAAAACCAATTACACAAATGGGATTAATGTCATTTTTTAAAGGAGTAGGTGAGAAACTTTTCGGCCATAAAGAAGAAGCAGCGCCGGTTGAGAAAAAAGAAGAACTCAAAGCAAGTGCCCTGCTGGCTCACGTTCAAAAACTTGGCTTGCCATTTAATACTCTGACAATCAAAACAACGGGTGACACCGTAACTTTGATTGGTGATGTTGATAAGCAGGAAGATGCTGAAAAAATTGCCCTGGCAGTTGGTAATGTTGAAGGTGTGCACATGGTTGACAATCAATTGACTGTAACCACTCCTGAACCCGAGGCACAATACCATACTGTAGAGAAAGGTGATACTTTATCTAAAATCGCTAAAACTTATTATGGCGACATGATGAAATACCCGGTTATTTTTGA
>CALRLN020000334.1:0-6143 GCA_943368675.1 Chitinophaga pinensis | reverse complement strand
CTTTCCGAAGGATGGAACCTGGAAAGTACAATGGGAAGGTTTGAAAAAGTTTTTTTAGATAAATCACAATACGATGCAGAGAGTTGCCCTGAAAATGAAACTTCATGGAGGTCAAACAGATGAATATAAACGTCGGCATGACGAACTATGGCCCGAAATGAAAGAACTGTTAAAAAGTATTGGTGTAGAGGATTATGCAATTTTTCTGGATGAGGAAACCAACATACTTTTTGCTTCACTAAGAATAGGAGACCCATCGCTTCTGGATACTTTGCCGCATCACCCTACCATTAAACGCTGGTGGGCTTATATGGCTGATATTATGGACACAAACCCAGATAATTCTCCTGTTTCCACACCATTAAAAGAAGTCTTTTACTTACCCTAACAATAAACGAGTATGAACGCAATTCTTGGTATTATTTTCCATTTTATCGGGGGCTTTGCTTCCGGAAGTTTTTACATTCCCTATAAAAACATTAAAAAATGGTCGTGGGAAAGCGGTTGGATCATAGGTGGGGTAGCCTCATGGATAATTGCCCCTTGGCTTTTTGGGTTCCTTACAGTTAAAGAACTGATTCCAAGTATTCAGTCTGCTGATAGCTCTACTATTTTTTATACTCTCCTGTTTGGTGTGTTATGGGGCTTTGGAGGCCTTACCTATGGGTTGACTATGAGATACCTTGGCGTATCTCTTGGCGTGGCGGTTGCCCTTGGGTTTTGTGCTGCCTTCGGTACGCTTATTCCACCTATTTATGAAGGTCGGTTTGGCGAATTACTAAGCACAAGTCCGGGGCAGATTACCTTAGCAGGAGTAGCGCTATGTGTGATTGGTATCTTTGTATGTGGTAAAGCAGGTATGATGAAAGAAAAAGAAATGGATAGTACCAAGCAACAGGAATCAATTAAAGAGTTTAATTTGAAAAAGGGCTTGCTTGTTGGTACATTTTGCGGCATAATGAGCGCCTGCTTTGCTTTTGGTCTGGCTGCGGGAGCTCCGATAGCTGCCCAGGCAGAAGCGAATGGTACAGATTCTCTTTTTAAGAATAATGCTATTTTACCTGTTTTACTAATCGGAGGTTTTGTCACCAATTTTATTTGGTGTATGATTCTTAATTTCAGAAATAAATCGTTCAGCGATTACACCAATAGCAAAACTCCTCTGAAAGCTAATTACCTATGGGCATTGCTGGCAGGAATAACCTGGTATTTTCAGTTCTTTTTTTATGGAATGGGCCAGTCTAAACTCGGTAAGTCATTAGATTTTGCGTCATGGACACTACACATGGCGTTTATTATTCTGGTTGGCACGCTCTGGGGACTATTCTATAAAGAGTGGAAAGGAGCAAGCAACTCAACCATGCGTGTTTTATATCTGGGTCTATTTCTGATTATACTCTCTTCTGCTTTTATCGGCATGGGAAGTTATTTCGTACATTAAACAGATTTTAACGTATGTCAAAATTATACATAATGATTGCATTCAGCATAGCAATCATTGGGCAGGGCTTTAGTCAACAGCAAGCGCCTGCTTCCACTTTACACTCTGATGCCTTGCACACAGCAAAACCTGATTATCCTACGTTGTATGGAACGACCAAACCTGAGGATATTATATTGGTAATGAATAGAGTAAAAAACTATTTAGACAGGGTTACACCTACTAAGGTAATTGATAAAAATACGAATGCTGAAATTGTGGATTATTCAAAAATCAATACCAATTCAGTGGTTTTGAAAGGAGATTTCAGTCTGACTAGTTATGAATGGGGAGTCACTTATGAAGCCATGTTACTGGCTGGTGAAGTAACAGGCGATACTTCGTTTACTAATTATACTACTAAAAGGTTCAGATTTTTAGCTGAAGTAGTGCCTTATTTCAGAGAAGTTTATAAAACCAATCCCCAAACCTCACTAAAACAAATCATTGCCCCTCATGCATTAGATGATTGCGGCGCTATGTGTGCTGCAATGATTCGTGCTACCAGAAGTGGGGCAATCAAGGCAAACCTGAGACCTTTGATCGACAATTATATCAATTACATTTTTACTAAAGAATTTCGTCTGAAAGATGGCACACTGGCCCGGAACAGGCCGTTGCCCAATACTTTATGGCTTGATGATATGTTTATGGGAGTTCCTGCAATTGCCCAGATGGGGAAGCTGACGGGTGATAAAAAATATTATGATGATGCCATGAAACAGGTTTTGCAGTTTTCAAAACGAATGTTTAACAAAGATTTGGGATTATATATGCACGGATGGGTACAGGAAATGGAGGCACATCCTGAATTTCATTGGGCGAGGGCAAATGGTTGGGCTATTCTGGCAATGGTTGAATTGCTGGAAGTATTACCTGAAAATTATCCTGGTAGAGCAGAAGTACTGAAGCAATTAAAATCACATGCCAAAGGTCTTGCTGCACAGCAATCTGGTACTGGTTTCTGGCATCAACTGCTTGACAGACACGATTCATATTTGGAGACTTCGGCCACAGCTATTTATACGCACAGTATTGCCAAGGCTATTAACAACGGCTGGCTTGATGCGACAACTTACGGGCCAATGGCACTACTGGGCTGGAATGCAGTTTCAACTAAAGTCAATAGTATAGGGCAGGTGGAAGGTACTTGTGTAGGTACAGGAATGGGTTTTGACCCTGCTTTTTACTATTACAGGCCGGTAAACGTCTATGCGGCGCATGGGTATGGTCCTGTTTTGCTGGCAGGAGCAGAAATGATAAAATTATTAAGAAACAATAAGTTTCAATTGAACGATAGTGCGGTGATGTTTAATAGATGATTAACTCCTCGTCATTCTATAAAGGGCAAAAAAAGGACACGCTGAAAAACGTGTCCTTAAAAATAAAAATCAAGTCTTTAAACTGAACCAAATACTTTTTTCAATAAGTCGGTTGTTCTTGCCCACGGATTCTCTCTGATTTTAGCTTCTTCGTTTTCAACCAGAATAAACAAGCCATCTATGGCTTTTTGAGTGGCATATAATTTTAAATCCGGGTTTACCTTCTGCACAAATGGTAATTTATTATATGTATTAGCTAAATCAGAATAATATCTGGTTGCTTGTGTTTTTTGCAATGCCTTTTCAACTACCGGAGAGAAAGCTGCAATTAGTTGTTCAGAGGTTGTCCGTTTCAGGTACATGGTAGCGGCATTTTTCTCACCTTTCAGAATCGCCCATGCATCAGAAAAATTCATGCTTAAAATAGCGTTGATAAAAATTGGTTTTGCTTCTTTCGCCGCTTCCTCTGCGCCGCGGTTCAATGCAAGTACAAATTTATCAACCTCACTACCTAAACCTATTTTTCTCAATGCGGTTTCGATTTTTACTACCTCCGGCGGAAATGGAATTTTGATAACCGGATTAAGAAAATAGCCATTCAATTTTGAGGCGCTGTCGGCTCCTTTATTAATTCCAACCTGAAGAGCCTGTTTAAGACCTGAAACAACTTCATCAGTACTTAGGCTGCCGCCACCCTGAATCGTTTTTGAAACACCGTCCAGCACTTTTCCAAGATTTATTTTTTGTCCCGCACAGCTTTGTATGCCTAAAATACCAATAATCAACGAAAGAATAAGTAATCTTTTCATTTTTGACCAGTTTAAAATTGTTTTTTTAGAATTAATAATTGTCTTACTAACGTATGAACATCGAAAATTGTATTTTTGTGCAAATTAAGAATTTGTTCAGCTTAGCTATTCCCATTCTAAATAAACATTTTGACCAGATATAGACTAGCTAAGTGAATTTTGGTTTAATGCAGACTTTGCAAACTAATAAAACCCGATGTAATATATATGAGACCGATTTTTGCGGAAGTAGTAACAATTGGAGATGAAATTTTATACGGACAGATAACTGATACCAATACGCAGTGGATGAGCACAGAGCTTGATAAAATTGGTATCAAGACCATCCGTAAATCATCAGTAGGTGATCAGGAAGATAAAATCTTACAGATACTTGAAGAAGCTGAAACTCGGGCCGATATTATATTATTAACAGGTGGACTGGGGCCAACAAAAGACGACATAACTAAGAAAACGCTGTGTAAATATTTTGGTGATGAGTTGGTTACTAACGAAGATGCATTGGCTTTTATCACAGAATTTTTTACCAAAAGAGGTCGGCCAATGACTGAGTTGAACCGTCAACAGGCACTGGTACCGAGCCGATGTACTTATCTGGCTAATAAAACTGGTACAGCTCCGGGTATGTGGTTTGAAAAAAGTGAGGGGTCGGCAAAAGGGAAAATCTTTGTATCAATGCCGGGAGTACCTCATGAAATGAAATACCTGATGGCAAATGAGGTGATTCCGAGATTAAAGAAATACTTTGAAACACCCGTAATATATCATAAAATGATTCGGACCATTGGCGTGGGAGAGTCATTTCTGGCAGAAAAAATTGAAAACTGGGAAGATAATTTACCTGAACACATAAAGCTGGCGTATCTGCCAAGCTTCGGGCAAGTACGTTTGAGATTAACAGGCGTAGGTGAGAATGAGGAGGTATTGAAACAGGAAGTACAGGCGGAAGTTGATAAAGTATTACCACTAATTCAATCATTTGTTTTCGGGTATGATGATGATGATCTGGAGGCCGCCCTTGGCAAACTACTTAAAAGTAAGGGCAAAACTGTTTCAGTAGCTGAAAGTTGCACAGGAGGATTTATTTCACATTTATTTACAAAAGTGCCGGGCAGTTCAGTTTATTTTATGGGTGGAGTGGTAAGTTATGATAATTCAGTAAAAATAAACGTGCTGGGAGTAAAACCTGAGACTATAGAGGCACATGGGGCTGTCAGTGAAGAAACCGTTTCGCAAATGGCAGAAGGCGTGAGAACATTAATGAAAACGGATTACGCCGTAGCGACCAGTGGAGTTGCAGGACCAGATGGCGGAACACCTGAAAAACCTGTAGGTACGCTCTGGATAGCCTGTGCAATGGAAGGAAGAACAGTAGCACGAAAAATTCAGATGTCGAACCAGCGGGAGACAAATATTAACTATGGCAGTGTTGTGGCCATGAATCTTTTAAGAAAAATGTTGAATGGAGATTATGAATCTTAACGATAGTTAAGTTTTGTTATTTACAGGTAAGAGGTACCTTTGTGAAGAAAAAGGAAGGCAGCAGGTATAATTATAAACCGAAGTTTAATTTGACATCAACAAAATCCAAATAATAGACTATGGCACTGGTAGAAATGATAATGCCTAAAATGGGTGAAAGTATATTTGAATGTACTGTCCTGAATTGGTTGAAAAACGTGGGCGATGTGATAGAGTCAGATGAAATGATTCTTGAAGTGGCAACTGATAAAATCGATACAGAAATCGGCTCAGCTTATGATGGCGTTCTGAAAGAGATATTAGTGAAAAAGGGTGAAATAGCTACAATTGGCAAACCTATATGTATTATTGAAACAGATACCGAAAATGTAGGTGTAAGCCTGAACAAACCATCTGCCGCTACTGATGCAGTCGAAGAAAAAGAATTGGAGAATGCCGCTGAAGACTTAGAAAAACAATCAAAATTAACCAATGTATTAGTTGAAACAGTTGAGCATAAAGTAAATTCATTAACCGGAAGATTCTACTCTCCATTAGTTCAGAATATTGCTAAAGAAGAAAATATATCAAGCGAAGAGCTTGAAAACCTTAAAGGATCGGGTGTAGATAGCCGTGTGACGAAAGATGATATTCTGGCCTATGTGAAACTGAAACAAGAAAAAAGTACATTATCTGCCAATACTGCATCAACTCAAACTCAACCAAGTATATATGTTTCCGGTGCGACTGACCAGATTATAGAAATGGACAGAATGAGGAAAATGATTGCTGAAAGAATGGTAGAGTCTAAACGTATTTCAGCACACGTCACCTCTTTTGTTGAAACAGACATGACCAATGTATCTGTGTGGAGAGATAAAATCAAGAAGCAATTTCAGCAAGAGACTAGAGAAAACATCACCTTTACACCTTTACTGATTGAAGCGGTGGTAAAAGCCATTAAAGATTTCCCATTAATCAATATTCAGGTTGATGGTGATAAAATCATCCGTAAGGGCAAAATTAATATTGGTATGGCGGTGGCCTTGCAATCAGGCAATCTGATAGTTC
>CALRLN020000333.1:0-6144 GCA_943368675.1 Chitinophaga pinensis | reverse complement strand
ATATACACCCATGTACTGATTGTTAATGAATACCTCGACATACTGCGTTCGACTCGCATAAATACCCATTTCGCGTGCCAGCTTCATGGTTAACACATTGTGCATCAGGCTTTTTTCATTATAAGAGGCAAACAAAATCCAGTCTGATTCTTCGGGCATACCAAATAGACTTGCGTCTTTTGAGTTATTTTTATCGTCCCAAAGTTCAATGCCAAGGCTTTTTTTGGGAAACATCTGCGATGATGAACCTCTGTATTCGATACCGATAAAACCGCTGTAATGATTAGGTTTGTCGGTCATATTGTTGACTTTCCCCAGCCCATTGTAGATAATGTCCATTTTTGCCTTTACTTTTGGGTCGTCTGCGATTGATGCTCCCTGCGTATTGATAAAGATGATAGGCAAGGTTGAAGAATCGAAGTTTTGTGCCAATGCAAAAGCCGAATGGAAGCAAAGTAATAGTAAGTTAAAGTAGAATTTTCTCATAGGTTCAGTAGTTTCATCTGGTGTAAATTATTGGCGGGCAGCAGATACCTTTACAGTAGGGCCATCATCCATCCTTGATTCTAACGTTTTCTGAATGGCTTCCGGTACATTCGACAGAAAATCATAACCGGTTATTTTTTCTAAGTCATCAATGCTCAATCGGTATTCGCCCCATCTCGTATCCAGTATTGTTTGTTTGTTAGGTATGTATACCGCAATGATGCGAGTCTGTTCATTAATCCGATTTACATCATTATTGCCATTGGGTAAAATCACTATTACTTTCCAGACTGATTCAGGCACTACCATTTTCCCGTTGTCCAGCGTAAAGCTTTTCCCGCCATTAGTACCTATCCCTGCCTTGCCCCGTACCCCTGCTATAATATATAATTCATTACCTGCTGCGGCTAGTTTGCGGCAATAAGCCTCCAGATCTGCCCACGCACCACGGTTAAGGTTCGGTGCCTGCGGAATAATATTGGTTAATAAAAAAGTAGCATCATTATCCGCAACAGATCTGTCTCTGTCATCAGACGGGCAAAGGTGGCCTCTATCAAATCCGGAGCCGAGGTAATCACTGTTCTGCACTTTGTACCAGCCGGAAGGAAGAGTATCATCTGGTCTGAAATTATCGGCTCTTTGAATATCTCCTTTCCACGCTGTGCTCAGGTGCCAGCTTACCCAATTAGCAGAACTACGAGCTCTGCTATAAGATAAAACATACTGAGGCTTTATCATCAGATAATTGTTTTCATCTTTGAGTGTAGCATTACTTGGATTTCCCAATGCCAGATTATCGTCACGGGTGGCTTTAGCTGTATTAGGGGCAATATTATTTGAAGTAATAATGGCTATGTCGTCAATATTCAAACGGTTATTCCCGCCTGATACTTTTCTGATTTCGAACCTCACTTTGTCGGGCTCATTTACAAGCACCTCTGCAAAGCTTAATTTATTTCCCTGTGTTTTGAAGTGATTATCTGATTTTGACCAGTCAGCACCACTGTTTTTTGAAATATATAAGTCCCATTCACTATCCCCATCACCCTGATAAGCGCCATAGGCAATTTTTATTTCTCTTACGCCAGCAATATCATAATTCATTCGCACAAAGCCTTTCTCTCTGATTCTGATAGCTTTTGAGCCATTCTTCGTATCGTTGGCCGTACTACCTATCAAAGCATCATCAAAATACCAGTCACCACCCGATAATTCGACATTCCCTGATGAATAATTACCTTTTGAAATGTCTTCCAACCCCTCCGGGAAGCCTTTAGCATAGTTTACTTTGGTATTTGTGGTAGTGGTAGACGTTTTAGCTGGTAGACACGAACTGACTACGATTGCGGTGAATACAAATAGTATGGATTTTCTTGAAAAAGCAAACATAAAAAATTACAATTTTTTCTCAAAAATAGCGAAAAAATTAGTAGGGTCTGCCGGAATGTTAAGAAGATGTTTTGTGGTCTCTTTACGAAAGAGCTTCAATTTACGGTATATGTAGATGAAATGCCTGCTGGCTCTGCTTCAGGATTTTATTCTATTTGAAAATTATGCTAAATTTGAATGTTTCGCATTGCTGATTTTTCCGAATCTTAAAGCATATAAAATTCTCGACCAATGAAAACGCATACCACAAACTACATCAATACATTTATTGAAATTGCGGCTGACTGCCCTTTAGGAAACGGAGAAGTGCCACCACTTAAAGGAGAGAAGAAAACTGCGGCCAATATTCAGTTCGAGATGATTATTAAAAATCCATATAAATATACCTCCGATGATGTTTTGTTTCAGGTTTTTGCCCATAAGAATGATTTGACGGAGGCAGAGTATGAAGAAGCCAGAACTCAATTCTTTTCAAAAGGTCAACCCTGTTTCAGGGCATCACCCCTGACAAAAAGATATGGCTGGGGCCTGCATAGTAACCATGAAGGGAAAATTGCTTTGTATGCCAGTGGTACACCTGAATATGAACGATTTTTAAATGATAAAAGCCTGACTGTTGTGAAGGCGATGAAGTCAAGTCGGTAATGGCAATTGCTTTAATAAGTACCCACAACTTAATTCAGAACCTTACAACGCATACTGTCGCCACAACGATTTGAAAAATCGTGATACAAGATTAAGTCAATTGTCCTTACCTTTGCCGTTTATCGAACCTTTAATATTAGTCTTTACAAAATATGCCTGCCTGGTTATCCCGTTCCGAACTGTTGGTCGGAAAAGAAGGAATTGAAAAATTACAGAATGCACATATATTAGTTGTCGGTCTGGGTGGGGTAGGCTCTTTTGCAGCCGAGTTTATCTGCCGTGCAGGAGTGGGTACAATGACCATTGTCGATGGTGATGCTGTAGACCCAAGCAATCGGAATCGCCAATTACCAGCCCTGGCTACTAATCATGGGGTTTTAAAAGCCGATATTATGGCAGAGCGCTTGTTAGCCATAAATCCAGAATTAAAACTGAATGTGGTAAAAGAATTTCTTACTCCTGAAAAATGCCGGGAGATTCTGGCAATACGATATGATTATGTGATGGATTGTATTGATAGTATTACCCCTAAACTCACTTTATTATCGACAGCATACGAGCAGCAACAAAAAATTGTAAGCTCAATGGGAGCAGGGGGAAAACTGGACCCTACTAAACTGGCAGTAGCTGATTTGTATGATACTTACGAATGCCTTTTTGCGCAATATGTTCGTAAGCGAATCAAGAAATTGGGTGTTCATTCCGGCATTAAAGCAGTCTTTTCAACCGAGGCAGTCAAACGGGATTCGCTGATACTGACCGACGGCAGTAATTTTAAACGCTCGGCCTACGGTACTATTTCGTATATACCTGCAGCCTTTGGGGGTGTTTGTGCGTCTGTAGTGATAAGGGAATTACTGGAATACCCTATCGAAATGGTGAAGCGTCCGAAAAGAATCAGACAGAAATCGAAGAAAAAGGCCACGAAAAAAACAGAAGAATAGCCATGTTTGGGATTGTTGACATCGGAAATACTTTTGCCAAGGTAGGCCTTTTTGAAGGAAATGAACTGATTGAGGTTAATACAGGCCTTGAGATTGAGGCCATAGACGATTTTTTATCGTTAAAAAAAGTTAAAAAAGCGATTATTTCATCCGTTACCAGAAATCAGGAAGAATTAGAGGTTATCTTTGAGCAGGTAAGTTTCGATAAACTTATTCTGAATCCATCCACCACCTTGCCGATTGAGAAAGATTATGAAACACCTCAGACTTTAGGGTCTGATAGATTGGCGGCAGCAGTAGGTGCCAACTTTCTCTATCCTGACAGCAATTGCCTCATAATTGATATGGGTACGGCTATTAAGTATGATTATGTATCGGTAGAGAACGGAAACGGTACATTCAGAGGAGGTATAATTTCTCCGGGTATGCGGATACGATTTGAGTCGCTCCATACGTTTACAAAAAGACTACCTTTAGTAACTGCCGAAGACATACCACCAGGTGGGACACCACCGCTGATAGGTAAAAATACTAAAGCCTGTATCCAGAGTGGAGTAGTAAACGGAATCATCGCAGAAGTGCGGGGAATGATAGAAAATTACAAAAAATCAGGTAAATGTCAGGTAATCTTATGTGGTGGAGATGCCTCTTTCTTTGAAAGTCAAATAAAAAAGCCGAACTTTGCGGGCTCAATTGATAATGGTGCCTTAGAAAACCCACTGATTGATAATACAAAAATTGAACTGATACCAAATTTAGTCCTGATCGGGCTAAACCGAATTTTAATATACAATGTTGAAAAACCTACTACTACTTAATTTTTTTCTCGTTTGCACTCTCGTATTTACTGATACTTTCGCTCAAAGAAAAGAATCCAGACTGACAGGTAACTCACCCTATTCGGCTTTAGGAATAGGTGATATGCAGGCCGGAGGATCAATTGCCAGCGATGCTATGGGGGGTACAGGTTTAACTTTCGGCAATGGCATCTATCTCAATACCCTTAACCCTGCCATGTTGGTTAAAACCCGCTTTGTGGCTTTTAACACTGGAATGAGAGGACAATACAGAACTATTTCAGATGGCACTAATTCTCAGACTGACTTTGGTACTAACCTGAGCCATGTAATGATGGCTTTCCCGATGAAACCAAAATGGACAATGTCAATAGGTTTAAGACCTCACTCAAGCGTAGAATACGAAGCCCGTTATACACAACCTGTTGTTGGTACAGATAATTCGGTTCAATACAGCTATAAGGGCCAGGGTGGCTTTTCAAAAGCAACGCTGGGTAGTGGGCATATGATTGGGAAATCGCTATATATCGGAGCCGAAGCAGCCTATTATTTTGGTAATATAAGTCGGGATACAACTTCAAGATTGTTGCTGAATGACGGTGAAGATTATTACCTGCGCTATACAGACCGTATTAACGCCAACGGAGTCGGATTAAAAACCGGATTTACCTGGCAGCAAAAACTGAGTAATAAATGGTATCTGAATATTGGTGGAACCTACGAACTACAAAGCAAATTAAAAGGTAACGAGTTGCGTAGTTTATCGACCTTAATAGAGGGACAGAACGGACCGCAGATTCTTAAAAAACCTGATACCTTAGGGGTAGCAACAGGTAAATTGACGCTTCCGGCACAATATACTTTAGGGCTTAGTCTGGAGAGTCCGTTGAAATGGATTTTTGCCTTAGAGTACAGCAAACAGGATTGGACGCAATACCGTAATTTTCATGGCGTAGCAGAAAGCAACCTGACCGCCAGCGACAAGATTGCCGTTGGGATTGAGTTTTTGCCTAAAGTAACTTCAACAGCTTATTTCGACCAGGTGTTTTATCGTGTTGGGTTTCAGCAAATCAAAACGCCTTATCTGGTAAATAATACACAGGTAACAGACAGAAGTTTCTCTTTTGGTTTATCTACACCATTGGGCTTCAGGAACTTAAGTTATATTGATTTGGGTTTAGCAGTAGGAACAAGAGGTGTAACAGGCAATGGATTGGTTAAAGAAAACTACTTCAAGATTTCTTTAGGATTCTCTCTGGTTGATACCCGCTGGTTTATCAAACCTAAAATTGATTAATAGCGGTGGCTATGAAAAGTATGTCTTTATTCAGTATCAGAAACCTGATTCTCTGTTTATTTGTGGGCGTCAATATCTTTCTTGTATCCTGTGAGGATAAAAAGAAAACCGGTGTGCCACAAAAATACAATGGTCCGCTGATGATAACTGATAATCTGACGCTTATACTCAGTGATTCGGGAAAGACAACCATAAAGTTTACTACTGCCCAGCAAATAAAGCTACAAAGCGAGGACGAGATTTATCCTAAAACAGTATATGTTACTTTTTTTGACAAGAATGGTGTTGAATACTCATCTTTAAGAGGAGATTCCGGGCGCTATTTTAAAAACGAAGGCTTATATAAGGTAATGGGAAATGTTTTCTTCTTCAATCGTCTGCAACAGCAAAGCCTTTCTACCGACCTGCTCAACTGGAGCTCTACTAAAAGAAAAGTTTTTACAGATTATCCCTTCATTATCAAGACACGGGTTGACGAAATACATGGTATAGGTATGGAAGCAGACCAGGATTTTACACACTATACTATGAGAAAAACAAAAGGTGTCTTTGCCATAGATTCATTAGCAACAGGTGGAGAAGCTGA
>CALRLN020000332.1:0-6179 GCA_943368675.1 Chitinophaga pinensis | reverse complement strand
ACAACGGGCATCCTCAGCAGCAGGGGCAATACCATTATCATGTTGAGCCCACTTATCTGACAGCCAAAAAAGGAAAAGATGCCTTATTAGGATTTCTATTAGACGGTTTCCCGGTTTATGGCCCTACAGAAAATGGCAAGACGGTCAGCAACAGTGATTTAGATGCCTATCACGGGCATTCACATGCTACTAAAGATTATCCGGGTGGAATCTATCATTATCATATTACCTCATCTGACCCTTACATCAATGGCAATGGATTCTATGGCACGCCCGGTACTGTTTCTCAGTAGCCTTTGTATGATTCTTTGGTCCTGCAATTCATCACCCAAACAAAGCGAGATTGCCGGAGTCACTATACCTGATATCCGGGTTTTAGATACCGATACGGCATTTGTCTATAATCAGGGCATATTGTACTATCATCAAAGGCCTTTTTCGGGTTGGCAGTATTCGGTATATTCTGATGGTGATACTGCTAAGCTAGTTCCTTTTTATGAGGGCAGAGAGGAGGGCTATGCAAAGAGCTGGTATCCTGACAGGACTCTTGCAGAACAAAGATTTTATGTGAAAGGCAAAAAAGAAGCTACGCATCAGGCATGGTGGGAAAACGGAAAAACTAAGTTTGTGTACAAATTTATTAACGATGAGCATGAGGGTATTCAGCAGGCGTGGGCAGCTAACGGAGTATTGATTCAGCAATTTAATTATCTGAAAGGCCATGAGGAAGGCCAGCAACAGGCATGGTTTGAAGATGGGAGCCTGAAATCAAACTACGTTATTAAGAACGGACGAAGATTCGGACTGCCCGGTGTGAAAAACTGTGTGTCGGCCTTAGAGAACAATACTTTTGTAAAACCGAAAAGAAAAGTATAACATGAAAAAGCCCCTTATTATATTCGATTGGATGTCTCATTACAAGATTTCCTATATAATTTGTTTCTTGTTACTCAATGCCTGCCGGACACCTGAAACTCAGACTTTGCCCTATTATAATTCGGCAGATTTAACACCACATTGGTATAGTAGGGCACAACTAGATACGGTTAATAAACATATTATCGGGGATTTTCAGTTTATGGACCAATCAGGAGAGTTTATTTCGGAGAAATCAGTGAAAGGTAAGATTTATGTAGCCAACTTCTTTTTTACCATTTGTCCGAGTATTTGTCCAACCATGACTCAGAATCTCCTGGCTGTGCAGGAGGCTTTCAGGGACGATACAGAAATTATGCTATTGTCTCATTCAGTAATGCCTGCCAATGATAGTGTGGCTCAATTACAAGGATATGCTGAACGATGGAAAATCAATCCCAGGCAATGGCATTTGCTGACGGGTGATAAGGCTCAAATCTATCAGCTCGCTAGAAAAGCCTATTTTGCAGAAAAAGAGATGGGTTTACAAAAAGATTCAAAGGAGTTTCTGCATACTGAAAATGCCTTTCTGATTGATAAAAACGGATATATCAGAGGAGTTTACAATGCTACCCTTCCTTTAGATATAGAAAATATGATTAATGATATTAAGATTTTGAAAGCGGAAGGGGAGTAAAATCATAAATATTTTCAGGATTTTGAGGAATGGTTTCCCCAAAATCCTGTTTTTTTAACTATTATCTTATCTGGCAAATGTTTTTTTACTTATTGGCTATAAAACATTAATAGCCATGATAGTTGTATTATTTATAGTTTCGCAATTTGTAGCATTAGGGTGTGTGTCTGCTTATGGTTTGCATTTAGAGCGTGAAGAGCAGAGAAATTACAGAAATAATTTAATGGCCGAAAGACAGGGTAAGAAACGCAATAACTCGCTGCTTTAGGAATAATGTTTTTGAGTAAGTACTGCTGGTTGATTGCCAAATATACCGAGCCATTCATGCAAATCAGGGACGTATATGGAGGGGAAAATGAATCCTGTGTGCCTCAAATTCAATTATTTTTCCAATAACTGTGTGAGTTTCCTCAGTAAAGCAGATACCGTAAAAATAGCAGTGGATGGGTTTGAGCTAAAACTTACTTCCTACAACCACTTTTGCTTTAAATTCCTGTTTCTCACCAGTAGGGTTAAACAATTCTGCGTAAATGATATAATAGCCTACCGGAACAATATCATGACCAGGTCCTTTGCCATCCCAGACAATCTGGTCATTGGCACTCAGCAGATGATTTTGTGCCAATTGCTTCAGCATCCGGCCATTGACATCATAAATATAAATATTGGCAATGTAGCCATATTTATCCAAAGAGAATTTTACTTGTGTTACTTCATCAGTGGCATCACCATCCGGCGTGAAAATTTCCGGTTCTACGGTAAATATATTTTTCTGGCCGGATGGATTCCCTTGTGAATTAGGATAACCGGGAGTCGCATATCCATCTGAGGCCACTGCTGAGTGCCAATTTGTAAGCAGAGCAGAAGATACATTATAATCAGTTTTTTCGAGCGACACCCCCGATTTATTATCAATCATAGGGTGGTGCAGGTTTTCAAAATAATCAAATCGATCAAAAACTTTTTTATTCTCACTTAATAGAATAACTGTACCGCTTTCATCAGGGAATGCCGGAAGAGAGGCCATTTCGTGGATATTCTCTTTGACAGCCTTAAAATATTGACTCCTGATAATGGATGAGTTTCGGCTCAATGCTAAAAACTGCTTAGGTTGCAGAATAAAATGGGTAGTACTAATAGGCTTATTATTGGCAATTGCGCCTTTGGTGTCAATGTTTGCCAATGCCCAGTCTTTAAGGCTGATAAATTTATTGCTTCGATTATATATTTCAACAAAATCTTCACCACCACTCAGAGGATTAAATAAAATTTCATTAACCACCACATCACCTGAGTCTGCCAGACTAATATCAGCAACGGGTAGTGTTATTTCTTTTAGTACATTTCCTGAACAATCAGCTATGTTTCTGGTAGTAAGCGTATAAGTGGTATTTTGTTGCAGAGGTGAGTCAAGCAATAAACTTACAAATTGATTTTCAGGGCTTTCGATGCTGATTTGTTTGATTGTAAGCGATTTATCGAATGTGTAGGCATGTGGGCTTATAGCAGAAAGACTGTCGAGCTTCTCTGAAAAAATTAGTTTTATAGCCGAAGCATTTTCTAATTCGTATCTCACCAGATTGGGAGGTGTTAAATCCGGCTTGGAAGATTTAACAGAGTTTTCTTTGCCCGGCGTACCCTGTAAGGAAGCTTCGCTTGAAACCCAGTTACCCTCTTCGACACAGGCATAGTCCGTATCTATCATTTCTAAGGCATAGCCTTGGGTTTTGCCTCTTGTGTACCATTTATCCGTATAAGTTACGGAAAACAATTTGCTGTTTTTATTATCTTTTATGCTAAGGGTTGAACCTGTATTATTGAGAGAGAAATTATTCAGCCCTATTACCTTTCCATACGTCTGAAACTCAGACACGTTGTTCCGATGGGTAACAATCAGGTATTCTTTGGCCTGAACAGAAACATCAGGAAACCTGACAGATGTGGAATTATAAAAAAGAACCAGTTGATTGAGGCTTATACTTCTGTCTGAGCCATTATACAATTCGATATACTCTTTTTCAGGAAGGCCTTTGGAAGGAGAGGGGTCTGCCATTATTTCGGTAATAACAAGCCCGTTAGCCTGTTGAGCTAATGTGATAATGATAGGGAGCAGTATAAAGGAAAAGGTGTAAATCAGTCGGGATTTACACCTTTTTATGCCAATAATCATGAATCGTTGAAATAGATAGATTTTAATCTTAAGCTGTTTCTTCTTTTGGCTTCACCGGAGCTACAGCTTTAGGTTTTGCCGGAGCAGGCTTAGCTGGAGCTGGTTTTGGAGAAGCGGCTTTTGGAGGTGCCGGAGCAACTACCGGTTTTGTTGAGTCAGACTTTGACGGTGCAGGTAATGCGGCACTTTTTTCGTCTTTCTTTTTATCTTTTTTCTTATCTTTCTTTGGTTTCTCAGTTGCTTTTTTCAAAGCTTTCTTTTCTTCCTTTTTTTTGTCTTTTTCAGCCTCTTTTTTGATTTTAACTACTTTCTTTGCCAATTTTTTAGCAGTTTTATCAATCGCTTTTTTTATCTTTTTGTTGGTTGTTTCTCCTGTTACTACATCAGCAATAGCCGAGGCAATTTCAGAGACCTTTTGTTTGAGATCAGTTTTCATAAGGATTTTTTTTGGAGATATTATAAAATAATCTGCAAATACAACCAACTGTATCGAAAAAAACAAAAAATTTGTGTTAAGTTTTATAGAAAATAGCAAAATAGTTCGTTCTGCTATCTTTTGTTGGCATACGCAGTTTAATTATTAACAAATACAAAGCTAAATTGTTACATTTCAAAGGCTTAAAAACACTATGCACCTGGAATTTATTTCTGAAGATATTTTTAAACTTCTGATTTCGGCAGGAACAGGAGCAATTATAGGATTTGAAAGAGAATATCATAGTAAATCTGCCGGCCTCCGAACCATGATATTGATTTGTCTGGGTTCAACGCTTTTTACAATTATTTCAATGAAACTCGGCTCTGACCCTTCCCGCATTGCCGCTAATATTGTTACAGGAATCGGCTTTGTGGGTGGGGGGATTATCTTCAGAGATAATTCAAGTGGTCGTATCACGGGCATTACTACTGCTGCCGCCGCCTGGGTTACAGCTGCCCTAGGTATGTGCGTAGGTTTTGGGACAGGACTTTACGAAACAGGCTTTGTTGCGATGGTTCTGGTTATCTGTGCATTATATGTACTTGTGCCGTTACAAACCCGTATCAAGAAAAGAAATCTTATACGTACCTATCGCATTGTCTGCGTATTCAAAAATGATTCCTTAAAGCATTACGAGCATAAATTTGAAAAATTCGGTTTAGAGGCTGAGCGAAATACGCAAACGAAGTCGAAAGAATTGATAAGTGGAAAGTGGACGGTAAGAGGGCCAGAGAAAAATCATGAAAAAGCTATCAAGAGTTTATTGAATGATCCTGATATTATTGAATTTGATTTTTAAATTCCAACCATTTTGTAATAGAAGGAATCAATATCATAAAACTATACTGAAATGAAAAAAACTCTGATTCTATTCTGTGCTATACTGCTTTTAGCGGCTTGTGAAAACAATAAGCCTGACCCTATATTGAACGAAATAAACGGACAGTGGAAATTAGTAAAAATTGGTATTGGATTCCCTTCACCTACTGGGTCAAGTGAGCTTATTCCTGATTACGAAGAGATTTTAGAGTTTAATGCATCAAAGGGTAGTTTTACCCGTTCTAAAGACGGAAAAGTAGTTGAGAGGTCAGAAGTGAGTATCAGTCTGGATGAAAATGCTTCTCAGAAGACAGGCAAACTGGTGTTTGAGGATAGCAAAACCTATTCTTTTATATCCTTTACTGAAACACCAAAATACATGGTATTATACCAGAGCGCACCAATCGGTGCTACTCTGGCAGATGGTAATTCGTTTTTTTACGAGAAAATAAAGTAATATTTTCAATTTTGGGACTTATATCCTAACTTGCGGGCAGAATATAACGTATCAAGATAAATTATGGCAAAACATTCTGAATCGAAACCGCTTCCAAGCTGGCTTACATTAGTAATATTTTTATTATGTATGACAATCCTTTGGGTATTTGGTGACTTATTTGTCTTTATACTCGGGCTTATTTTTCTGGGCTTTACTTTCGCTAATAACTATGATCGTAAGCCACATACTGACGAAGAGCATCATTGACATCAGGGCGGTTTAACCGCCTTTTTTTATGTCCTTTCGTCGTTTTAAAAGTTATTCTTCTTCATTTGCTTAAGTATATTGCTTAGCTTAATTTAGCTTTTCATAAAGCTGATTAGTTGCTTTTACTCTATTCAATCTCTTTCAAAATCTATTTACATGTCTAAAAAACTCTTTTTTAGCCTGTCATTCTTTTGGCTGTTATCAGTCAGCTCCGGTATTTGTCAGACTCAGGGCAATACTGCTACCTTCAGCAATCCATTGTTACAGACCGGGCCAGACCCCTGGGTGATTCCGAAAGACGGGTTTTATTATTATTGCCATACCACCGGAAGAAATATTACCCTTTGGAAAACAACAAATCTGGCAGAATTATCAAAAACTCCAGGCATTGTTGTATGGACGCCTCAGGCAACTTGTAATTATTCAAAGGAATTATGGGCACCTGAGTTGCATT
>CALRLN020000331.1:0-6217 GCA_943368675.1 Chitinophaga pinensis | reverse complement strand
GACCGACTCAAAGGTATTGACTAATTTTTCATCAGCCCCATCCAGTTCGTTTGAGTTAAATAGTTGCTCAATAGTTTTTCCTGAAAAATCCTTATAGTCATTATATTTCTTATTGATAATGCCCGGAATCTGTTTTCCCATTTCATCTTTACCATTTACCGGATACCACTCATCGCCTCTGTTATAGGCCAGAATATGGTCTTTAGCACCATTGTTATCAAAATCTTTGGTAAACATTTTCAATTGACCATTATCCTGCTTTCTGAATTTGGTATTGGTACCAAGGTTACCCACAACAAAATCAATATCACCGTCTTTATCGAAATCTCCTGCTGTGATACTGCTCCAGAAACCGGAAAATTTACCCAATTTATTTTCTACCTGTTTGAATTTCCCCTGGTTGTTCTCAAAAGTCCTGATAGGCATCCAGTCACCTGCTACTGTCAGATCAGGGTCACCATCTTTATCTATATCAGCCCATACCGCATCAGTAATCATACCTGTTTGTCTGAGTTCCGGAGCAATGCTTTTGGTCATATCGCTGAATCTCCCCTTGCCATTATTAACCAATAGGTAAGAGTTCGGAGCCTGCCCATACTGATAAGCAACTACCCGCCCGCCTACAAACAAATCAATGTCGCCGTCTTTATCAAAATCGCAGGCACGCACACAAGATTTATTGTCAAACATCTGCGGTAAAGCATCAGCAGCTTTCGTGAAATTACCTTTGCCATCATTCAGATACAGGCGGTCAAACTGCTCAGGCATTTTGTCATAGAACTCATTACCACCGGTTACAACATATAAATCCAGGTCCTTATCACCGTCAGCATCAAAGAAGAGTCCATCCACATCTTCTAATAATGAATCGGCTTCAAAAGCAACCTGTCGGCTTTTAGTGAACCCATTGGCTTTTTGCAGATATAATTCTCCTGCCTGGTACTTGGCACCTCCTACATAAAAATCTTCAAGGCCATCACCATTTACATCACCTACCGCCATCTTTGGCCCTTCAGTAGATATTTTAAACGGAATCAGCAGTTCACGGGTAAAATCAAAATATACATTTTCTTTATGAACAAAAGAAATATTTTCAGCAGTTGTGATATTCTCAAATAATGGTTTTTGTGGAATAAAAAACTGATGCGTATTACCATCAGCCTTCGCATTATTCTGGTCTAAGATAAGCATCTTATTGATGGCCGGATTGGCAATAATCTCCATTTTCCGGTTTTCCCATATCACAATCAGCGAGTCTATCTTAGGAATTTTACCAATACCAAAAATCAAAGAAGGCTCAACCGAACTCATAAAACCGCGCGTGGGCATCAACTGCTGTAATTGCTCGCCTTCACTGGTTTTCAATATTACTTTCGCTCCAATGCCAAACGTATTTTTATCATTACCTTTCAGTTTTACTTTGATATAATTATTACCTATCGTTTCCCGGCTTTTATTCAGATAAATTCCTGCAACCTCGTTCAGATTATTGGTAATTAAATCAAGATCTCCGTCATTATCTAAATCGGCATAGGCACTGCCATTAGAAACATTTGCTTCTTCGAAACCCCAGTCTGTCGATTTATCCTGAAATTGTAACGCTTTCGTGCCTCTATAAAGATAATTATGCCATTTACCACTCGGCATTTTATCCATCGCCTGCTTGTCAAGCTCGTGAGAAGTCGGGAGATTATAGTGCAGCGAATCGCTGGCGATGAATTTCAGATAATCCAAGTCGTTGGGTCGTCGCAGAATCCCGTTGGTAATAAAAATATCTTTAATCCCATCACCGTCATAATCAGCCATCAGTGGTGCCCAGCTCCAGTCAGTAGCCGCTACACCTGCCATGGGGGCAATATCGCTGAAACGCTTTCCACCCATACTTAATTGCAGGCAATTCCGGCTGTATTGGTTGAAATATCCGAACTGCAGTTTATATAGATAGATATCAAGCGGGTCTTCTCCAACAGATGATTTTTCTACTTTTTCATCTTCAGGATACATATCGAGGGTCATAATATCCTGAAACCCGTCGTTGTTAACATCGGCAATATCAGAGCCCATCGAAAAACGGCTCAGGTGAGTAAAGTGTTCTTTAACAGCCTCTTTGAAAGTACCGTTCTTCTGATTGATATAATAATAATCGTCTTCATGAAAATCATTACTAACGTAAATATCCAGCCAGCCATCGTTATCAATATCGGCAACCGAAATACCTAAACCATAACCCATAGCAGCCTGATAAATTCCGGCTTCTTTACTTACATCTATAAACTTGCCATTATCATTACGATACAGATAATCGCCCGCTTCATTGTCTTTAAGCATCCGGGTATTTACCCTGTCATAAGAACGTGTATTATGTACAGCATGATTGAGCAGATAGCAATCCAGGTCTCCGTCTTTGTCATAATCAAAAAACGCAGCCTGTGTAGAGAACCCCGTAAAATCCAGACCATATTCGTTGGCTTTCTCTGTAAAGGTGAGGTCTCCATTATTGATATACAGTTCGTTTGAGCCTTCTAAACCTTTATAATTGGCAACTGCACTTACGTAGATGTCTAACAACCCATCGCCATTAATATCAGCCATAGTTACGCCTGTCTTCCAATCTGAAAAACCGCCTATTCCGGCTTTTTCTGAAATATCTTCAAATTCAACGGGACTATCTTTGGTTTTACCTTTATTTAAATAAAGTTTATTCTTGCCCTGATTTGATACAAAAAACAGATCTGTTAAGCCGTCATTGTTAATATCACCTGCTGCTACACCGCCCCCGTTAAAAAAATACAGATAATCTAAAATATTAAATTCTTTGGTTTCAGTAACAGTATTGTTAAAATCAACTTTGCTTTGAGATGGTGTTAATTTTTCGAAAAGTTTTACGCCATCTTTCTTTCCCGACTTATTACATGAACTAAAAACGACAAGTAATAAACTGATTATGCTTATAAACTTTAAATTCGATTTCATTTTTTCTACTTTTTAAAACTGAAAACCTGCGCCTTATCATTATTCTTTGCCAGCACGAGCATTTTTTCAGTTGCATTGAGGTTGTGTATCGTGGTTTTTACTTTATACATTTTCCTTACCTGTCCCAGTGTTCTAAAACCGGATTTGTCAGGTGTAATCGCCTTAAACTCTCCCTTGCCTTTCCCCTGTAGCAAGAGGCCGTAATTAGCATCAAAGCGGCCCCATTCAGGCAATACATCATAGAAGTTCCCGGCTAAAAGAATATCTGTTATACCATCATTATTAAAATCGCCTGATTCTATCGCAAAAACAGGAGATAGCTGTGCCTCCACGGGCAAAGCTATCAGAGAAAAATTTCCTTTGCCATCATTGATTAAAAAGGAAGTCTGTGTATTTGTAATTTGTTTACGAATACCATCTTTCAATTGCTCTGCCGTGAAAATCTCTTCTATAGTTTTATTGGCGTAGTCGGTATATTTAATAAACTTTTTCTTAATCATAGGCAAGGCTCTTTGCAGTTCGCCTTTTAATACCATTGGGTAAGTGTTTCCACCTTCGGTTACACAAGAAATTATCTGTTCGGTTGTGCCGTTTCTGTCAAAATCATTCACATCCAGATAAGCAGGATATTCAGCCGAAGCTCTTAATTTAGTATTTTCTCCTAAATTACCGGCAATAAAATCTATATCACCATCAGCGTCAATATCGGCTGGTTTCAGACAATTCCACATACCTTCTGAGTTTTTAATGGTCTCCTTTAGTGTAAGTGTACGCCCCCTTTCGTTTTTAAATACAACTATACCGCCCCAATCCTGCGTAACTACTAAATCTGCAAAGCCATCTTTATCAATGTCTACCCACTCAGCATCAGTTACCATGCCCAGTTCGGTAATTTGCGGTGCATAGCGTTTCGATTGATTTTTGAATTCGCCGGTGCCATCATTGATATAAAGGTTACTGAGGGGATTCATCCCATACTTGCCTGGAATCATCCTGGAGCCCACAAACAAATCTAAATCACCATCATTATCAAAATCAGCCGCTGCTACGCAAGAGCCGTTTTCGTTGATAGGAGGGAAGCGCAGGTCTCTTTTAAAATTCCCCTTTCCATCATTCAGGTATAATACATCATGTAGTTCAGGGGCATTTATCTCAAACTCATTGCTGCCTGTTACTACAAATAAGTCGAGGTCACCATCTTTATCGGCATCAAAAAACAGGGCATCGGTATTTTCGGTTGTACCATCAAAAGCAAAATCGGCCTGAGGAGATTCTGCGAATCTTCCATTTTTCTGTTGTATATATAGTTTCTTGGCCTGACCAGCCGCACCACCTAAGTAGATATCATCTAAGCCATCGCCGTTTACATCTCCAACCGCTAATGCGGGCCCTTGAGTCGAGTACTTTTGTTTCAATAGTACATCACGGTCATAATCTACAAAATTACTCTCCTGGTGTGTATAATCAAGTGTACTGTTGGTAATATCGGTAAACAGCATATTCCCGGATGGAGAAATAAACTTAAATACCTGCGTAGCGTTTTTATAATCTAAAGTCAGACTTACATCCGCTTTAGGGTTTTTAAGCACCTCCATCTTATCGTCTGGCCATACGATTTTCAATGAGTCTATGGTGGCATTCTGACCCAAACCAAATACTATCTGGTGGTCGCTTGACGATTGAAAGCCTCTATTGGGCATTTGCTGCAATACTTTTTTATCACCCTGCTGAAATACCGTAACAGTAGCACCGATACCATTCAGGTTTTTGGCTGTGCCTTTCAGATGCACCCTCAGAAAATGATTCTTATTTACTTCGTTGGTTTTGTTTTTGTAGACTGAAAGCGGCGCATTCACATTATTTACTACCAGATCCAGGTCTCCGTCATTATCCAGATCACCATAAGCAGCTCCATTTGAGAAGCCCGGACCTTCCAATCCCCATGATTTAACAGTATTGCTGAATTGGAGATTACCCATGTTTTTGTAAGCATAATTAGGAATGGGTACGGAAGAAATCTTATCTGTAAATTCTTTATAATCAAATTTTTTGCCTTCCAGCATCTGTTGCATGGTATTCCGGTCGCCTAAAAACTCTACAAAGTCCTGGTCGGTTAGGTCTTTAGCAATACCGTTGGCTACAAAAATATCTTTAAGGCCATCATTATCCATGTCAAAAATCAGGGCTCCCCAACTCCAGTCGGTTGCATGTACACCCGAAAACTCGCCTATTTCGCTGAAAGTCCCATCCCCATTGTTCAGGTGTAGCATATTACGCATATATTGATGCCAGAAACCTCGTTTCAGTTTCATTTCAGACAGGTTATAGCTCTCAAAAACACTGGTGGTTTTTAAGCGTCTGTCATCCGCAGGGAGCATATCTGTTACAAAAATATCAAGATTGCCATCATTATTAATATCGGCAATATCTGCACCCATTGAGCTAAGACTGATATGCTGCATTTCATTTTCCAGGTCTTCCTTGAACGTACCGTCTTTCTGATTAATATAAAGGTAATCACGCTCGTAGAAATCATTCGAAATGTAAATATCAAGCCAGTTATCATTATTTACATCTCCAATCGTGATACCCAGACCAAAACCTATCAGACTGCCATATATACCAGCCTGCTCACTTACATCACTAAATTTTAAACTTCCCTTCTCACTATCATTTCTGAACAATTTATGTCCTCCTAATTTATCACGTTCGTTGCGAAGGTTTATATAGCCCAGGCGATCAATAGGAGTAAAACTATTATTGAGCAAATACATGTCTAAGTCTCCATCACGGTCATAATCAAAAAAGGCAGCGTGCGTGGAGAATCCCCCATCTTCTAAACCTACCTCCTTAGCCATCTCTTTAAACGACGGAATACCATTCCGTCCAACTCCCTGATTCATGTACAACTGGTTCCCTCGTTGATCCTGGCTGCCTGAATTACAAACATATATATCCAGGAGCCCATCACCATTTACGTCGGCAAAAGTCACACCTGTAGACCAGAATTTCTTGCCTGTAATACCTGCTTTGATGGATACATCTTCAAACTGAAAAGATTTGCCATCTTTCACGCCTTTATTAAGGTATAGCTTATTATCTTCAAAATTAGAAGTAACAAAAATATCAGAGAAGCCATCGTTATTTACATCACCGATAGCCACGCCTCCACCGTTGTAGAAATTACGATAGTTAAAAATATTAAATTCTTTTTTCTCTAAACTTCGGTTCACAAAGTCAATTC
>CALRLN020000330.1:0-6255 GCA_943368675.1 Chitinophaga pinensis | reverse complement strand
GTACTCTGATTGAAATATTTCTGACCTGTTCTAACGGTAATCTCGGCAAGTTTTGAAACATGGCAATATAAATCAAAACTGGTACCCGGCTCATTAAGACCTATATGGCCGTTTAAACCCACACCAACTATGATAAAATCTGCCCCCCCTTTTTCAAAAAGTAATTTGTCTACTCGTTCACACTCGCTTTGCAAATCGTCGGTCATAGAATCAAAAAAAGTATATTGAGCCGGGCTAACTTTAAGAGGTTTCAGAAGGTTTTCTTCTACAATATATCTGCAACTACCTTCGCTTGTAGCCGGTACTCCTACCCATTCGTCTAACCCTATCACCGTTGCCTGATCAAAATCACCTGGTTGAGCTAACTCAACAATCTTTTTATAGGTTTTTACCGGGGTATCTCCCGATGTAAGGATAAGTGTTGCTGTGGGTTTGTTTCTTACCAGATTAATAATGAAGTGCGCTGTATGTTCAGCAAGTTCTTCCGGATTTTCAAATACTTCTATTTGCATAAGTCGTTAGATATTAAAATAATGATGGACTTTATTGATAAGTACAAAAGTATTCAAATTTGACTAAAATCATCGCAGTCCGCCTGTATGAATTAATACAACCGTACTATTATTTTTAATTTCAGTTTTTAATAATTCATAAAAAGCAAAAAGCATTTTCCCTGAGTATACATGTTCTGTTGGTATATGATGCTTTGCTTCAAATGCTGTCATAAACATGAGTAATTCAGGCGTTTTCTTGGCATAGCCTCCGTGGTGGGCATCCCAGAAAATTTCATAATTTTCTTTTAAAGGATTTTCTTTCCTATCTATGAGATTTAATATGTCTTTTTCAAGATATTGCGCATTTTTCAATACACAAATTCCCATTATACGCGTGTCAGATGTTGCATTAATTAAACCTGCTATTGTACCACCAGAGCCGACGGGGCAAAAAATATAATCCGGTGTATAGCCCAACTGGTCTACTATCTCCTGATACATCTCTCTTACTCCGGCTAATGCCAGAACATTAGTTCCACCTTCGGGTAATGCATACTGGTCTTCAGTTTGATAAGTTTTCAATAGTTTGTTTTTATCTCTATAGGCTTCTCTGGAAACAAAATGCAATTGCATGCCGCATTCTTTCGCGTATTGCAAAGTAATGCTTGAATCAGGGTTCAACTCATCGCCTCTGATAATGCCGCAGGTTTCAAAACCCATATATTTTCCGATGGCTGCAACTGCATATAAATGGTTAGAATGTGCCCCGCCAAAAGTGATTAGTTTATTATAACCCTGTTTCTCTGCTTCTAAAAGATTATATTTCAGCTTACGCCATTTATTTCCTGATATTTGCGGGTGTATCAAATCATCTCTTTTCACAAACACTTTCAGCCCGCTTTTATCAAACTCAGGCTCATTAATGGCGTCTAATGGTGAGGGCAGATTTAGTATTTTCTCAAAATCAAGCATATCTTTGTGCTAAGAATTCAGGGCAGGCCCCACTATTTTTTAAATATTGCAGGTTAAACCAGCAATTTTATAGATTTGCAACAAAATTAAGCAGAATGTCTGAAATACAAGAGAATATTGACAGCGACGAAGAAGACGAACTTTACGAACATCAGCGGGTGGTAGTAGATAAAGGGCAGGCATTAATGCGGCTTGATAAATACTTGCCACATTTTTCAAAGAACATATCCCGTAACCGCATTCAGAATGCTATCGAGGCAGAGACAATTAAAGTAAACGGACAGTCAGTTAAGGCCAGCTATAAGGTCAAACCTTTTGACGTTATCACTTATTCTTTACCAAAACCACCAAGAAATACAGAGCTTATTCCTGAAAACATTCCACTCAATATTGTTTTTGAAGATGAGGATATTCTCATTATCAATAAACCTGCGGGAATGGTAGTACATCCTGCATTCGGCAACTGGAGTGGTACACTCGTAAATGGTTTGATTTATTACCTGCAAAATCTTCCAACACATAGAAATGGAGAGATTCGCCCGGGATTAGTGCATAGAATAGATAAAGACACATCAGGATTACTTGTGGTGGCCAAGAATGACTACTCCATGACTTTTCTGGCCAATCAGTTTTTTGAGCACTCCATTGAGCGTACCTATTATGCGCTCGTTTGGGGGGTACCCAAAGAAGAAAACGGAACAATTCATAATTTTATAGGCAGAAGTCTTAAAAACCGAAAGGTATCAGATGTATTTCCTGACGGCCTGCAGGGCAAAGAAGCCATAACACATTATAAAGTCTTACAAGATCTACGATACGTATCTTTGATTCAATGTAATTTAGAAACCGGACGTACGCATCAGATAAGGATCCACATGAAACATCTGGGGCATCCGCTTTTTAATGATGCAGAATATGGAGGTGACAAGATACTCAGAGGACAGTTATTTAATAAATATAAACAGTTTGTTGAGAATTGCTTTGAAATCATTCCCCGTCAGGCTTTACACGCTAAAACTCTGGGCTTTATTCACCCTCGCACCAAACAATGGATGCAGTTCGATACCGAACTACCTGACGATTTTAAAGGTGCATTGACAAAATGGGAAAATTATGTTACAGAGTAAAAAACAATAATAAATAATCTAAGCGACCGTCTAAAAATGAAAATAAAGATAAGAAAAATAAAAAAAGAAGATGTTCCGCAGGTTTTTAATCTGGTTTATGAATTGGCTATATACGAAAAAGCACCGGAGCAGGTTACCAATACAGTAGAGATGATGCTCAAGGACGGATTCGGTAAAAACAGAATTTTCGAATGCTTTGTAGCAGAGGTAGATGGTATAATTCAGGGCATTTCGGTTTACTATTTTCGCTACTCAACCTGGAAGGGCAAAAGATTGTATCTCGAAGACATAGTAGTAACAGAAGCCATGCGCGGGAATGGGGTAGGGAAATTATTATTTGACAAAACCATTCAAGAGGCTAAAAAAACTAATTGTACCGGCATGATGTGGCAGGTTCTGGATTGGAATGAGCCTGCCATCAATTTTTATAAAAAGAATTTCCCGACCAGATTTGATGGAGAATGGATTAATTGCCACCTTGATTTTTAAGCTAAAATCTATCAGTTCCTTTCAAGCTGCCGTCTTTGTTTTCTGATTTTTCGTTTGTTATTATCTCCTACCAGTTTTTCACCTACAAAGTGAACACGGGTTTTCCATATTTTACGAGGAGAGAATGTTCTCTCTCCATGCCTGTGTTCCATCCATACTTTGCAGGCCTTGTTTGGGCATGGCCGATAGATGTAGCAACTCTGCATTAAGAAGAGTAATAAAATTATGGAAAGCATCTGTCTCATCAAATATCAAAACGTTTTTCTTATAAACTTATTTTCTGTTTAGGCCTATAAATGTATTAGGCTTAGCTCTTCATTACGAACTTCTGTTTTAGTTGCATATTTTCCTCATAATCATTCGCAAACTGGGGAAATTGTACCACAAATGATTCCTTTTTAAGGAGGAACATTTTTTTTGCCTGATAAACCATTAAATCTACAACCATGAAAAAATCACAGAAAGTCGATCACCTTGACCATAACCAAGAGGAACAGGTGAAAGAAGAAAAAAATCTTAATCTTAAAAAAATGTTAATATGGATTTTTGGATTAGGAATCGTTTTTTCAATTATTGCTTATGTCGGAGGGTTTATTACAGTTGGTGGCCCGAACGAAGGAGGGCGCTTCGGTGCAGTTACTCCTGAAGATTCCACCGCAGTTGTAAAAGGTGATACCGTAAAAGTAGAGCCATAAAATTGACATAAGTCATTTCAATATTCCACACAATTAAAACACACAACAAAATCATGAAAACTGAAAGAGAAGAACTGCTTGATGAAGCAAAAGCAAAAAAAGAAAATTTACAGGCTAAGGCAGAAAACAAATACGAAGACATGAAAGATAAAGCCGAAGACTTAAAAGATAAGGTCAAAGATAAATGGGAAGAGACCAAAGATGATGCTTCTGATACCTGGGAAAAAACCAAAGAAAAAACATCTGAAGCTTGGGATAAAACCAAAGAAAAAGCAGAGAAGATTGGAGATAAAGTGAGTGAAAAAGTTGAAGAAGGAAAAGATAAAGTAAAAAATTGGACAAAATGAGATATTAATCGTGGATTCTATAGTGGTTGTGAAAGTCAAACAGGGGTATAGCATTTAATATACCCCTTGTTTTAAAATCAACCAGGAAGAGTTCATTCAGAAATAAAAATATTTTACTGAAAAAGTAAAAAAGAGCACAACTCAAATACACACAACTTGAAATTACTTATAAGCCTGTAAAAAGGTTTTATAACAGTTGCTTAAATTCACACAGCTACCAATCTTTCAAATAAAACTGATTGGTATTGACACACACAATAAGATAATAGTTACTAAATTCACCGACTTTAAATAATACAACAGATTGAATCCTATTAATTGAATTCACACAACACTTTACATTAGAGTAAATCCACAGTTTACCATTTTCAGGTAAAACTAATTAAAATGACAGATGTAAAAGATTTTGCTTGGTTTCAAGCGAAAAGTTATTAAATCTTACACAACTTATAATAATTATATAATAGACCCCGGCTACAAAATCAATAAAAGAGGCAATTCAAAATGTCTCTTTTTTTCAATTAATAGCGCCCATTCTATGCAGCTAAGGGCTTTTTACTCTGAAAGTTCCTCTTTACCAATTGTGGTTTTATGATTTTATTAAATCTTTCATAGGCAAAACCATTATGAAGATGGATGGGTAATTCGCTCAATAAATACTGGTAGGCTTCCACACCCAATGCCTTCACCAGATAAGTTTCATGTACAAGATTAAGATAATAAACTATTCCAATTAAAGAATCATGAAAGGCATCAAAAGCGATATTAGCATTCAGATAACGCTCAATCTCCCTATTGCTTTCTGAGTACTTCAAACGCCCAAGCAAATCAAAAACTGTTGTGATTGGTAATTGATCTGTAATCTTCTCCCAGTCCTGCTTTGAAAATTTCAAAATAGGGTCACCTGTTTTTTTATTCTTCAAAGCAGTATCCTCATTGCTTTGGATAATCTCTCTTAATCTCTTTGCCTTCATGGTGCGTGTAGTTCTTAAAAACTGTGCTATATGTGATACCACATCTTCTTCGTCTTTCAGATAATCCACACTTGGTGATATTGAAACCTTAGGTAAGCCATGTATGCTGAAGTCGTTATAATTACCAGAACTGTAATAGCTTATGGAAGCAGGATAAAGCCCTTTCTCAATCCATGTTGCCATTCGTTCGGATAAAAGACTTTCATCAGCAGAATAGACGCCTTGAGTACCCATTAATGCTCTGGTTGAATAAAAGACACTAAAATATGCTTGCGGGAATGTCCAGTGTAGTGATTGATTGAGAAACTGTACATCAGAGTTTTTATTAACACTTCGCAACGAAAACTCGGTATTCCAGGCATTGACAAGCATTGCTTTTACATAATTTACCCTGTTATCATTCATAAAGGGTTTAAATTTCTTCCAGAAGGGTAATAAAGTAACGTTATTCATTTCGTTGGTTTTATCAATATTGCGATAGATTGCCTCGAAATGATTAAAGAACACCTGCGCAGGTATAGACGAGGCATCCATCATTATTAATTTTCCTGACTGATAAGTCTTGATTACTGAGTTTCTATCTATGTTTTCCATTTTGGTGCTTCTTTAGTAAATACATAAAACGAGTGGGGTTCACAGATATTTTCTTTAATAGAAAACCCCACTATTAATAACAAAAATCAGCCTAAAAAAATTCGATTTTATTAGAGAAACACAAGGTGCTAAAATACTAATAATCAAGCCTTTAAAGGATGTTGACAATCTATTTTTCAGATTTACAATATAAGGTTAAAAAATACTTATTAATGAATTGGTAAGGAGTTTTTACCCCATAAAATCAGGTTTGTAAGATTTTGTAAGAAATATTTTCACATGCACCATTCTTATTTCCTCTCAATTGATAGATGGAATAGTTTTTTATGCTTAGCTATAAATGATAAGTATTTCACTTATTTTTTATTCATCAAAATTCAGGAAATTATGAAAAATCAAAATTTGAGTTCAAATTTTTCAGAGAATGACGGTGAAAAGCTGAAATCGCTTTTTGTCGATGGATTAAAGGACCTTTACTGGGCAGAAAACCATCTGGTAAAAGCCTTACCCAAGATGTCAAAAGCAGCAACTTCAGAGGATTTGAAAATGGCTTTTGAGACACA
>CALRLN020000329.1:0-6276 GCA_943368675.1 Chitinophaga pinensis | reverse complement strand
CGGCGGGTTTTAGAGGAGGCTGGGTGATTCTGAGCGGTGCAGTACAAAAAGCCAAATCGTTTGTTGAAGGCTTCAATCTGCTGGCAAGTATGCGTCTTTGTGCCAATGTGCCAACGCAATATGCCATTCAGACAGCTTTGGGAGGTTATCAGAGTATCAATGACCTGGTTGCGCCTGATGGCCGCCTTTGCAAACAGCGCGACTTGATTCACTACCGGATAACGGATATACCCGGAGTTACCTGTGTAAAGCCTAAAGGTGCTTTATACTTATTCCCGAAAATTGATTTAAGGAAATTCTCACTCAAAGACGACGAGCAGTTTGTATTTGATTTACTATCAGAACAAAAAGTATTGGTGGTTTCCGGAACTGGCTTTAATTATGTCAAAAATGATCATTTCCGTATCGTGTTCCTGCCACCTTCTGAAGAACTGGAGACTGCCTCGAACCGTATCCGATACTTTTTAGAAGGCCACCGGATAAGAGTAGATGAAATGGAAATAGCTTAAAGCAATAAGTGATTTAGTGAATGAGCGATTGAGTGATTATAATAACAAATTAAGCAAAGTCTTAAGTATTATTTAATTACTAATTGACAAACATCTTTCAATTTTGATTAGTTAATTTTATTAATCACACATTCACTCAATCACCGGGCGTTGGCCGTTAATTCACTAAATGTAAAACCCATGCAAGCCCAGACTACTTCAAATATACTGATGATTCGTCCTGTAAACTTTGCTTTTAATCTGCAAACTGCAGAAAGCAACGCTTTTCAGGATACCGACGCTAAGGCATTAGATAGTGAAATTACGCAGGAAAATGCCTTAAAAGAATTCGACCTGATGGTAAGTCAACTACGAGCCGTTGGCGTGAATGTGATAGTGTATGAAGATACCCCCACCCCTTATACGCCTGATAGCATTTTCCCGAATAACTGGGTGTCGTTTCATCATAGCGGAAAGGTCTGCTTATACCCCATGCAGGCAGAAAACCGTCGTCTTGAACGCAGAGCCGATATTATAGATGATTTAAGAAGGAGTTTCCATGTAGAAACAATCATTGACCTGACGGCATTTGAAGACGAAAATAAGTTTCTGGAAGGCACCGGAAGCCTGGTTCTGGACCGTATGCACCGCATTGCCTATGCGTGTATTTCGCCTCGTACCAACGAAGAAGTGCTGGCTGCATGGGAAAAACAAATGAATGGCTACAAGATTGTAAAGTTCGGCGCAGTAGATGCCCATGACAAAGAAATCTATCACACCAATGTAATGATGTGTATCGGTGATACATTTGCGGTGGTTTGTCTGCAATCAATCAAGGATCTTGATGAAAGGCTAATGGTCAAAGAAAGTCTTGAAAGCACCGGTAAGAATGTAATTGAAATAAGCCTTGAGCAAATGAATGCCTTTGCAGGTAATATGTTGCTGATTAATAATCAGAAGCAACACCGGCTTTTAGTAATGTCTACAAGTGCGTATGAATCGCTGACGCAAGGTCAGAAAAATCAGTTAGGTGAGTATGCAGATTTATTGCATTTTGATTTAAACATTATAGAAACCTGTGGAGGAGGCTCAGCTCGTTGTATGATGGCGGAAGTGCATCTGCCGGAGAAGTAATGTTTTTTTTTTAAAATCAAGAAACATTAAATCCCGGGGCAAGTGGCTTCGACCGTGCGACGTCCGCTCCGCTCAGCCACCGATATACTACTAAAGAAAATAAAAGCCAAGCCCGGGGCCTGAACGCAACGGACGTCGCACAGTCGAAGGCCGCAGCTAAGCCTTTTTTAATACCCACTCTCATTCCCACCTTTCAAAATCGCTACTCCAGCCGAAGTACCCAGACGCTCTGCTCCGGCTTCTATAAATAATAATGCCTGTTCATACGTCTGTATCCCCCCGGAGGCTTTTACTTTTACATTAGCAGGTAATATTTGTCTCATCAGCTTTACCTGCTCTAAATTGGCTCCTTTCGGGGCAAATCCGGTGGATGTTTTTACAAAATCTGCGCCCGCTTCTTCGCAAATCTCACAGGCAATGCTTAAATCGAAATTATCCAGATAGGCAGTTTCAATAATTACTTTCAGCAAGGCATCTTTGCTATGGGTCAGTTCGGCTAATGATTTTATTTCCTGCTTCACTGTCTGATAAGCCATTGATTTAAAGGCATTGATATTCATCACCATATCCAGCTCATTTGCACCATCTATCAACGCTTTTTCGGCCTCTGCCAGTTTTGTACTTGTGGTCTGATACCCCAAAGGAAAACCCACTACCGTACAAACCTTTGCCTGACTATAGACCAGTATATCTTTTACAAAGCTTACATAATGTGGTGGTATACAAGCCGAATAGAAATTATTCTCATAAACTTCTTTACACAGCTTCCGGAAATCCATTTCGGTAGCTGTCGGTTTTAATAAGGTATGGTCTATGTATTGGGCCAGGTTTTGCATAATTTCTTTAATTTTAACCAATAAGCGATACTGAGTTTTGTACAGAGTTTCACTAAATACTTTGTGGGAAATATTCTATTTCAAAAAAACATCTTATCAGCCAACCGAAAGGTATTACAATGGGCTTCCACAATATCTGCAATGCGCGGTGAATAACCACCACCCATAGAGACCACTAACGGGATTTTATGCTGAATAGCCTGCTCAAAAACAAAAGCATCACGGCGTTTACAGCCTTCCATAGTGACTCTCAGTTTACCAAGTTTATCAGAAGCCAGAATATCTACGCCTGAAATATAGAAAATAAATTGAGGCTTTACTTCTTCAATCAGCTGTGGTAATGTCTTGTATAGTAGACTCAGATATTGCTCGTCTTCACAATAGGTAGGCAATTCGATATCCAAATCTGATTTTTCTTTTTTTAAAGGATAATTCTCTTTGCCATGCATCGAAAAGGTAAAGACCCGGGCCTCATTTTCAAATATAACCGCAGTACCATTACCCTGATGCACATCTAAATCAACCACGAGAATCTTATTGACTAACTGATTAGCAAGCAGGTAATAAGAAGCCACAGCTACATCATTCAGCAAACAAAAGCCCTCTCCTCTGTCGGCATAGGCATGGTGGGTACCCCCGGCTATATTCATCGAAATACCAGATTGAAACGCAAAACCACAACAATCAATCGTACCTTGTGTAATTATCAACTCACGTTTCACCAACATATCAGAAATAGGAAAACCAATCCGACGTTCCATTCTTGCATCAATGCGCAGATTCAGTAAATCTTCAAAATAGTGTAAGTCATGCACACCTAGCACCCATTTAGGGTCGACGGATGATGGAGCAAAGAAGTTTTCAGCCGTGCAAGTGCCTTCGTACAGTAGTTGCTCGTGAATTAGTTCGTATTTTATCATCGGGAACCGATGACCTTGAGGAAGGGGATGAGTATAGATAGTATCATAGGCTATTTTCAGCATAGATACTATTTAAAAATACGTGCATCAAGTGAATATTTCCCTGATCCTGCCAGAAAAATAACTATAAAACCGATAAGGTATAATAAGGATTGTTCTTTATCACCAATCGGGTCTTTGCCATGAATCATAAAAGCAATAACCAGCATACAGATAATCAGCACCGTGGCAGCAAGTCTGGTAAATAGACCCAGAATCAGCAATATAGAACAGAAGAATTCTGCAAAAACCGTTAAACCATGCGAAGCAACGGCACCTACGTGAAGAGGATCGGGGAAATCATGGTCTCCGGCCAAAAAGCTTTGTAGTTTGCCGTAGCCATGTGTCATTAACAAAGAAGCAAAGCCCAATCTTAATAGAAAAACAGCCAGACTCAGCTGACTTGTTAAAGTTGCGGGTTTCAGAAATTTTTTAATCATATATAAAACAGGAACTTACTTTACTTCTTCAAAATCTACATATTGACCGCCTTCAAATCCCCCCTTTTTTTCTGAAGTACTTGTTGGTTTTACTTTGATATCACCCTCTTTTCCACGCTTCTTTTCCATAATATCATTGTAACGCTTCTGCTCTTTGGCAATTTGCTTGCCTACCAGTAAATTGAAAAGGAAGTTTCTGAACACCGGAACAAATATAACCAGTAGTAAGAATATGAGAATATATTTAAACATGACCTTTAATCCCTATCAGGGGAATTTAGAATAAACTAATTAGCTACAAATGTAATTTGTTTTTACAGATGTAATACAATCAAAACTGAAATTTAATTCCCGCAGATTGATGCCTATGAAACGCCTATCAGTTTCAATAAAATCTCCAGAGTAGCGGGGTTACTCGGACGTACGGCATCAAGCTGAACAATTGTACCGTTTTTATCGATTATCATATAACGAGGAATACCATTGATTTGGTATTTCCTGACTACTTCTGATGCCCAGCCCCCTTCTGAATAACCGTGTTCGCCATTATCTAATTGTAGTTTTTCTATGGCATTCTTCCAGTTATCGGGGTCTTCATCAATAGAAATATACAAAAACACAATATTCTTCTTTTGCTTTTCAGTTAATGACGCATGAATCTTTTTAGAAAACGGAAACTCCTGACGGCATGGCCCACACCAGCTAGCCCAGAAATCGACATAAATCACTTTGCCTTTATATTTGGCAAAATTAAACTGGTTTCCTTTCAGGTCGGTTAATACCGGATATTCGCTCGAATTCGTCAGTTCTTTCTGGCTTTGTCCCTTCTCCTCTTTTTCTTTCTTCTTTGCAGCTACTTCTTCTTTCCTGTTCAGGGTCTCCTGACAATGGCTTATCAATAACTTTCTATAATTCTCTGACGATACCTGACTAATCCAGTATTTAGCAGCCGAAGAAGTGATACGGCCGCAGTAGTCATACAGCATTTTTGATAAGGTATAATCTAATACCTTTCCCTTCAGGTATTTTAGGGCATAGTTATTTTTATCAGAGATAGCTTTTACCTGATCGGCATATTTCACAAACTTTTGATCCTGAGAATTGAAATAAGTCACAAAAAACGGGAGGAAATTACGGTAACTCTCAGAAATCAACAGGCTCTCATCCTGTATCTTTTGTGGGTCCAGTTCTTCAATCATTACGGATGGTAAAGAAACCACGCGCGTCAGTTTTGTATCAAGATTACTTCTGGTAATTGAATAGGCCAGCAATAAATGCCAGTAATTCCAGCGGATTTCGGCCTCAGCCAGTTTCTGAAAATCTGCTGAAAGCTTGTCTTTAGCCGGATAATTTTTCAGGAAATCCAGTTGATTTTTGCGTTCGTCATAAAGTTCCATTTCCCAATCATCTACATTCCTTGACAACAATAGTCTGTAGCGGATTTCTTTTTCAAACGATACCGGAAATTTCTTTTTAAACTCTGCCATAAATAGCTGGCTCTCCGGCTCCTGAAATAATCCGGTTGCTTTGGTAATCAGTTCGGTTTCACCCGATTGCAGGAAGATATCAACACTATCACTTTTTGAAAAGCCGGTAATTTGCGCCGAAGACAGGATAGGTAGTAGTATAAGTAAAAATAATTTCTTTAGCATTGCTCTGTAATAATTTTGTTGTGTACTCTCAGAATACAATAACAAATTAACGAAAATCTGTGCCAAAGAATTGATAAAATGTAAAAAAAAGTGGTTTTACACCATATTCACTTCTACCTCCAATGTCTTAAACTCTCTCTTATGAGTTTCGCAGGTAGGACAGCAATAACTATCAGGCAAATCTTCAAAAGCCACTCCTGCCGGAATGCCATTGAGCAAATCACCGAAATCTGCGTCATAAATCGTAAAACAATCCGGGCATTGATGTACTATTTTGATAGAAGGAGTTGGCACCTCATCAGTTTTATGGTCGTCTTTTAATCCGGCTGCCAGTACCTGATTCTCTGCTATCATTGAATTGTATTTCAATACGCATCTTCTCAACTGCTCATCTACATTAAAACGCCATACACCCTGTGCAAAATACTTCTTTGTTCGTCCGTTCGGATTAAAATCTTCTGTATAAGAAATATCATAGACATTATGTAAAGGAATAAGGTTAAAGAGTTTAAAACGTCTTTTCATCAACATAATTGAAGCATATACTTCTGTTCTGGGCCGGGTTTTTATACCAAAGCATAAACCGAAGGTCCGTAAATCAATGGCATCGAATCCTCTTACCAAATCTGATTTCAGTTGCAAGGCTGCGTCAGAATCATCCTCAATCTGCCAGTTTAGCTCATTAGCCGCATGACGCACATTGATATTAAATGCTGATAATACATTGCTCCATTTCCACCTGTCTGCTTCCTGAATCCCTTTGATTA
>CALRLN020000328.1:0-6285 GCA_943368675.1 Chitinophaga pinensis | reverse complement strand
AATATGAGGCAGTACATTCAAATCAATTTTATGCGGATATACCTTCTTGGCATCTTCATCTCCATTTCTTTCAGCAAAAAGCTGGTCAACCGCTGCTTTACCAGTACCAGTTACAGACTGATAGGTTGAAACTACCACACGCTTGATCTTGTATTTATCGTGCAATGGTTTCAGCACTACTACCATCTGGATAGTAGAGCAATTCGGATTAGCAATAATTTTGTCTTCTGCTGTTAATGTATCAGCATTCACCTCAGGCACTACCAGTTTTTTGGTAGGGTCCATTCTCCAGGCTGATGAATTATCAATAACCGGGATGCCTGCTTCTGCAAATTTCGGAGCCAACGCCAACGAAGTACTTCCACCAGCCGAAAATATTGCCACCGCAGGCTTCATCTTGATTGCGTCTTCGTAGCCTACTACTGTAAACTGCACGCCCTTAAATTCAACCTGCTTACCAATCGATTTTTCAGAAGCAACAGGAATGATTTCGGTAACGGGGAAATTGCGTTCCGCCAAGACTTTCAAGATTTCAGTGCCTACCAGTCCGGTAGCACCTACAACTGCGATTTTCATGATTAACAACCCACTTTCTAAGTAGGAAAATTTTAGTTAGACATATATTTACAAGAAAGCCCCAATTTGCAAAGGGGCTTGGGGGTACAAAAATAACAGAATTTTTTGTTTGTTTTTCTTGGAATAATACAAAATATTTTAAAAGCTCCAGATTCCTTTCGGAGTGATGCAATAATTAAGCTTTATATCCTGATTATTCACATCTTCAATGGTATCTACCGGCTCAAAAAAAGAAACACCAATTTTAACTACATCGGGCCTGCATTGCGCTAAAAAGCGGTCATAATAACCCTTGCCATATCCTACCCGATACCCTTTCTTATCAAAAGCCAAGAGGGGAAGCAACACTAAATCTATCTCTTTGGGGTTTACTGTCAGCGGTGACCCGTTAATAGGTTCAGGGACTCCGAATTTATTCTCCAGTAAAATAGTATCATCCTTTAACGGATAATTAGTCAGGCTGCCATCATCATGGCTTTTAGGTATCACAATGTCAGCCTTGAAATCTTTTTTCAGTGTATCAATAATCAGGTGAGTATCTACCTCATTTTTTCTTCTGATAGGAAGAAAAGTATGAATAACAGCATAATTATGAATAGGAAAACTCTTGAAAAGCCAGTCATGGATTTTCTTCGAATATCCTTTGATATCCGAGCCATGCATGTCCTTTCTCTTCTGGAGATACTCCTTTCTTAATGTTGCTTTCTTCATAAATCAGGCCTCTTGTAAAGATTGATTTGCTTTTTCCTGAGCTTTATTTTCTTTCCATTGTTTCCACTGAGGTCCCCACACTTTAGCCATGCCTTTATCTACAAAAGTATGGCGCACCAGATTCCATCCACCTCTCACAGTCGTAAAAATAGAATCATTGGCTCTTAACGCTAAACTGAAACCACCATCAACATACTTAATGTAATGCCACCATAACGACGGGATAAAGGCAGTTTCTCCATGACCAAATGTCGCTTCATAACCTACTGCTTTTTCAAAAGCAGGGAATTTGTTGAAGTCAGGTTTTAAAGGATGCACGTGGCTTTGCACCGTGAAAGGGTGATGATACAGATTGGTACCTTCTTCCTGCGGAAAGAGAATGATTTGCTTGCGGGTCTGGAACTGAGTCAGGAATACATGAGAGCAGTCCATATCGTAATGTAAATTTACCTCGGCATCCTGCCCGCCGAAGAACATAAACTTATAACTTTTAAGGAAGCCATCCATAATTGTAGGAAAACGGATGTCGTTGGCCAGTTCGGGTACTTTCTTGAAAATATCAAACAAGAAAATGCGCAAATCGGTAGGGCCTTGTTCTATCAGGCTCAGATAATCGCCAAAAGGCATAGTTTTAGCCACCTTATAATAATTTTTTGCGTCATGCACATTATTATCAAACAGTGGGACTTCAATATGCCCGTAATTTGTCCGGAGCCAGTCAAATGTCCACTTATCTAAAGCAGGCCAGTCTTTCACCAGATCAGTGAAAATAACGGGTTTCTTAGGCTTTAAATAATTTTCTATGAACTCTTCTCGACTTAAGTTGCTGCGTCTTTCTATAGGTATCAGTTTCATACGAACAATAGTGATTTAATTTTTATCGAATAATATCAAATCAATAAAAATACTAAAATGGTAGAGTGTTATATCTGAGTGTTAATAATAAAAACCAATGCCACAAAAAAATGGTTTCATAAAAACCCTACCACAAGCAAATTTTTATTGACTTATTTACCAGGAATTTCTTATAAACAAATTTTATATTAGTATGCTTGCATAATATTTTCTTTACTGTATATTTGTCTCGAAATTATGCTTGCATACTATTATTAAGTTTCAGAATGAGTCTTTAAAAAATCATTTAAAGTTACTAAGAAACTGGCTTATTTATAAAACAGTTTCTGAATCTTTCTCTTAATCCTGATGGAATATAACAACGCCCTTAACCGAAACCTTGCAAAGGTGCAGAAAATGCCGGCTTTTCTGCAAAATTGGTTACGTGATTATTCAATCGGCAAATTTGTTAAATTCGTTGGCACAGCTGGTATTCATTTCGAAAAAATGACCTGCCACGAGGTCGCAATTACACTTCCAAACAAAACTAAAGTACAAAACCATATCGGGCAGATTCATGCCGCTGCTACTACCCTATTAGCCGAAACCGCTACGGGTATGGTTGTAGGTATGAATATCCCCGATAACAAGTTGCCCTTGATGAAAAATCTCTCGGTAAAGTTCATCAAACGCAGCCAGGGACAGCAAAGGGCGATAGCAAGTTTAACAGAGGCGCAAATAAATCAAATCCGGGAAACTGATAAAGGAGATATAACTGTAGCGGTAAAAATCACCGATGAAACAGAAGAAGAAGTTGTTATAGCAGAGATGAATTGGGCGTGGGTGCTGAAGAAATAGCCTTCGGCAACCGAAAAATGTAAAACCGAGAAATGTAAAATGTAAAAGGAATATAAGGTATGCAAGAAAATAGAAAGTTTGATTTGCAAGATAGGCTTATTGACTTTGTGGTGGAGATTGTGAAATGGTAGATAGTCTTCCTAAGCAAAGAACAGCCCAACATCTTGGAGACCAGCTTTTACGATCAAGCACTTGTCCAGCCTTAACCTATGGTGAGGCACAAGCAGCAGAATCTAAAAAAGATTTTATCCATAAAATGGGGATTATCCTTAAAGAACTCAGAGAATCAAAAAATAACTTAATCATCTTAACCAGAGTTGGCATTGTTAATAACGATTTAATAATAAAAGAAAACAGTGAGTTAATAGCTATTTTCACAAAAAGCATTGAAACCGCTAAATCCAGATAGTTTTAAGTTCTATATTTTTTTGTTAAAAAGTTTCAAACCTTTTACATTTTTCTGTTTTTCATTTTACATTTTTCGGTTAAAAAAGAAATGAATCTTAAAATTAAGGAGAAGACAATCTACTCCTATTTATGTTTAAAAATCATATTCAATCAACATGAATCGTAGTATAAAAAAAGTAGTTGTTTTAGGTGCGGGTATTATGGGTAGTCGTATTGCCCTGCACTTTGCTAATATCGGAGTAGAAGTACTATTGCTCGACATGGTACCCAAAGAGCCGAATGACGCCGAAAAAGCCAAAGGCCTTGATACCACCAATCCGGCAGTACGCAATAGAATTGTCGGTGAATTATTTCAGGCAGCCGTGAAGGCCAGCCCCTCACCTGTTTTCAGTCCGCAATCTGTATCACGTGTGAAATTGGGTAACTTTGATGATGATATGCCTAAAATCAAAGATTACGACTGGATTATAGAAGTAGTGGTTGAACGCCTGGACATCAAAAAGCTGATTTACGAAAAAGTAGAGCAATTCCGCAAACCGGGTACATTAATCACATCTAATACTTCGGGTATACCTATTCATCTGATGGCAGAAGGACGCTCGGATGATTTCCGGAAACATTTCTGCGGTACTCACTTCTTTAACCCTCCGCGTTATTTGCGTTTGCTGGAGATTATCCCAACACCTGAAACAGACCCTGCTATCGTTGATTTTCTGATGCATTACGGCGATTTGTATCTGGGTAAAACTACCGTATTGTGTAAAGACACGCCTGCTTTCATCGCTAACCGCTTAGGTATCTACGCAATGGTCCAAACCATCAGAGTAGCCGAAGAAATGGGCTTAACGGTAGAAGAAGTAGATAAGCTGACAGGCCCGGTAGTAGGCCATCCGAAATCAGGGACTTTCCGCTTGTCAGATGTAGTAGGATTGGATACAACCGTGAACGTTTGCAATAATCTATCGAAAGTCTTACAAAACGACGAATCAATAGAGGCTTTTCAACTGCCTCCGGTGATGGCAAAGCTGATGGAAAACAAATGGCTTGGGGATAAAACCGGACAAGGCTTTTATAAGAAAACCAAAGATGAAACAGGCAAGACAGTCATATTGGCTTTAGACCTGAAAACCTTTGAATATAAACCATCGGTAAAAGTAAAATTTGCTACGCTTGAAGGCACCAAGAGTATAGATGATTTGAAAAAACGCTTCCCGGTGCTTCTGGCCGGAAAAGACAATGCAGGTGAGTTTTACAGAAAAACATACGCCGATTTCTTCCGTTATGCCACCAATCGTATTCCTGAAATATCTGATGAGCTATTCAGAATAGATTCGGCTATCTGTGCGGGCTTTGGCTGGGAACTAGGTCTTTTTGAAACATGGGATGCTATTGGTGTAAAACCGATGCTCAAAATAATGGAAGACCTTAACCTGAAACCAGCCGCATGGGTATATGAAATGCTGGAAGCAGGCAATGAGACTTTTTACAAAGTTGAAGGCGGCAAAAAGAAATATTATGATATTCCAACAAAATCATACAAGGTAATTCCGGGTACAGAATCGTTTATTATTCTTGATAACCTTCGCCAGACAAATGTTATCTGGAAAAACGCAGGTTCTACCATCTTCGATTTAGGTGATGGCATTGCCGGGGTAGAGTTCCACTCCAAAATGAATACCTTTGGTGCAGAAGTGGTGGAAGGTTTAAACAAAGCCTATGCTATTGCAGAGAAAGATTTCAGAGGATTAGTGGTAGGTAACGACTCAAACGAGGCGTTTTCGGCAGGAGCAAACCTGGCAATGTTGTTCATGTTTGCCATTGAGCAGGAATACGACGAAATCAATATGATGATTGCGCAGTTCCAGCAAACCATGATGCGTGCCAGATACTCTTCAATACCGGTGGTAACTGCCGTTCATAGTCTGGCTTTGGGTGGTGGTTGTGAATTGAATCTACATGCAGACCGGGTATTAGCTCATGCAGAGACCTATATGGGTCTGGTTGAGTTAGGCGTGGGTCTGATTCCGGCCGGAGGTGGAACGAAAGAAATGGCGCTTCGCTGCTCGGATATGTATCAGACAGGCGACCCTGAACTGAATATTCTGCAAGGTGCTTTTATGAATATTGCACAGGCTAAAGTATCCACTTCGGCACAGGAGGCTTTTGATATGAATTATCTGAAACCAAATAAAGATAGAATCGTACTGAACCGCAGCCGTCTGATTGCTGAGGCTAAAGAAGAGGCTATCAAACTGGCAGAAGATGGTTATACACAGCCTAAGCAACGGACTGATATAAAAGTACAGGGCAAAACCGGAATTGCACTTTTCAAAGCCGGCATTACTGGTATGCTGATGGGCAAATATATTAGTGAGCATGATGCAAAAATTGCTGACAAACTAGCCTATGTAATTTGCGGTGGTGATTTGAGCTATCCTCAACTTGTTTCAGAACAATACCTTCTGGACCTTGAAAGAGAGGCATTCCTTTCATTGACTGGTGAAAAGAAAACAATGGAACGTATGCAAGGGCTATTGAGCGGCGGGAAACCACCAAGAAATTAATATTGTTATAATAGTATAAATCAATCATTCCTGCCAGTGCCTAGAAGTGGCCGGGAGCATAGATAAAAATAGCAACAAATATGAATGCATATATAGTAGCCGGCTACCGTAGCGCAGTCGGCAAAGCACCAAAAGGAGTATTCCGCTTTACCCGCCCTGACGATTTAGCGGCAGAGGTAATTAAACATCTGATGGCAAGCGTACCAAACTTAGACCCTGCGCGTGTGGAAGACGTAATTGTTGGAAACGCCGTACCGGAAGCAGAGCAGGGAATGCAAATGGCCCGCTACATCTCGTTATTGGCATTAGGCAAAACCGTGCCGGGCGTAACCGT
>CALRLN020000327.1:0-6286 GCA_943368675.1 Chitinophaga pinensis | reverse complement strand
TTGTCAATATTAATCTTCCAATGTAAATATTGAGGATTCCATGAAACGATGATTGAATCAAATAACAGTTCTTCATTACTAATATTAACAAGCATAGTTCGCTGTTTTTTGAAAAGCGAATCTGGCAAATAGAAGCCTTTTTCTGTTGACTTTAGAAGTAATGTATCATGCTCATATAATATACGAACATGAAAATTATTTGATAAAGAAATAACTTGACCTTCGTATTTTATTTCTGTTAAAATTAATTGCTCCTGCGCTTGTATCTTTAATGAAACTATCATTAAAAGAAAAAATAGGTTGATTGTTTTCATTTTTTTATTCCAATTGATAAGAATGTTTTTAATGGAAATGTAGCTATATTCCCTTTTCCATTGAAAATGGTTACAGTTCCATTTCCTGCTCCTAATACATATGAATTTCCTGGATAATTTTTAGCTTCATTATAATCTATTCCTGGGGTTGGAGATTGAACGAAGGAGCCAGTTTTTCCACCGATTACCCCTGTACCAGGCTGTCGTACTCCTGATGGGTGAACATGAAAAGATCCTTTGGTTGCTATTGGACTCTCTACAGCAGGGTCGCTAGGCAGTACAGTTGCCATAGCATCAGTTAAAGGGTCTGCTTTAGCACCTGGCTTAGCATGAACAACTTTCTCTTCTCCATTTGCTCCTGTTCCATATACTCCACCCTCTTCATGAAATCCTCCTTCATTATCATCTCCTTTAAATTCATCAGTTCTTTTATTATTCGCATTATTCGACCTCTCCACTGATTTACCCATTTCGTTCCTTATAAATGCACTAGGTAATTCAACTGCGGAATTAACAGTGCTTGCATCTGCAACAACACCATCTGATTTCTTAATGTCTTTAACTGTTTGCTTGTCAGTTACAACATAGACTCTACCATCAACTTTATTATCTGTACCTATTTTATTGCCCTTTTGGTCATATAAATCTCCAAACATCCCATCAGGGTCTTTAAAAATCAGTGGATTATTATAAACATAGGCATAAGTAGAAAAACGTCTTGAAACATCAGCCAACGGATCCACCCTATCAAACCTCCCAATACTCGCATTATAAGTCCTTGCTCCAAAATCAATTCTTCTCAAATTAAACGTACTTTCTTTCTCTTTGTTTTGATATTCAAATCTATTTTGAAAAGAGTTTACTAATGGTGCATCTTTTAAGGCAATACTCCTTGTAGGCTATATACGCTATTTATGTATTTGAAAAATATAATAAGAAAACCCACCCAATAAAAATTATCGGATGGGCTTTATTATTAAAATTAATCAACTTTTTTAAGGATGAGACATTCAAAGATTTCCTATGAAACTTATTATGAGTGAAGCATGAGAAAGAGGTGTTTTTGTATTTTCAATATCAGAGTTTGTGTTATAGTCAAGTAAAACAATACTCCTATTTTGAGAAATTTTTATTATCTCTTCAATCTCTTTTTGCATTTTTGATTTTAAGATATGTACATAGCTTGGTAAATAAATTTGTTTCCTTGCATTTACATAATCCAATATCTCTTTGCTATTTACTCCATTGCGATGTCCTAAAATACGACCAAGATATTTACTACTTCGCTTTATGTTTTTCATTGTAGCATTTGAAAATTTAGAAATATCCACGTCTTGATTCTCAAAGACTTTTAGACCTTGCCAAATCCCTTCAACTGAATATGAAATAATTTCTGAAAAAGGGACAGGAATACCGCCATGTGGATAAAAAGGACTAAATTTCACATAATCGCTTTTCGATTTTGATGTAACATCCAAAAGTAAAGCGCCAGGATATTTTTGCAAAATTGTTGCAATGGAAGCTCTTTTGCTCTCTAAATAAATCATTTTTTATTTGTTAAGGAACATCTAAGATTCTTTCTAATTCGTTCAAAATCTCGGATTTCAGATTTACGAAACGTTTATAATCTTCAGATGATACGATAGCTTTTAAATTTAAATCCTGCCATTCCATAAAAATAGGTATATACCAAAGATTGCGAACATAGTCTTTGTCTATGTATTCTGTATCTTTAAAATCTATTTTTCTTAAATCTAAAAGAAAACTTTTTCCCTTTTCAAAATTAAAAATCTGGTCTCTTAACAAGCCGAGAAATCCATCCATTTCCCAAGCTGATGAAATTACTTTTAAATTATTGCTCATTGATTTGGTGTTGGTTTAACTTCCCACTTTATAGCTTTTGCTGGTATATGATCTTTTATTAACACTTCTTGATCTCTTTTAGCATAGTTTGACATTCTTCCTCCTTTATCAATTCCTCCTGATACATCTTTCACTTCAGTTTTGACTTTTTTAAGGTCTATCTTAACTACACCATTACCCTCTCTATTGTACTTTTCGACGGCTGTTGCTTTATTTTTTGTCGTTGAAATCCATTCAGTTTGTTTTTTCCCTGCGACATGACTAACTGGTTTAGTGGGTGTACCTGGGCTTCTTGCGCTCAGCCCTTCGGTAACATCGTCAGTTTTGGAGAGCGCTCGGTAAACGTATCTACCTGTGTCGTCAGCTTTATCCAAAAATTTAGTTGCAACTTTTGTCACCCCTTTAAATAGTAGACCTCCACCAGCTCCTGTAACTGCACCTATTAAAGCTGCTTTGCCAACAGCTGCTCCATCTACATTTGTAAAGGACTCTTTTATACTTTTACCCTCGAATAAATTACCAACAACTTGTGAGCCATATTCAAAAGCTGCACCTCCTGCGGCGCCAGCAAGAGCTGTCAAACATAAAGGGCAATCTCCATTCGGGTCACTCCTCAAAACTGGATTATTCCACCCATACTGATAGGTACTATATTGCTCTTGCTCATCTACTATTGGGTCAACTCGGTCAAAACGCCCAACAGTTGGATTATATCCTCTTGCATTTAAACGGATATACCTTAAATTAAATGTACTTTCTTTTTCCCGATTTAAAAACTCGAACCTATTCTGATACGAATTTAATAAATTTATTCCATTTAAAACAACCCCCCAGGGGTCAAAAGAAGTTTCAGAAGTTTTAGTCAACGTAGTGCCATTGGCTTTATAGGCTACACGTGTATTACCCAGATGGTCGGTATGGAAATATTCATACGACCAGGCACCACTTTGATAAACCGCCCTGCCCTCAGGAGTAGCCAGTTGATAGAACGCACCGTTCTTGAAAACCAAGCCATCAAGATACTCCCAGTATTCACCCGTAGAATAGCTGGTTTTATATAATCTGCCTGCACCATCATAAGAGTTTTTAATCCATCTGCTGCTGGTCAACTGCACTTCAATGGGCTGATTGACATAGGTACTATAAATGATGTCGTTGATGGCTTCATTCTTGTCGGATTTCAAAGCCCCATTGGCCTCATAGGTATAGTCATCAGTCCCCGAATTGCGGTTCACGAAATCTACATCATAATCACCCGCAATACCATCTTCCACTCTCATCAAGCGATTCCCGGTATAAGTATAAGTCAGGTTGTCCATCAAGCCATACGTACTGGTCAGCTTACCATTCCGTTGCATACTGGTGATATTCCCGTTCCTGTCGTAGTTGACTGTAGGTAAGCCATAGCTTTCTGAGCCAATTCCGCTGTAGGTAGCCGTCTTTAATCGTGAGGCGGCATCATAGGTAAAAGTATAGGTACGAATACCTGTAGGCGCATTGTTGGTGCTTGCCTGCCAGTATTGTTTGCCGATGTTGCCATCATAATACCCTGCTGTTTCATAATCAAGCTTATAGCTGAATAAATCTCCCTGGCTGGCATTCGGCACCGGATTCCCTGAGCCATCGAGATTAATGCCTCTTAACTGTCCTCTTAAATGATAAGCATAGTCGGTTGTCTGTAAACCACTGATTGAAGTACCATTGGCGCTATAAGTGCCTGTAACCTTTCAAAGCTATTTGATAAACAAAAACATTTGTGTGCAAATAAAAAAAGCACTTACAAGAAAAACCTCGTAAGTGCTTGATTATCAGTGTGGGAATTGAAGGATTCGAACCCCAGGCCATCTGCTTGTACGGAACTGGAAGGTTCTTCAGTCTTTAATGTATTTAAAAACTATAGTAAGCCAGATAATAAGAAAGCCCACCCAATAAAAATTATCGGATGGGCTTTCTTGTTAAAATTAGTCAACTTATTTCAGAAAGAGAAGTTTTTAAACTTACTTAAAATAGCTTTGTAGAAAAATAACCCTAAAACTATTATTCCAATTATAGTATTATAAATACCTGAAATGTTATCGGAAGGCGAATAAAGGTATGTATAAATAAGATATTCTAAAATAAGAAATACAAACATTGAAAGTAGGAAATATATACCTTTTCTTATTCTTAAAATACGATATAACGGAAATGAAAAAATAAGTATCAAAAACGAAGAATATAATAAGATATACAATGCATAACCCGTAGTAAGTTTAAATAACTCTAATTGAGAATTCGCATTATCAATCACTATATTTTTGAATCTATCCCTTGTAAAAGCAAGAAAAATAAAGAAAATAACATACTTAAGAAATAAAGAAAATATGCTATTTTTAAGACTAATGTTAAACATATCAGTTTCTTTTATAAAATTTAGATGGATAATAATAAAAATTTTTCAATGGCTGAACCCCGCGGGGTGTAGGCATTGTCCCTACAACTGGTGCAATATGGGTCGCTAAAAATGATGGTTGATTATATTGCATAATCTTAGTATCATTAACTGTTAAATTAGCAGATGGGAATATATTAGTATAGGCATCTACTGAAAGATTGCCATTACTACTGTTGTAATTAATATCTAATTTTTGAGCTACATCTACAATTTTGTAACCCATCGCATTTAGCCCTACTTCTTCAATTGAAGAAACACTTACATGTTTTTCAAAATTAATATTAATTCCTGACGCTGTTGACTTCATATCAAATCTATTATTACTTCCCCCTTCTCCAGGGTAATAATCTCTAGGCGCACCTATTGGGGTATCTCCCGGGCGTGTTGACGCAGTTCCTACAATGCTTGTTAATTCTCCTTTAGAATTTTCTCTACCTGTTAAAGTAACTGTACTTGTTAATTTAACTCCAGCGGGGTCTACTAGACCTAACATAGTTGGCCCATCCCAACGTTTACCATCGATATAACTAGTAAAGTTAAAGGTAAGAGTTTTTCCTAAATAAGTTTCCCCTTGTTTGGTTGTTTCTTGAGAATTCGCATTATTATCCCAATATATATTTCCATCCTCTTTTTGAACAAAGTCAAAATTGCCATCGGGGTCAATTCTCAAAATACCATTATTTTGACAAAAGTTATACGGAGTAAGCCAATCTCTAAGGCTTGAATTCCCGTCAACCCTATCAAACCTCCCAATACTCGCATTATAACCCCTGGCTCCAAAATCAATTCTTCTCAAATTAAACGTACTTTCTTTCTCTTTCTTTTGATATTCAAATCTATTTTGAAAAGAGTTTACTAATGGTGCATATTTTAAGGCAATACTCCTTGTAGGCTATATACGCTATTTATGTATTTGAAAAATATAACAAGAAAGCCCATCCAATAAAAATTATCGGATGGGCTCTCTTATTAAAAATAGTTAACTATCTCAAAGTAAAGTACTTTTCCTTACTTTCTAATGTACCAATTATTTTTATAGACTTTATAATTATCTATATCAGCAGGACTTGACTCAGGAGCTTTTCTTAAAATAGTTGGTAAATCTTGCGTGTTTGGATTTATATACACATTACCTTCCTCATCTACTTGAATGAGATAGAATTTATATTTCTTATAATTTATTACAGCTTTTTCGATTTCATCATTACTTAAATAATCTTTTTGGCAACTTGAAATAACTAAATGGTTTTTTATTTCAATAATTTTATTCGTCTTTTCATCATATTCAACGATATAAGGCGAACATTTCCCCTTATAAATATTGACAAAATAAATTGATGAATTTTGTTTATTACCTTTACTTCTAAAGTACACAGATTTATTTTTTAGTAAGCTAAAATCTTCTTTGCTATACCTTATTATTATTTGTTCTATATCAGTACTTTGTTCTTTACAAGATTGTAAAAGAGATATTAAAAGTAACCATATAACTAAATTAAATCTTTGCATAATATTATTTATTTTTTTTTTGTAATGATAGACCTCCAGTTAATGTCCATGTTCTATCTCTAAACTGATTCGTTCTAGAAAAATTAACCCCTCTACTTATAGATAATTGGTCATCCTTAGAATCCAGTTGTGGACTATATCCGTTCGTTGAAGAATTCATAACACT
>CALRLN020000326.1:0-6295 GCA_943368675.1 Chitinophaga pinensis | reverse complement strand
AGAATTCCTGACGTTCATACACAACCATACCCTCGGTTTTTTGAGAAAAACTGGGCATTGGCATGAAGAACAGAAACAAGAATAAAGCGGATATGCATTTTATGATAGCTTTCATTTGTATGTATGTTAATAGTATTAAGATATGTTTTTAGTACCAGCCCTGACGACGCATTTTAGCACTTACTCCTCTCATGTTGTAAGTAAAGCTCAACATAAAGTATCTTGAAAGTGTCTGTGTCTGTTCTTGTGAAACGAAGTTCTGATAAGCATATTGGTTGATACCGATGTTTTTCTTCAACAAATCATAACCCGAGAGGCGAATCTCCGCTTTTTTTGCTTTTCCAAGTAATTTATACAAAGAACCATAAAGGATAGGGATATGCTGGTCAAATCCAAAACGGGCGTTTTTATAAATTCTATAATTCAGGTTTGAACTGAAATAAAACCCTGCCGGTAAGGCGATGTTCATTTCACCACCTAAAGTATGATTATATATCTTCTGGTTCTGGGTTGAATTAATAGAGTATTTAGTATTGGTGATACCAAAATTGGCATTTGCATATAATGTAAACTTATCACTTGGGGTCAAATCAAGACGGAAACCCAGGTTATAATTATTATTATTGGTGGTATTCAATACATTATTAATGTAAATCAGGTTTTTAGATACATTGGCTCCACCATTAAAATTTATTGTACTTTTAGTTTTTACAATCGGAAAACCAAAACCAAGGTATGATCCAATATTTTGTCCACCGGAAATATTAGTCGGTTTTGCTGTAGTAACTAAAGTAACAGGATCAACCGTTTGATTATAAATAACCTGATTGATATTATAACTATAGTTGAGATTAAAGTATAAATTAGTAAAGCTACCAGGGTTAAACATATTATAGCCCACATATGCACGGTGCGCACTCATAGGTAATAAATTCGGGTTACCAACGCGGATATATAGAGTATTACTATTATCGATAATTGGTTGTAAGTCTTTGATGGCAGGCTCACTTACTTCTTTGCTATAATCAGCCCATATATACCGGTTATTTTTTAAGTCAATGCTGATAGTAGATGCAGGTATCAGCGCAAATATATCACGATTGATTCGCTGGAAATCTGTAGAGTTTTTGCTACGGGCAAAATCACCGGTAAAGTGGAAATGTTGCGCCGCCAGACCAAACGATATATTTATGCCCTTATAATTATATCTGACACTTGACCCGAAACGGTTGTACATAAAATCATTTTTATAATAATTGCTTAGTGAGTCAATACGTATACCATCGGTGGCTTGCACAACTCTATCAACCGCATCACGACGCAGACTAAAATTATAAAATGTCTCAGAGAAGAATTTTTTAGACAAGGGCTCTACAAAAAGCAAACTTGATTTAACAAGATGGCGAGGGCTGTTTGTAAAATTCACCTGATTAATATTAGTTGGAATCAAGCCAACTGGGGCATCAAATAGCTGATTGGTTGAATTCTGGCGTGCCTCACCGTCCGAAATGTTGTAATTATAAGTTAGACTTGCAGCAAAGCTTCTGCCTTTCTTATTGAATTTGTGGCGATACAAGCCTATCAGAGCTACAGCAGTTGAATTATAATCATTAAAATTATTGATAGCGGTTTCGTTTGATTTCGTGGTGCTGCCATTTCTGTAAAATTCTTGCAGACTGTTAAACTTGGTTGTCCCATCGCCCATTCTGCCATTACCAATCAATACAAGTGTGTTAAGAGAGTCAATTGTTTTTTCGAAGCGCAGGCTTACACGGTGATTACGGCTGATACGGTTCTGATAACTGGTTTCGAAATTCTTGAATGAAGTATTATTTGAAAGGAAGTTTTCTCTCTCCAGTTTTTTTGAAACCAACTGTTGGGTCTGGCTATAATAGTAATTTGAACTGAACTTTGTCTTTTTAGTATCGTAGTTATAATTGGCACCCCCGGCATAGTTTTCAGAGAAGCCCTGAAAGTTTCTTCCACCTACCGGAATATTAATACTTTCTTCAGAATCATTATCGTAGAAATACCGTACTCCGCTGCTAAAACCAAAATCCGCTTCATCACCCCAGTTATTGGCCTGGCTCCCTCTGAAATCCTGGAAGTCGTCTCTTGAAATACCTGTCTGATTAATGTTATTGCCTAAGCCCAATACTGAAAACTGTTGTTTTGAGTCAAACCTGTTATAATTGCCTTTCAATTCAGCTCTTTCGTCTGTACCAACTGCGGCTGTAACCTTTCCGAATCCACCTTTTTTAAAGTCATCCTTTAATTCAAGATTGACAGTTTTTTCTTTCTTCCCGTCGTCCACACCTGTGGCTTTAGCCTGCTCTGACTTATCATTAAAAATCTGAACCTTGGTGATAGCCTCAGCAGGTAGGTTTTTAGTGGCGGCTTTTGGGTCATTACCAAAAAAGCTTTTTCCATCAACAGTTACTTTTTTTACGTCCTGTCCCTGAGCTTTAATGTTTCCGTCCTGGTCAATCTGTACACCCGGCAATTTTCTTAGCAAATCTTCTACCGATGAGCCTGGCGGTACTTTAAATGAGGCTGCGTTATACTCTATGGTATCACCCTTTATATTTAATGGGGCACGGGCGGTTCGAACAACCACCTCCATTAATTCTTTTGCAATCGCCTTTAATTTAAGTTGTCCTAAATCATTGACAGCTCCATCTACAGGCTTTACATCAATCTGGAAAGGTATATAACCTACAAAAGAGATTTTTAGGATGTAATTGGCCTTTTTGACGTTTTTAAACTCAAATGCTCCGTTTTCATCAGTTCGACCAAAATTCACTAAGGTAGAATCTTTTGGTTGTAATAGCATAACCGTGGCAAATGGCATAACCGCATTTCCGGAGTCTATAGCGATTCCTTTAATGTTAAATCTGGCTGGATTCTGGGCAAATACAAATGAGGCTGAATGCAATAGCACAGCTAGTAGAAGTATACACTTTTTCATAAGATGTTAGAAAGGTAATAGCGTTACATTAATAACTAATTGTTTAGTTAACTATGGTGCGAAGATAAATATATTTTCTTTCTCCAATGTAAATTTTAAGTTTTTTTAACTAAGATTTTTTTTAACATTCCTTTTTACAAAAATTTACATATATTTGGTACACTCAATTCAGTAACTGATACTGAGAATCCTCCGACTGATTTCTTGCTTTCTTTCCTGATTTTAATAGAGAATTGTACTTTTTCGTGATTCAGTAACAATAATTCGCCTATTTACATCGTTTCTTTGGACTTAGGCATTGTATTTGTCTAACTTTGTAACAGAACCAAATCAATATATAATGTTAAAAAAATATGTATTGGGTTCGTTGTTAGTCGTTTCGTCAATTGTCGCTAAGGCCGTTGACCCTTCAAAATCCCCTGCAACTTCAGCAAAAGAAGTAACCGATAAAACGAGTTATTCAAAATTAACCGACGACCTACAACGATTTGCCCGAAAACTTATTGGTATCCGCTATAAATGGAGCGGTAAAACACTCAAAGGATTTGATTGTTCAGGTTTAGTAAACTACGTATTTGCCAAATTTGGTATGAAGTTAAGTCATCGTAGTACTGACCTATTTAAATTGGGACAACACACTACGCCCGAAGATGCTCAACCCGGCGATCTGATATTTTTCAAAATCAATGCTAATAAAAAAGATGAAGTATCACACGTGGGCATTGTATTGGAATCTGATAAAAATGGCCTGAGATTTATTCATTCTGCCTGTAGAACAGGAGTTAGCATAAGCTATTTAAAAGAAAAATATTACTCTGCACGTTTTGCAGGTATTCGTCGTGTAATAGATGGTCTGAAAGATGGCAAATAATAATTTTTGCCAAATATTCATTTAGAAAATATTTGCTTTTCCAAATAAAGAGTTGCTTTAGTATTGAAGCAACTCTTTATTTTTTTATGCCAACGTATTTGTAGTAAATTTGGTATAGGTAAAAATATCCGGAATGTGGGTAATTTTATAGATAAAATATCCAGTATGAAATTTATTTAAAGATAATTTTAATCAACAAATAAAGTATTATAGATATATTTTCATATGAATTTTTGCATTTGTTTTGCTAAATGCCGTACTTTGTAAAAGTATCAAGAAATTCCCTTTTGCGGAAATCCAACCGAGTCGGAACACTACGGTGGTAAAAAGATGCGGGCAACAAGATTTCTGTTTCTTGTTTGTCAAAAAAAGTTTCTTTTTCTTCTGCACAGAGTTTTTTAGCATACACTTTTAGCAAATCATTTAAAACTAAATAAGATTTATGGCGTACCTATTTACTTCCGAATCGGTATCGGAAGGACACCCGGACAAAGTTGCTGACCAAATTTCTGATGCCCTTATTGATAATTTTTTAGCATTCGACCCATCATCTAAGGTGGCATGTGAAACGCTTGTAACGACAGGTCAGGTAGTTTTGGCAGGTGAAGTAAAAACTAAAACCTACCTTGATGTTCAGACAATTGCCCGTGATGTAATCACAAAGATTGGTTATACTAAATCAGAGTATATGTTTGAGGCAAATTCCTGCGGTATTTTATCAGCTATCCATGAACAATCTGACGATATTAACCGTGGTGTTGACCGCACGGCGGACGAGAGAAATTTTGAAGAAAAAGCAGATGCACAAGGTGCTGGTGATCAGGGTATGATGTTTGGCTATGCAACACGCGAGACCGACAATTATATGCCTTTAGCCTTAGACCTGGCACATAAAATTTTACAGGAACTTTCAGCGATTCGTCGTGAAAATAAACGCATCAAGTATCTTCGCCCTGATGCTAAATCGCAGGTAACAATTGAGTATACAGACGCTAATAAACCGGTAAGAATAGATACTATTGTGGTGTCAACTCAGCATGATGATTTCGGAACTGACGAGGCCATGCTTGCCACTATTCGTAAGGATATTATTAGCTATGTGATTCCTCGTGTAAAAGCGAAGTTAAAGCCATCATTACGCAAATTGTTTAACGATCAGATTACCTATTATATTAACCCGACCGGAAAATTTGTAATTGGTGGCCCTCATGGAGATACTGGCTTGACAGGCCGTAAAATTATTGTAGATACCTATGGTGGCAAAGGAGCACATGGGGGAGGCGCTTTCTCTGGTAAAGACCCATCAAAAGTTGACCGTTCAGCCGCTTATGCAACACGCCATATTGCTAAAAATCTGGTAGCGGCAGGTGTATGTGACGAAGTATTGGTGCAGGTTTCTTATGCCATTGGGGTAGCAAAACCTTGTGGAGTTTTTGTGAATACATATGGCACTGCTAAAGTAAAAGGCGAAAACGGTAAAAAACTCTCGGATGGAGAAATTGCCAGAATTGTAGAGAAGATATTTGATTTACGTCCGTATGCTATTGAGCAACGCCTGAAACTTCGTAACCCGATGTATTCTGAAACTGCAGCTTATGGACACATGGGTCGTGAGTCGGAATGGGTTAGAAAAGTATTCAAAGGGCCAGAAGGCGAAAAAACAATCGATGTAGAATTGTTTACCTGGGAAAAACTGGATTATGTTGACAAAGTGAAGGAAACTTTTGGTATTTGATTTCTATCATACATAATATGAATAAGGAGAGCATCAGCTCTCCTTATTTTTTTGTTTAATTCTGGATGTATGATATTTTCAGTATATTTTGAATATATAATATTTTCAGATTAGTATTTTGTCTATAAAACAAGAGAGGTGCCGCTAAGCACCTCTCTTGTTTTATAGTAGTAATTCTGTTATCTGGCCACTTCAATAAATTTGCCATCCTGGTATTTTATGATAGGTACAATCTTGTTTTCATTTGAACGATTAGTGTAATCAAATCCATCAAGTGTATATCCCTGTGTATATTCGATAGAATCAAGGTTATTACGCAGTCTGTTTTTACCCGACTTCAACATTCTACCATAAAAAAGGAGCATATCATAACCCAGATAACTATAATACGAAGGTCCGATATTCTGACTATTAATATAGGCACTTCTGAAATTCTTCACTTCTTCTTTTTCTCTATCCATATACTCAAGCTGAATCAGATAAAGATCCCTGTTAAAGATAGAAAGAGAAGAACCCTCAAAATCAAAGGCAGATGAAATAGCTATAATAGGAGAAGTTATCCTTTTTTTATCTAAGGCACTGATAATTTTAGGCCCCAGATTCTGTTCGCTGCCTGAGATAAAAATATGATCAGGCTTCTGTTTGGTCTCAATATTATCAGCATTGAGGTACTTCCGGATAGCTAACACTTTGAGCCCTTTCTCTAAAGCCTTATCACGAT
>CALRLN020000325.1:0-6356 GCA_943368675.1 Chitinophaga pinensis | reverse complement strand
CATTCGTCTGTAAGCCTCTGAAACTATACGCTGGTATTTTAATCTGCCTGTCGAAAAAGCTCAGACTTTGTTTAAAAATCAGTTGTCTGGTTTCCGAAATCTGTCTGCTCAATTGCAAAGTGGAGATATTGCGTACTGATTCATTTTTTTCAAAATAAGTATGCTGACCATCTCCCTTGCCATTAATCACGTATACATCTCCACCGAAACGATTCTGAAAAGTAGTAGAGTTGCCTGCTATCAGTTTGGTTTTATCATTAATGTAGACAAACAAACGAGGGTTAATGTTTAAATCCCGGCTTTTGGGAATTTCGGTAAAATCATCTTTATCAACATCGTAAGGTTTTTGAATGGTACCTGAAGCCAGAATTGTATAACCAATTTTATTGTTTCGTTTAGCCGAGAAAGCACTGAAGGTTGTTCCTCCTCCTGTACTTGTCTGATTAATAATGGCTGAGAACTCCTGTTTCTCTTTGGGTTCTTTAGAAATAAAATTGACCACCCCGGCTATGGCTCCACCGCCATAGAGTGTTGAAGCCGAACCTTTGATAATTTCTACCTGCCGGAGGTCTAATGGAGGAATATCCAATAAACTTAAACCACTTGAAAACCCTCCGAAAGTCGGGAAACCATCTTTCAGAATCTGGGTATATTTACCATCAAGCCCCTGAATCCGGATACTCTGATTGGCTGATGTATAGCTGGTTTGCTGTACCTGAATACCCGTGCTTTCGTGCAGAATCATTGATACGTTATTAGGCCTCATATTGGCTTTTTCGTCAATTTCTTCTAATGAAATAGCCTCAATGCGCGAAGGGGTGTTCTCAATGTTCCGGCTTATTCTGGTGGTTGAAACCACCACTTCTTCCAGTTCTTCATTGTCACTTTCCAGCAGCAATTCTATATCTCCGCTTATTGGAAAAATGATTTTCCGAACGGCACTCGTATAACCAATAAATGATACAACCACCGTTTGTTCACCATCAGGTACGCCTTTAAGGCTTATTTTCCCATCAATATCGGTTGTTCCGCCAATTTTGCTGCCTTTTATAGCCACCGTTGCTCCAATGAGACTCTCTTTTGTTTTGCTGTCTTTTACGATAATAGCAGCAGGATTTTGGGCAATACAGAAATTTGAAAATAAAATGAATATATATAATAAGATGATTCGGTTCATTTGCCTGAAAATTAGTTAATACAATAGACTTTAAGGCTTACCCGTGAAAGTAAGCACTATTTGTTAGTAGCGTCTTTGTCGGAAAACGCTTTTTTTAAGTCGTATTAAACTAATCGCGGCGGCTGCCAGAGTAAGGAATTGAAATTGGCGGTATCCTTGGTTTCACTCAGAAATTTTACCTGCCCTGGATTAGCCATAAAGACCGAAATCGGGTAAGCATAAGGTGAAATCATGAGGGTACCACAGCAGGCACAACTACAAAGCGGTGAACAGAAATCTGAATCAGCGCCATGGTCGGCCTGTGAATCACTATAGCCGGAAACAATTGTCTGCCCGTTTTTAACCACACTTTCGGCCGTATCATGGCAAGGCATGCACGCCAGCAGGAGCAGATAAAAGCTGAGAAATATGTTCGTAAGCTGATTCATGCAGCAAATGTAGGTAAGAATGCCATGCAACAGGAGTGCAAGAAAAATATTTATTTTTGTGTCCGTAAAAAATCCGGTCATTTCTGCTATAACCGGATTTTACTATTATTCGATTCGTGTCGCCTTAAAACCGAATCCTCCTGTTGAGCCATCAGGCATAGGCCAGTGCCATTTTCCTTCGTAGGAACTAAAATCCTCGTTAAACGTAGATTTGCTATAATTTCCTGAACCTCTATCACCAAACCAATACCAGAGTGTGTGTCCCTCCAGTTCATAAGTATATGAAAAATTACTACCGTCTATGGCCATTAGTCTCGATCGCAGCGTTTGTGTATTTTCATCAAATCCGATGTACTCTACACCCTTTTGGTGTTCATCGCCCTGGGTAAAATCAAAATGATGAATCAAAAAGAAACCCCCTTCCATCCATTCGTAGTGAGAGAAAGCATTCAGATTATCATCACCGGTAATTTTCCATTTGCCTGCCAGCGGCTCCAGTTTTTTTAATTCAATATTAGGTGTTTTGGGTAATTTACCCGCCAGAGCATTGTTATTTTCAATCATGGTTATTGTGTCGTTTTAGTTTCTTACATTAACAAATTTCCGATAAAAGTGTTAGAATTACCCACTCTAAAAAATATTGCCATTAAAAGGCCGCTTTCTGAGATAGCAGAATGACAAAAAAAAATCGCCACAATATGCGGCGATTTTTTTTGTTTAATACACGATGAATCTTACCCGTCGACAATTGAAGAGTGTCGGTTGGAGTAATAAAATTTTTAATATTGAATAATCATATTGTCTTAAGTATATCAGTACCTATTATCTGTTTCCCGTTCCTTTGCGTATAGGTAATTACAATTAACCAAAATGCGTGCCAAAAATTATCGAGCGGTAGCAAATGTGAAAATTTTTAATTCTGAAATCAGAATCATTTAAGCACCTGTACTTCAATTCTGGAGTCAGAATAAACTTTATGCGTTGCTTTGATAAAATCTGATTCGTTGGCTTTGAAAATATTCGGTACGTACTTCTGCGGATTGCGGTCAATCAAAGGGAACCAGGTGCTTTGAACCTGAATTTGTATCTTGTGTCCTTTTTTGAAAGTGTGCAGTACATCCTGCAACTGAAAATTAATATCGGTTATTTTATTAGGCACAGTAGGTTCAGGTTTCTCAAAACTATTTCTGAACCGACCTCTCAACACCTCACTGCGTACCATCTGATGATAATTAGCCAGCATCATTTTTTTGTCAGGCATATAAGGGTGATTAGGCTCATTGGCCGGATACACGTCTATCAGTTTTACCACCCAGTCGGCATCGCTTCCCGTGGTGCTTACTTTCAGTTTGGCAAAAATCTCTCCACCCAGCGTCATATCTTCTGTTAATACATCCGTTTCAAATACCAATACATCAGGGCGTCTGGCTGCAAAACGTTGGTCTTCCGACATATAATTAAATGGTGTGAAATTGGCCATTGCAGTTAAGTCTTCGCTATAAGGAACCGGTTTCGCAGGGTCACTTATGTAGGTACTTGCACTTACTTTAGCTGGTTTGGTCTGGTCAAGTTTTCCGGTAGTATTCAGATAAAAAGTCAGTTTCTGAGCAGAAGTCGAAGGCCATTTATCAAATTGCTTCCATTCTTTATTGCCTGTATCAAATAAATAAGCATCAGGTAATCCCGTTTTGCCATCTCCAGGGCCTTTCAGGAAATGCGTAAAGAATTGTGCTTCAATATTCTTCTGATAAAAGGTAGCTATGCTATCACCAAAATACACGTTGCTATGCATAGTATGCCCCATTTCTGCCGACCAGCGCCCGTGTCCGAATGGCCCCATTACCAGCGTGTTATAGGTATTAGGGTTATTCTTTTCTATTTTTTTGTAAACGTTCAATGGGCCATATAAATCTTCTGCATCAAACCAGCCGCCCACTGTCATTACCGCGTGGTTTATGTTTTTCAGATGCGGTAGTATGCTTCTTTTTTGCCAGAAGGTATCATAGTTGGGGTGATCAATGGTTTCCTGCCAGTAAAAATTATCCTTATAATATTTATTGGCATTTTTTAGTGGCCCCAGGTCTAACTGAAACTGGTAGCCGTCACGCATATTGCTGGTGTTAATCATTTCATACCATGCCTTTGAGGTAGGCCCTGAGTGTTGCACTCCGAACACCGGAAAAGTAAAAATATAAGCCTGAATAAAGGCACCGTTATGATGGAAATCATCAAAAAAGAAATCGCTTACCGGAGCCTGTGGCGACGAGGCCCTTAAAGCCGGATGTGCATCAACTGCTCCGGCAACTGCATAGAATCCCGGATAAGATATACCCCACATACCTACTTTACCTGTATTATATTTTATATTTTTTATCAGCCACTCAATGGTATCATAAGTGTCAGAGCTTTCATCAGGTGCGGTTTTGTCATCATTGCCCGGATTATTAGGTGTCATATTGGTCCAGGTACCTTCAGACATCCATCTGCCTCTTACGTCCTGATACACAAAAATGTACTTGTCTTTCATTAAAAAAGAAGAGGGGCCAAGTCTTGATGGGTATTTATCTTCACCATATGGCGCAACACTATAGCAGGTTCGCTGCATCATGATCGGATACTTGATTGTCTCAGAGGCATTGTTCGGTACATACACAGCCGTGTGTAACTTAGTGCCGTCTCTCATCGGGATTTTATACTCATACTTGGTATAGTTTTGTTTCACAAAATCATTTTGTGCAAGGGTTGCTAATGAGACCAGCAATAAAAAGAGAATTTTCTTCATGAGTGTTAGTTTAGAGTGAAGGATATGAAAACCGGGGGCTAATTTAGCTGAAAGAGAGGGCAATAAAAAAAAAGAGCACATAATTTAAAAATTATGCGCTCTTCAAATGCTACTCACTCAGATTCAGAAAAAAATCGCTAGCAAACAGATTGATGCAATGATTAATGCTGAAATTACTTTTTTGGTTTTAGTGTGAGCTACCGAACGTGTAGAGCGGTAACTTAAATGTACCGGTTGTCTCATAGATTACTAGTGGTTACTTAGTTTTAGGATAGTTTTGGAAACTCTTACGACGAGGTAAAGTTACAGTATAAACCAAAAAATTTCAAGTTAATTTTACATTAAATCTGCTACTTTTTTGTATACTGTAGATATTCTCTTTGCAAAAACCGTTCCATAACGTATTTTTGCAATCTTTTCAATGAAACCGCAAGTAAATGTCAAATAAAGATTCAATTTTACGTATAGCCCTGCAAAAATCCGGAAGATTAAGTGAAGACTCATTTGGACTTTTTAAAGAATGTGGCATTAAGTTCGAGAGCGGCACAGGCAAGCTCAAAACCTCCTCTTCCAACTTCCCGGCAGAGTTTCTTTTTCTGAGAGATGATGATATTCCTGGCTATGTAGAAGATGGCGTAGCAGATATAGGAATTGTTGGTGAAAATGTTTTTGTTGAGTCAAACCGTAAGGCTGATGTTACCTATCGTCTGGGTTTTTCAAAGTGCCGTTTATCTATTGCCGTGCCTCGCGGGGTAGATTACAATGGTATGGATGATTTTCAGGGCAAAAGCATCGCCACCTCTTATCCACGTATTTTGGGTAATTATCTGAAAACCCAGGGGGTAAAAGCTGAAATTCATGAAATCAGTGGTTCGGTAGAAATTGCCCCAAGTATTGGTCTGGCAGATGGTGTCTGTGATATTGTCAGTTCAGGCAGCACACTTCTAAGCAATGGATTGAAAGAAGTGGAAACGATTTTCCGCTCAGAGGCAATTCTGATAAGCAATAAAAAATTAGCTAAAGAAAAGCACGAAACGCTCAATAAATTGTTGTTCAGAGTAAGGGCGGTACAAACAGCTCAGAATTACAAATACATTTTGCTGAACGCCCCTAACGAAAAGCTGAACGATATTATAAATATGATACCGGGCATGAAAAGCCCGACTATTGTACCATTGGCTATGCCGGGCTGGAGTTCGATACATTCGGTACTGGAAGAAAACCAGTTCTGGGAAAACATCGAGGCGATTCGTGCAGCAGGTGCAGAAGGTATTTTAGTGATTCCTATCGAAAAAATGATTTATTAATCTGAATATATACCATGACTACCTACGACACGTCTTCAGAAGCCATTAATGCTTTAGTAAAAAAAGGGTATGACCACAATTTTAATCTCAAAGATGAAGTATTGTATTGCCATACCAATGATACCACTCTACAGCCTGATGAGTTTCAGATAGATGAAGTGCATCGGTTTGAGGGTGAAACCAACCCGGATGATGAAGTGGTAGTATATGCGATTTCTTCTCCAATAGCCAACATTAAAGGCGTTTTAGTGAATGCCTTTGGCCTGTATGCCGAAAGTGTGTCAGCACAATTGGTTGAAAAACTGAAAATTATCCGATAAATGAAAATAGTTTCTTTTCCTCCACGCTCCGAGTGGAAACAATTGCTTGCTCGCCCTGTGCAGGAAATGGCCGATATTGAGAAAAAAGTACAACCTATTTTAGCTAAAGTAAAAGCAGAAGGAGATAATGCCCTGAAAGAATACGCTTTAAAATTTGATAAAATCGAGTTAGAGTCATTTCAGGTATCCAAGTCAGAAATTGATGCAGCTGAACAGCAATTGTCAGAAGACCTGAAAGCGGCAATAAAGCAGGCATATAACAATATATTTACATTCCATGTGGCACAGAAACAAGAGCCGCAGGTAATAGAGACGATGCCAGGCATTAAATGCTGGAGAAAA
>CALRLN020000324.1:0-6370 GCA_943368675.1 Chitinophaga pinensis | reverse complement strand
AATTACCCCTTTTTCATCAACAGACCTTACTGAAGTAATGTTGTTGTTGGTTAATCTTCTGAATAAAGACACATTGATTGAATTGGCCTTGAAATAGGTATTGTAATTAAACTCGAAATTGTGGCTCAATTCAGGTTTTAGTAACGGATTACCATACGAAATATTTAATGGGTCAGCATAGTTTACAAAAGGATTCAGGAAGTCCATATTAGGGCGCTGGATACGTTGTCCGTAACTGAATCTGACTTTATGATTTTTCGGAAAATCCTTTGATATGGTAAACGTCGGAACAACATTATCATAAGGAGCAATTGTAGTTGGCTTATCTGAACTCTGGAATTTGGCTGTGATATGCGTATTTTCATAACGCACTCCCATTTTCAAACCAAATTTCTGAGGCAACGAAATAGTAAGCGAGGTATAAGCCGAGGCAACATTCTGCTCATAATTAAAGTTATTAGTACGTCCCGGTACGATTACATAATCATTTGCCTGCTCGTTGAACTGGAAGAAATCATACTCACTGCTCACATCACGTATCACGTATTTAGCGCCTGTTTCAAAAATATGCTTTTTAAATGGCAGGTTATAATCGGCCTGAAAAGTAGTTTCAGCGTTTTTACCATCATTATTACTCTTATTGAAAGGCAGGTTATTCTGGTCTGTAGTGAAGTCAGTATTACGAAGGTTTCTTCCATGCTGAATCAAAAACTGAAAGTCATGCCCCTGCTCTTTGAAAGTTCTGGTATAATTGAAGTCTAAATCTATACTATTGTTATTTCTTATTTGCCTGATATACCGTGTATATTCCTGCAAAACAGAGTTATCTGCACCTTTCAGTAATGAAGTCTGAGGCCCTTTTGTATTAAAATTACCACCACCCAAACGTCCGGTTAGACTTACCGAGTTTTTAGAATTAATGTCATAATCAACACTTAGCTGCACATTGCTAAACAAACGTCGCACTCTGTTAGCATCTGTTTGTGATAGTGTTGTGCTAGTACCACGCACTGAACTGGTACGTGTGCTTGATCCGTCACTCGGCGTGTTGTAGCCGGAGTTTCCTCCAAAATTCAGAGACGTACCCACTTTTTTCTTACGCAGGTTCAGATTACCAAATGCGTTGGCACCACGCACACCTGCTCCGGCATTTACAAAGCCTGTTAAGCCTTGCAATGTATTCTTTTTTGTAATGATATTGATAATACCTGCTGTACCTTCTGCATCATATTTAGCTGATGGAGAGGTAATTACCTCAACAGACTTAATCATGTCAGAAGGAATCTGTTTAATGGCATCTGCAATATTTGAAGCCAGAATACTTGATGGCTTGTTATTGATCAAAACCTTTATATTGCTGCTACCACGCATCTGCACGTTACCGTCCATGTCAACGGTCAGCATAGGCACTTTTCTTAGTACATCTTCTGCTGTACCACCACGGCTCGTGATGTCTTTCTCAGCATTGTATACGAGACGGTCAACTTTATCTTCAATCAAAGCTGCCTGCCCCACTACTGTTACCTCATTTAATACTTTGGTATCTGTAGCTATCAATAAATTACCAATATTTACATCGGCTTTATTGGTTGCAATATCCACTTTATTAATAATAGCGTTTTTATAACCTATAAACGAGGCTACCACTTTATAGGATCCCTTAGCCAGGTTTTTAATAGTAAAAGCACCATTCATATCGGTCATTGATCCTTCAATGACTTTATTGTTTTTGTCATATACGGCAATAGAGGCAAACTCTACCGGTTTGTTGGTAGTTGAATCTATTAATTTGCCACTTATTTTGGCTGAACCTCTTGGAATTTCTTCTTGTGGAATCTGTTGTTGTTGCTGTGGATTCATTCCCGGCATACCACCACCCGACCGACCTCCTCCGAAGCCACCGCCGCCTCCACCGGGAAACTGAGCAAAAGTTGTAGTAAGTAGTCCCAAAGAAAGAACTGTAAGTAAAATTTCTCTTTTCATTTTCGTAAATAAATGTTAAACGCTATTGTGGCTGTAACAGATGTGATATATCTTGATTTTGTACAAAATTACCACCCAAATCTGCATTAAATACTAGCATTTTCATTAAAAGATTTATAAAAATTACCAGTACCTTAAAATAGTAGATGAAAGGTTGAGATAAGTAGATGAGCATGAAATAAAAAGCCGTGTGCAAGAGGGAACGGCACACATATACGAAAGTATTAGACTGATTATAAATGATACTTCCTTCTGATTGGATTTATCAGAAATTTCTTGTGCATGGTAAAACTTTCCGGGTGCATCTGCTCAAATAATCCTTTCCATTCTTGAAACATTTCCGGTTCTGCTTTTGCAAACTTTTCTTTGCTTATTTTCTTACCTATCAGGTATTCGTCAAAAGTCATGGTTTCATGTTTTTGTACAAATTTATTGAAATTTTCTGAATAGAATGGAATTGGCAGAGTATTGTTTGCCTGATATGAAATCCCAGGTTTGTAATTATCCGTAAATATCGTAAATTGATACCGGTTCAACCTGTTTAATAATTCTGATGAAAGAAATCGAAAAAAAGCACCCTTGGGCTATCCGGTGGTTTCATTGGATAAACTTTCCTATACTCCTTATTATGATCTGGAGTGGAATGCTCATTTACTGGGCTAATGGCGTATATAAAATACAGATTGGTGATTTAGTGCTACTAAAGTTTTTCCCTCAATGGTTTTATAAAGCACTTAAAATACCTTACAGACTTGCTGAAGGTATGGCCACCCATTTTGTGTTTATGTGGATTTTCTTTCTGAATGGATTATTTTATGTTTTATATACCCTTATTTCTGGCGAATGGAGATACCTCATACCAAACAGACACTCCTTGAAAGAGGCATGGCAAGTGCTTTTGCATGATTTACATATCAGGAAATATCATCCTCCTTTCATAAAATACAATGGAGCTCAGAAAGTGGCTTACTCTGCTATTATCCTGATGGGCTTTGGCTCTTTAATAAGTGGATTGGCAATCTATAAACCCGTGCAAGTATATTGGTTAACCTGGTTAATGGGTGGTTATTCGTTTGCAAGAGCAATACACTTTATCTTAACTATTGGCTATGTATTATTCTTTCTGATTCATATACTACAGGTTATCAAGGCAGGCTGGAACAATTTTCAATCAATGATTACCGGCTTTGAGATTAAGAAATCTGCAACACTATTTGAAGAAAAAAACGAAGACCAGAAACCCTCACCTATTGTTGAAGCTTAACCTATACCTTAATGAAAGATAAAACAGAAAATTGGACTGAGAAGAAAATTCAACGCAGAACTTTCTTCTCCTTTGCAGGATTTATCCTGGCAAGTATAGCCGGTTGGTTTTCGTGGCAATGGTATCGTCATTTACCTAAGACCAATAATAGATTAGACCCGGCGACTCGAAACGTGCTGAATCTTAATAAAAAAGTAAAAGACCAGTTTTTCAGTAATAGCAATTTGGCTAAAACCTACCCGAAATTAAGAGCCGCCAAACGACCCCGGCTGAATGGATTTATTGGTATACAAGATAATATTGATGTGGAAAAGTGGAAATTGGAGGTGCTGGATCCTACAGGAAAGCCTTCAAGATTTTTTCAGCTAAGTGATATTAAAGCATTACCAAAGCAGGAAATCGTTTTTGATTTCAAGTGTATAGAAGGTTGGGATCAGATTGTACATTATGGAGGTATCAGTTTCTCTGACTTTCTTAAAAAGTACAATCTGGGCAGGAAAGAAGGCAGCAATGAATGGTATAAATATGTAGGGCTTGAAACCCCGGATGCTAAATATTATGTGGGCCTGGATATAGAAAGTGTTTTGCATCCACAAACATTGTTGTGTTTTGAAGTAAATAACCAGCCATTACCTAAGTTTCATGGCGCACCTTTACGGCTGATAATACCTGTAAAATATGGCATAAAAAACCTGAAACGTATAGGTAAAATGTTCTTTTCGGATACTCCACCCCGTGACTACTGGCATGAACTCGGATATGATTATGACGTAACTCTTTAAAGTCAGTCAATATTACGTAACCAGCCCGTCAGGCTTCTGCGTTCTCGATTGGCTGGTAATACCTCGTGTTCAATTTTATCACTTTCAAAAACCACCAGTCTGCCACCTATCGGAATAATTACTTCTTCTTTATCAGGGAGGTATAAGACCAACTCACCACCATTATCGGCTTGCCAACCATCATTGAGATAACATATAAATGAAAGTTTACGGCCTGAATCATTTCTGAATTTATCTAAATGACGCTTATAAAACGTACCGACCGGATAGGAAGCATAATGAATTTCATACGAACGCAGACCCAGAAAACAGGTATAATTGACATAACTCATAAATTCTTCCAGACGCTGTAAAAATTCAGCTTCAAAGGCATTCGCTTTGTCTTTTTCCAGCCACAGGATTTCATCTCCCCTGATATTCTTTATTACTTCATGTCCTTTACTTATTCCGGCCTGTTTAAATTCATTGGCCTGATAGTGAGCAAGGAAACTTTCATTTAGTTTTACAACTTCCTCTTGTTTCAGAAACCCATCTAAAACTCCATAGCCCAGGTCAATTATTTGCGAAATTATTGATTCAAATGAGTCCTGCCGTGTTTCTTCCATATTTTATGCGTATTTTTGCACCCGTTTTAAGTGTGAGAAGCTCTTTAATATTTAGTGATGTAATGAATTATTAAATGGATAATTATAATTCACTAAAATTTCGTATTCCGCTATCTTGTCATTAAAAATATTTAACAATACAATTAAAAGTAGTTTAAGTTAACCTGCGGGTTCACAAAATTAGATAAAAATGTCATTTCTTCAAGAATTACACAAACGTCGTACTTTCGCAATCATTGCTCACCCCGATGCCGGGAAAACCACATTGACTGAAAAACTACTCCTTTTCGGAGGGGCGATTCAGACAGCAGGGGCAGTGAAATCCAATAAAATCAAAAAATCTACTACTTCCGATTTCATGGAGATTGAGAAGCAGAGAGGTATTTCGGTAGCAACATCCGTAATGACGTTTGAATACAGAGATCTTAAAATTAATATCCTTGATACCCCCGGACATAAAGATTTTGCAGAAGACACTTACAGAACCCTTACAGCGGTTGATAGTGTAATATTGGTGATTGATTGTGTAAAAGGGGTAGAAGAGCAAACAGAGCGTTTAATGGAGGTTTGCCGTATGCGCAATACTCCGGTAATTATCTTTGTCAATAAACTTGACCGTGAAGGTCAGAATCCTTTTGATTTACTTGATGAACTGGAACAAAAATTAAATATCAATGTTCGTCCAATTACATGGCCCGTGAATGGTGGTTCTAATTTTAAAGGAGTGTATCATTTACTTGAAAAGAAAATGAATCACTTTGCAGTTAATAAAACCCGCCTGGAAGATGATATTGAAGTAATTGCACTTGACTCTGAAGTATTGGATGCTAAAGTAGGTGAAAAAGATGCCAATCAGCTACGCGAAGATGTTGAACTGATTGAAGGTGTATACAGTGAATTTAATAAGGAAGATTATCTTTCCGGAAATCTCGCTCCTGTGTTTTTTGGTAGTGCAGTGAGTAATTTTGGGGTAATGGAACTATTGAATACGTTCTGTGATGTTTCGCCACTCCCGGTGCATCGTATGACTGACAAACGTATGGTAGAACCTGAAGAAAAAAAATTCAGTGGTTTTGTATTTAAAATACATGCCAATATTGACCCCAGGCACCGTGACAGGATTGCGTTTCTGCGAATATGCAGCGGGCAGTTTGAAAGAGGTAAATTTTACAAGCATGTGCGTTTAAGTAAGGAAATGCGTTTTTCTAGTCCGTTTGCATTTTTGGCAGATAGAAAAGACGTTGTAGAAGATGCCTATCCGGGAGATGTGATTGGTTTGTATGACACAGGTACCTTTAAAATTGGCGATACCCTGACAGAAGGAGAAGATCTACAGTTTATTGGTATTCCGAGTTTCTCACCTGAGATATTCAAAGAGGTGATTAATAATGACCCGATGAAATCGAAGCAACTCGAAAAAGGAGTACAACAATTGACAGATGAGGGGGTTGCGCAATTATTTACGATTCAGCCCGGAAACAGAAAGATTATCGGCACAGTCGGTGAGCTTCAATTTGAGGTAATACAATATAGATTACTGAATGAATATGGTGCCAGTTGTCGCTTTGATGCCCGTCCGTACTCTAAGGCTTGTTGGATAACTGCCGATGATAAGTTAAAACTGGCAGAATTTATTCGTTTAAAAAGCAATTTTATTGCCTATGATAAAGATCAGAATCCGGTATTTCTGGCAGAGACTGATTGGATTCTGCGAATGAATATTCAGAATAACCCTG
>CALRLN020000323.1:0-6379 GCA_943368675.1 Chitinophaga pinensis | reverse complement strand
ATAGTGCTCACTATTATGTATCAGAGAATGAAATGAACTTGCTTGGGTATGATTTGCTTTTTCAGGCTAATAAGAAACAGTATTCTTTGGAAACTTTTAAGATAAACACCCTCATATTCCCTAATAGCTTTAATGTATATGATAGTTATGCCGAAGCCCTCAACGCCAACGGCAAGCGAGAAGAAGCTATTATGATGTATCAGAAATCAATAGCCATGAATCCAAAAAATGAAGGGGGAAAAGAAATGTTGAAACGTATTTTGGAAAGTAAACAATAAAAATATGAAAAAGCTATTTAAGACACTCCTGATCACCCTATCAATTCTGTTCGTTGTCATTATTATTGGTTCTTTTTCGGCTAATAAATATTATGAATCAAAGCTTGATAAAGAAATACATATTGAAGAGGCGCAAGATGTAATAGAATTAAGCCAGATTTTGGATAAATACAAAGGTTCATTGCTGTACGTTGACCACTCATCTGTTAGCTGCAGACCTTGTTTTATTGAACTTAGAGACTATGCCCCACAATTACAGGCACGATACAAAAATAAGCCTATTACCTTTGTTTATATCTGCTCTGAAAGCAACTATCCATTAAAAACTGTTAGCAATAGTGTATTATGGCGCCGGAAATTAGTTGCCACTCATGCCAAAGGGCAACATTACCTTATTACTAAAGAATTCAGTCTGAAAATATTTAACCAGACAGTCAGGGAAGATAAAGGTGAAGTACCTTATTATCCATGGCAATTTATTGTTGATGAGAAAGGGACTATTATTAACAGACACGCCGCTCGTCCTGGTGATTCCACAAGACTTTATCAGCAATTAGATAGTTTATTGTTGAGCAGAAAGTAAATTAACTTTTATTTGTTTTATGATATTTTTATGTTACTTTTAACAGGTTTTAATCTACCTCATGAAGTTCGAAATTGTAGAATTAGATAATCTTTCCGGCCCTGAAGCAACCATCTATTCAGTAATTATCGATGACGATTCCGAAACGTTATTTGATAAATTTTTGAATGAGAATAAAACAACATTCAAAGAAGAATTAGTAACAATAATTGCCATACTTGATGAGATTGCACAAAGGAATGGGGCAAGGAGAAGCTATTTTAAAGAAAATGAGGGGAAGTTGGGTGATCTAGTCTGTGCTCTATATGATACTCCATTATCCAATCTGAGACTTTACTGCATCAGATTCGGAACAACAGTTATTATTTTAGGTGGTGGCGGTTATAAACCAAAGAATATCAGAGCTTTACAGGAAGACGACAAATTGACAAAAGAGAATTATCTACTTAGACAAATCTCAGCATTAATTTATCAAAAAATGAAAGAGGGAGAGATTTTCTGGGAAAATGAAATGGAATTAGGAGGAAATTTAATTATTGATACAGATGAGTAGTGCAAGAAAATATCGTAGCAAGGTTGTTGAGGAACTGAGACAAGAGGCTTTACCTCAATTAAAAGAACTCATTTCTAAGCGAATGAGTCTGGCAGCTAAAATAGATGATGCCCTTCAGGAAAAAGGCTTAACCAATCAGGAATTTGCGTTTATGATGGGCAAAAAACCTTCTGAAATTAGCCGCTGGCTGAGTGGTACACATAATTTTACTACTGAGACCCTCTGGGAAATTGAACGTATATTAAATATTCAATTGTTAACCAGTTCTTATCCTAAACCAGACGCATTAAAAGAAAAAGAAGAATTAAAAGCTTTCATTGTAAACGAAGTAGAAAAGGCATTAGATAGATATTTAAGTAGTCATAACGCTATAATTAATTAAACCTGCTAATGCTTACTGCAATTGCCATAGATGACGAACCTCGTGCATTAGAAGTCATAGAGATGCACGCTGCGAGAGTCCCATTTCTTGACCTGAAAGCCACTTTCACTGATGCTTTTGAGGCTATCCCCTATTTGCAGCAAAACAAAATTGACTTATTATTTCTCGACATAAAAATGCCCGATATATCAGGCATTGAGTTTATCAATATCCTGCAAAAGGTACCGATGGTAGTGTTTACAACTGCCTATTCTGAATATGCAGTAAAAGGTTTCGAACTCGATGCCATTGATTATTTATTGAAGCCCTTTTCATTGGCACGTTTTACCAAAGCCTGCAACAAAGCCCTGGAAATCAACCAGTTGAATAAAGAAAATGTACCGGAATATGTATTTCTGAAAACAGGCTATGAAGAAGAAAAAGTTTTCTTTGATGATATTCTGTATATAGAGGCTGAAGGCAACTATATGTCGTTCATACTGAAAAACAAAAAACTATTGAGCAGACAGAATATCACTGAAACACTTAGTTTTTTGCCCTCTGGTCAATTTGTCAGAATTCACCGCTCTTATATTGTGGCCATCAATAAAATTCAGAAAATCAACCGCCAGTCGGTCTGGATAGCAGGAAAAGAAATATCTGTTGGGGCATCTTATGAGGATAAACTGATTGAAATCAGAGAAAGGTTAAAAAGTTAAACTACCTTTCAACCTCAGATAGAATGGTATACAATTTGAAAAGTTTAAAATTATCCTAATTTTGTAGAGAGATAGCACCCTTGACTAACCTTGATTTTTCCCCAAAAATGAAAAACGCTAGCACTACAGGATTTGCCATTATCCGTATTATTACAGGTTTATTACTAGCCTATCATGGGCTGGAAATATTTGAAAGTGCAAAAATACATGAATACGCCTCCTGGGATTCAATCAAAAATATGCCTTTTCCTGTTTTTTGGGCTTACTTAGGCAAAGGATCTGAATTAGTGGGAGGAACTCTATTAGCTATTGGTTTTCTGACACGTCCCGCTGCAATACTCATTGCCCTGACTATGCTTTTTATCTGTTTCAGAATTGGGAATGGGAAATTCTGGTACGAAGACCAGCATCCTTTCTTGTTTTTCTTATTGGCAATGATTTATGTTTTTACAGGGCCCGGCAAATGGAGTATAGACAAGCCTAAGCACTAACAGATTGTTGAAGTTTTTTCAGACAATTCTTCATGCCTTTTTCAATCACTGCATAATTTTCTATGACTTTGCCTACAAAAACAAAAGAAATATAATAAGGCTTAGTCAGCAATTCTTTATTCAGTCTATAAGATTCCTTCATACGTCGGCGAATCAGATTTCTGTCAACAGCGTGTTTGAACTGGCGTTTAGGTACTGAAAAAAGCACCTGCGTAATATTTTGTTCTGATGGTTTGCAAACAACTCTCACAGGATAAGCAAAAGCGCCTTCGTTGGCAGAATTTTTTCTGTCAAAAAGGCTGTCTATCACTTTAATGCTACAAAGCCTTTCGTTCTTTTTGAAAGTTTTCTTCACAAATTAATAAAACTATTTCTAGCGCCCGGAGTTACTATTTTTAAACTACTGTAGTTTATATAACACAAAGCTAAACAAAAAAGCCACCGGGTGGTGGCTATAATATCTTGATTATGTCGCATTTACAAATCGTAAATTTTGAACTATCAAACTGCTTAAAACGAGATTATTTGTGTTTTTTCTCGTCAGAAACAGTCAATTTCCATCTGCCACGTGCACGACGTGCAGCCAATACGCGTCTGCCATTGGCAGATTCCATACGCTCACGGAATCCGTGTTTGTTACGACGCTTTCTGTTTGATGGTTGGAATGTACGTTTCATTATAATTATTTATTTTTGTTCTTTTAATGCAAATTTGCCTTGCTTCTCATAAGGGACTGCAAAAATACGCATTAATTTTTATATAGCCAACACCACAACAAAAAATTGTTTCATGCATTACAAAATTTATTCTAAAGACCGGGCCTCGCATTTTATTGATATAGAATGTACAATTACTGATTTCAAAACTGATATACTTGAGTTACAACTATCTGCATGGCGCCCTGGTCGTTATGAATTACAGCATTTTGCCAAAAATATACAGCAATTTGAAGTTTTTGATGAAAACGGACAAAAATTATCAGCAAGAAAAATCACAAAAGACAGATGGCAGGTACAGACTGATGGAGCTAAAAGTATAGTGGCGCGTTATAATTATTATGCAAATATTATTAATGCCGGGAGTTCTTATGTAGATGAGCATACCCTTTATGTGAACCCTGTTAATTTATGTATTTATGCTGAAGGGAAAATAGAGGAGGCATGCACAGTAGAGCTAAAATTAAGAAAAACCGAACAGATTGCCGGAATCACTTCAATCAATTCAATACCCGACACCGGAGTACATCAACTCCATTTTGATGACTTCTATCATCTCGCAGATAGCCCGTTTATAGTGAGTTCCTCTCTCAAACACGACTTCTACAAAGTAGGCAAGGTAAAGTTTCATCTATGGTTTGAAGGCAATTTCCAGCCGGACTTTAAACGCATCAAATCTGATTTCAGGAAATTCACTACAGAACAAATTAATATTTTCGGAGCATTCCCCGAAAAAGAATATCATTTTCTTACATGGATACTCCCCATACCTTATTATCATGGTGTAGAGCACCGAAGCTCAACCATGCAGGTGCTGGGACCAGACAGTCAGAATTTCGAGGAGCTATACATTGATTTATTAGGACTTGCTTCACACGAACTCTTTCATACCTGGAATATCTGTAAGATTCGTCCGATTGAGCTGTTACCATACGATTATACAAAAGAGAATTACTTCCCGACCTGCTTTGTAGCCGAGGGAGTAACTACCTATTATGGTGATTTAATTTTAAACCGCTCAAAAGTTTTTGACTCAACACAATACCTCAAAGAACTTGAAGTTTGTTTTAAACATCACTTTGATAATGCCGACAGTGCCTCCCAGTCTTTGATTGAGTCTTCCTGGGATTTATGGCTTGATGGCTATACACCAGCCATACCCAACAGGAAGGTATCAGTCTATCATAAAGGTGCCATAGCAGCACAAATCCTTGATCTGCATATCAGAAAAGTATCTATCCATACGCGTTCATTAGACGATGTCATGAAACTTATGTGGGAACAATATGGCAAACCTTTCAGGGGATACACCATGGACGATTACCAGGCAGTATGTGAAGAAGTTGCCAACGAAAAACTGGACTGGTATTTTGACGTGTGCATTAAGGGTAACGAATCTCTTTTCGAGTTACTCAATCGTTACCTCCAATTGCTTGAACTGGAGCTTGTAAGAAACGAAGAAGGCATTTTCAGCTTGATAAAAATAACAAATTAGATAGATTGTTTGATAAATAGAAAGGCATTTGTATAATTTGCACATCGAACAAAAACAATTCTATGAACTTCATCTCAAGGCCTTTTTTTCTGAGTATATTGGTCTGCTTATGTGTTGGGTATAACTCTCTGTCTGCACAGACACAGCAAGCTGACCTGATTGTGCATAATGCTGTTGTATATACAGTCAATAATCAATTCAGCACTGCCGAGGCATTTGCTGTAAAAAACGGTAAATTTATTGGGGTCGGGAGTTCTAAAGATATATTGGCAAAGTTTAATGCCAAACAAAAGATCAATGCAAACAAAAAACCAGTGTACCCTGGCTTTTATGACCCTCATAGCCATTTTTTAGGTTTAGGGCAATCACTCTACCAGGCAGATTTAGTTGGCACTAAATCATATGAAGAAGTAATAGAACGCCTAAAGAAATTTGAAGCCGAGCACCCCGAAAGCCAATGGGTAATTGGTCGTGGCTGGGACCAGAACAACTGGGACGTAAAGATATTTCCTACTAAAGAATTATTAGATAAAGCATTTCCTGACAAGCCGGTATTCATTATCCGTATAGATGGTCATGCTTCTTTAAGCAATTCAAAAGCGATTAGATTAGCTAAAATTTCTCCTGCCAGCAAAGTAGACGGTGGTGATGTAGAAGTAATTGACGGTCAATTGACAGGGATTCTGGTCGACAATGCCCAGGGCTTAATCAGAAGAGTAATGCCGAACTCAACAGCCAAAGAAAAAGAGCGAATGCTTCTGGCTGCGCAGAAAGAATGTCTGAAATACGGCCTGACCACTGTTTCTGATGCCGGAATGAATCAGGACGACATTGAGCTGATTGATAAAATGCACAAAGAGGGTTCATTAAAAATCCGGGATTACGTAATGGTGTCTTTAGGTATACGTAATTTAGAGTATTTTATCAAAAAAGGTATATATAAAACCGACCGCCTGAACGTAGGTTCATTTAAACTATATGCTGATGGAGCCTTAGGCTCTCGTGGTGCTTGTTTATTGAAACCATATATTGACGAACCCTCAAAAACCGGATTCTTATTATTAAGTGCTGCTGAATTAGAGAGAAGTCTGACTGCCATTTATAATTCAGACTTTCAGGCAAATACGCACTGTATAGGCGATTCAGCCAATCGTTTGATTCTGAACCTTTATGGGAAATTACT
>CALRLN020000322.1:0-6391 GCA_943368675.1 Chitinophaga pinensis | reverse complement strand
CTATTTTACTATCGGTTTGCATTCGGGATATCAGTGGTTCAAGAAACCCCGGATCTACTTCTGTATCATTATTCAATAAGAAAAGATACTCTCCTGTTGCTATCTCAAGCCCACGATTATTGCCTCCTGCAAAGCCCAGATTCGCCCCTGTTTCAATATACACAATCCACGGGAAATCAATTTTTAACTGATGTCCGGGTTCTTTATTACTATTATCCACCACAATCACTTCTACTGAGGGGTACGAGACTTTTTCTAAGGAGCGTAGTAAATCAGCAGTGACGGCAGTCCCATTAAAATTGACTGTTATAATTGAAACTTTAGGAAAACTATCAGGCATAGGATGATAAATAGAATGCTATAAAAAACTTTATAATGAGGCTATTTGCCTACGGTTTCCCATTGCTGAGAATCAGGATTGTATTGTTTGATAATTCTTGCCGGATTTCCGACAGCTACGCTAAAGGGAGGGATGCTTTTGGTAACCACGGCACCTCCCGCAATCACTGAATGCTTACCGATTGTTACACCTGCGGTTATTATCACATTTGCCCCAATCCAGCAATCATCTTCCACTGTAATAGTAGCAGTAGTGACAGGCTGTAGATGTATAGGTGTATTTATATCAGTATAGACGTGGTTAAGACCGCTCAATACTATATTTTGAGCAAAAATTACATTATTGCCTATATTAACGGGGCCAATAATGACATTACCTATACCAACCCGGGAGTGATTACCGATATGCACGGCTCCTACACCATTATTGACAGTTGCAAAGTCTTCTATAGTACTATATGCACCGATGCTGAATGGCTGAAATGGCAACACATCCATACGGGTCATGCTACAAATGGTGCTTCCTTTACCTTTGCTATGGAAGAAAGGATTAACAAACCACTTTACCCATAGCCTTGGCCTTGCCTGATGTTTGGGAATAAGGCACCAATGGACAATTTTTTTTAACTGGCTATTGGACTTTATAGCTTGAATGATAGACATATTCCTAAATAATATGAACCAGAATGATTATACATTTTCAGATTGCAACAAAGCAGGGAAGGTCATGAAGAAAATCTTCATATCATATTTGAACGAGAAGTTTCTGGCATATTCAATATCCAGTTGAATGCGTTCTTCTTCTGTCATGTCTTTTTTGCCCTTTCCTCGTTTAGTTACCTGCCAAAGGCCTGTTAAACCACCCGGACCTGCAAAGCGCTCAATATACTCGTCAGTGGTTAATTTCTCAGCTTCGTATAAGGGTAGGGGACGATTACCTACCAATGACATATCGCCCAGGAATATATTAAACAATTGAGGCAGTTCATCAATGCTGGAATTTCGCAAAAACTTACCCAGTTTAGTAATGCGTGGGTCGTTCTGGAATTTCATGAAGGCAACCTTCTCTTTTTTCTCAGACAGATACATTTTCTCGCAAACCATTTCACCATCCATGAAGAGTTGTTGCTGGCAACTGCCTTTATCCATGCAGGTTTCACAAAGCCCGGTTATTTGTTTGTCCTCAACATTTTTAGTGTACATATTCAATGAGCCCATGTTCTTAATCATCTTATCGGCATCGGTTCTCATAGTTCTGAATTTATAAATGCTGAAAATCTTATATCCGGCTCCCACCCGTTTAGACAAATAGATGACAGGTCCTTTCGAGTCGAGTTTGATTAAAATAGCAACAATGATGAGAAGAGGCGAAAGCAGTAACAACGCCAGACCAGTAGTACTTACATCTATAAATCTTTTCCAGAGGGGTATTTTTACATCTAATATACTGGCCTTTGTTTGCTGCATGGCTTTATAGTGACGTCGTTTGATAAAATAATCTAAACGCACAATCAAGTCGCCATGACTAAAATCGGTCGGATACACATCATCTCCACCTTTGTCATGCACTTCTTTAAGTAAACCCGGTGTAATATGTTCGCTTGTGATAATAACCGGAAGTGTGCGGGTCCATGCCTCACTGCGGATAGTTTCAAGAAATTTCAGGCCTCCGCTGCTTTTGCTTATGACAATGGCATCAGGGGGATAGGTGTTTCTTAAGTGTTCAAGACAACTTTCGGGATCATTCATTACTTTTACATGAATCTTCTCACCGAATTTCCTCAGAAAATCTACTACAATCTTATTGTCTTTTTCTACTAGAATTATCTTAATCGGAAGCTTATCTTCTTCTGTTTTTGCAACAGAGTTTGGTAAAGTATTGGTCATATAAATGAAGATGAAATTAGTAAGAATCAACTACAGACTTTGGTTTTACACGCCTTAGGATAGCCTTGATTTTGGCGTGTACCTCCATAGGGTTGAAAGGTTTCAGCATAAAATCGTCGGCACCCAGATTCAGACATTCAATCCTTTCTTTACTTTCATCAGTTCCGGAAAGAATAATAATAGGTAAGTCGGCATAAAGGTTGCTGGCTCGTATTACCTTCGTGAACTCTTTTCCGTTTAAGTTGGGCATATTAAGGTCAGCTATAATGAAGTCAGTATCATTGCCTGCTTCGAGCCAACTCATCCCTTCCATACCATCATTTTTAGCTGTAACTTCAAATTCTTTATTAAGAAAATGCTCTAAAACTTTTCTAATACTAGCTTCATCGTCAATTATCAGAAGTTTTAATTTTTTGTTCATTGTTATTAAAATTATTGAGAGTGTTAGAAAAGCGCTAATTGTTTTAAATTTTTGAATCAATAAAAATGCCAGTTGTTAATGGAAAATGATACAAGAATTGCAGACTCAAAAAATATTATTATATGAGTTTACAGAGTTTGTATCATGCCCCTTCAATATCAGTGATTTAATAGCAATTATTTTGCCAAAAAGCATTTAAATACATTATTTTATGCAGATTGGTAATGCGTGTAATTGCCTCAAAATTAAATCTTTAAAAAGGTTGTCTTATCAAAAATGGCCGATAACTGGTGTCTTATTTAAAGCTCTGAATTATATCGGTGATATTAGTTCTTTTGTGGAAACTATATTGATGGGTGAATTATAATGCGGTCATATTAGTAGTTTCTTTTTTCAGCTTTGAAAAAACGATGATGCCTGCCTGTATGAGTTATTTACTCATAATACATTTTCTGAAAAATATAAAGGCCCACACAAACCTGGTGCCAAGTATGAAACTAACCAGTTAAAGTTATCGGGCGGTAGTAAAGTTTGACAGTTGACAGCGTAAGTAAATTAAGGGCATTTGCAAATAAGAAAAAGTTAGTTTAAATGTCGGTTGAATAGCTTATCCGGATTTTGAAAGACTAATCATGATTGAAAGATTTGTTTGAATTTCATAAGTTTTGGTTTGAACTTCGTTTAAAACTATTACACTAATACCCGGCACAACAAAAATCCCCCGCCTGACTGAAAATAACGCAGCAGTTGACATTCAATTAACTGCTGATGAATTGCAGGAAATAGAAAATGCTTTTGCACCTATAAAGGTAGTAGGCTCACGCTATACGGAGGCAATGGAGAAATCTACAGGATTATAATAATACCCGAATCCATATTTGCTGTTTAATTGAAAGAATTCTCAATTAAACAGGCCTATTATTTTATGAAACGCCTGTTGAAAATATAGAAAAAAGGATAAATTTGCCGATATACATTGAACCTCTGAAATACTATTATGCACGAACAGTTTATTGGCTATGTTTACCTTATTCTGATTATTCTGGCACTTGTTATGGTGGCCAATAAACTTCGTCTGGCTTATCCTATTGTGCTTGTTCTGGGAGGGCTTGGCATTAGTTTTCTCTCTGTATTTTCTAAACTCACCATTAATCCTGATTTAATTTTCTTTATTTTTCTGCCTCCGCTATTGTATGAATCAGCGTGGCAGGTATCGTGGAAAGAATTCTGGAAATGGAGGCGGATAATTATGAGTTTTGCCTTTCTGGTGGTTATTATTAATGCCGGAGTAATTGCTATATTTTCAGTGGCCATTATTCCGGGTTTTACACTGGCTTTGGGTTTTCTTTTAGGCGGAATAGTCTCACCACCGGATGCCATTTCTTCGACTACTATCATGCGACGCCTGAAAGTGCCAAAATCCTTATTCAGTCTTGGTGAGGGTGAAAGTTTGCTGAATGACGCTTCATCTTTAATTATATTTCGCTTTGCCTTATTGGCCGCACTGACTGGCGAGTTTCATTTTCAGGAGGCTGCAACGAGTTTTTTTCTGGTAGTTTTTATGGGTGTGCTTATCGGGCTTCTGGTTGGGTTGGTTTTTTATGGTATACACAGATATTTACCCACAACACCGAGTATAGAAATAGTTCTGACGCTGATTACGCCTTATTGCATGTATTATTTTGCTGAATATTTTCATTTTTCGGGAGTATTGGCAGTTGTTTCAGGTGGGCTTTTCCTGTCAAGCAGGCGTCAGAAAATGCTCACTTATGCCAGCCGTATACAGGGCGTAAATGTCTGGGGAAGTCTGGTTTTTGTGCTTAATGGCTTGGTCTTCTTGTTGATTGGCCTGCAATTACCGGCAATTATTGACCAATTAGGAGACACCAGATTAAGTGAAGCCATCGGGTATACATTGGCTATTTCTTTTGCATTAATAGTCGTAAGGGTTTTATGTGCCTTAGGTGCTTCCTGGTTTTCCCATTGGGTAAGTCGTTATATAACAGTGGCAGATGCCAATCCCGGTTGGAGACTTCCACTTGTTTTTGGTTGGGCAGGTATGCGTGGAGTGGTATCTCTGGCAGCTGCGCTTTCTATTCCTTTATTAACGGATGAAGGGCAACCTTTTCCATACCGTAATCTCATTTTGTTTATCACTTTTGTGGTTATTCTCGTTACGCTGGTTTTTCAGGGACTTACGTTGCCCTGGCTTATAAGAAAAATGAATTTAACAGATAAGTTTGCCACTATACCTGAACACGAGCAGGAAATTCTTATTCAAAAGAAAATGCTGCAATACTCTATTCAGCATCTGGAAGAAAAATACAATGAGGATGGCGCTCAAAACAAACAATTGAATGACCTGCTCGAAAAATTAAGAATAGAGTTAAAACTGTTCAATCAAACGGTTGAAGAAAGTGATGAAGCGCAGGAACATCCTTACAAAAATTATCAGGAGGTGTATCTGCAATTATTAGAGCATCAACGTGAATTGCTCAATAGAATAAACCTGAAAGCCGAATTTGATGAAGAACTTGTAAGAAAGTATCATTCTTTGATTGATATTGAAGAGTTTAAGGTGAGGGAGAAGATGTTGGGGTAAAAGTCATATTGTCAATATTTATATAGAGTATATGAGACTATTTTCAATTCATAAACTCTTTATAATTTATTTTATAATCATTAGATCTTCTTTATCAGTAGTTTTGGATACATAACCCCTTGTCTTACCCTGCTTTTCAGCTTGGGTTGTGTATCGCCGAAACAGGTAAATAGGCTTTCTCTTTTCTCAGTAGTCGTTATTAGCCTATGGTATTCTTCAGCATGCATTTATAATTCTCAAATAAATAAGAAAGAGTCTTACCAATTAGTATTTTACCAATCAGTAAAATTGGTAGAGAATACAGTAATTTGTATACTATTTAATCGCAATATTCCGCTGAACTTTGTATTATCAAAAGGTAATTGCTTGCCGGATGTTGCGAGAATATAAAGTCATAAACAATTTTTAAAAATGAAAAACAAAATTTTAGGTTTAGCTCTATTCTTATTGAGCAATACATTGGCTTTTGCTCAATCTTCTGAAGAACAAAAAATCATGGAACTATCCAAAGACAAATGGCAATGGATGGCTGATAAAAATGTGGACAAACTGGAAAAGCTCTTTGATAATAAATCAAAATTCGTACACATGAGCGGTACCTGGAAAAAGGACGAAGAACTGGAGATTATTAAAACGGGAAGCATCTGGTATAAGAATGCAATAGTTCATGATTCGGCTATAGAAACTTTCGGTGAAACAGCCATCGTATGGAACAGGATTACACTTGAGGCTATTGTAAGAGGAAATGAAGCTAAGACTGAATTTACGGTAACTGAAGTCTATCAGAAACAAGATAATGATTGGAAATTACTGGCCTTAACTTTCAGTAGTGTAAGAGACACCCATCAGATTAAGAAATAGTCAAAAAAGTATACAAAATAACCAAAGCTATAACTAGAAAGCGGGTTCAGGTTCATGTACCATACTAATAGGCTACTAATAAGCGGTATTCAATTCATTTTTTGTATATTCAAAAAGTTTTTTAATAAATTACCTAAAAACTATGGCAGTATTCAACCTTAAAATTAACGGTAAGGTCCAAAAAGTAGACGCTGACCCTTCAACGCCTGTTTTGTGGCTTTTACGCGACCACCTTAACCTGCAAGGTACTAAATATGGATGTGGTGTAGGTATGTGCGGTG
>CALRLN020000321.1:0-6416 GCA_943368675.1 Chitinophaga pinensis | reverse complement strand
CGTAGCAGAGCTACGGTGAAAATAAATGAAGCGGTCGTAGCCAAAATATGCCATTTTCTAATCCAAATCGCAGCGGCGCACCGCAAATAAGTTTAAACAGGCTCTTTGATTAAATCCATAAGGTAGCTGCTACTTTATGGATTTTTAATTTTTTATACCTTTCATGAAAGAATAAACCCTTTTATACAGATTTCTTTATTACTTTTGAAAAGACCATTAATTTTGGACAACTAAACCAAATAAGAACCACAGTGAATAACATTCTCGAAGTACACAATGTTGTGAAACGCTATGCACAGCATACGGCTCTCAATGATGTAAGTATCAATGTTCCTAAAGGCGTAATCTTTGGTCTGCTTGGGCCAAATGGCGCGGGAAAAACCTCTCTTATCCGTATTATTAATCAGATTACCGGCCCTGACGAAGGTTATGTATTATTCGACGGGCAAAAACTGAAACCCGAACACATTAAAGAAATCGGTTATCTGCCTGAAGAGCGCGGACTTTATAAAAAAATGAAAGTCGGTGAGCAACTGCTTTATCTGGCACAGCTGAAAGGCTTGTCTGAAAAACATGCGATGGAAAAACTGAAAGAATGGTTTATTAAGTTTGATATCAAAACCTGGTGGACAAAAAATGTTGAAGACCTTTCAAAAGGTATGCAACAGAAAATTCAGTTTGTTGCCACAGTTTTACACGAACCCCAGTTGATTATTCTCGATGAGCCTTTCTCAGGATTCGACCCTATAAATGCCAATCTGATAAAAGATGAGATTCTTGAATTAAAGAAAAAGGGTACAACCATCATATTCTCAACCCACCGCATGGAATCGGTTGAGGAATTATGCGACAATGTGGCCCTGATCAACAAAGCGCATAAGGTACTCGACGGCCCTAAGAAACAAATCAAGGAGCAGTTTAAAACACATACTTATAGCGTAGAATACTTAGGCGATTTGGGTAGCGATTTTCAGGATTTTGATATTCTCGGCACTGAAATCGTGGAAGATAATTACAAGAAATCTACTATTAAACTAAAGCCAGAAGTACCCGTTAACCAATTGGTAAGACAACTCATTGACAAAGTAGAAATACGTAATTTCGGAGAAAACATTCCGAGTATGAACGACATCTTCATTGCAGCGGTCAATGAAATACCGCAATAAAATTTTTGATTTCATTTTTCAATAAAGCATAGATTATAATGAAAAATATTTTCCTTGTTCTAAAAAGAGAATACCTTACCAGAGTGCGCAAAAAGTCATTTATCGTAATGACTATCCTCGGCCCACTCCTGATTGGTGCCTTCTATGGCTTCATCGGCTGGACGGCCATGTCGTCAATCAGTCTGAAACAGATTGAGGTAATAGACCAGAGCGACCTGTTCAAAGGTAAGTTTAAAAACACCGAAGAGTTATCATACAATTATTCGGCTAAATCATTAGACGATGCCAAAAAGGATTTCTCAAAAAGCAAATACGATGCCCTGGTGTATATTCCGAAAAACATCATGGAGAATCCAAAAGGTGTAAAGATTTTTTCAGAAAAAAGCCTTTCAATTGAACTCCAGAACGGCATTGAAAAAACCATAGAAAATGAGATTGAGACCATAAAGCTGACAGAAGCAGGCATTACACCCAAAGTATTGGAAGACGCCAAAATGAATGTAAGCAGCGAAACAATCAGCCTTAGCGAAGAAGGTGAAAAAAGCAATAGCTCAGTTGCGGCAACTGTAATAGGCTATATATGCGCCTTTCTTATTTACATCACTGTCTTTATTTTTGGTGTACAGGTAATGAGAAGCGTGATGGAAGAAAAAACCAGCCGCATTGTAGAGGTAATTATCTCATCTATCAAGCCTTTTGAACTGATGATGGGCAAAATTATTGGTGTGGCGCTGGTTGGTTTAACACAGTTTACACTCTGGATTATTCTGTCGTTTGCCGTCACAACTGCTGCTACCTCAATGTTTGGCGAAAAATTTGCCGGTTCTCCGCAACAAAGACTGGAGCAGGTAAAAAATATGCCACAGGCGCAGGAGATAGAAAAACAAGTGAAGAAAGAACCAGGCGGCAGTAGCGGTTTATATGGCAAGGCCATGAAAGCCGTTCAAACCTTGCCCTGGGTAACTATTCTTGTTTGTTTTATCTTCTATTTCTTAGGGGGTTATCTGCTTTACAGCGCCTTGTTTGGTGCGGTAGGCTCTGCCGTAGACAGCGAAACAGATGTGCAGCAATTTATGTTGCCTATTACACTACCTATTATATTCTCTATAGCCATTGCCCAGTTTGTAATTCGTGAACCGGATGGCAATCTTGCCTTCTGGACATCCATGATTCCGTTTACGTCTCCTATCATCATGATGGTTCGTATTCCGTTTGGTGTACCGGTCTGGCAGATAATTTTATCGATGACATTGCTTACAGGAGGTTTTATCGGCACAACCTGGTTAGCCGCACGCATCTACCGTGTAGGTATCCTGATGTTCGGTAAAAAACCAACTTTCAAAGAAATCGGAAAATGGATTTTTTATAAGGGGTAGAGTATTTCATTACAAATGCCTCATTCTAATCTTTCTTCTTAAAAGAAAAGGGTTAGAATGAGGCATTTCCTATTATAACCCCAGCAAAAAATCCGGGTTGAGGCATATCTTCTCAAATTTCTCTCTGTCTTCCTCAGCACACACCCCCGGGAAATCACCCTGCATACCCAGCATATCAGTCATTACCTGAAAATGCAGATGAGGGGGCCAGTCTCCATTAATCGGGTAATCTCCAATCTCTGCTATCTTTTCTCCTGCTTCTATCTGTTTGCCTTCATAAAGTCCTTCCAATGACTCCAAAGACAAATGCCCGTAAAGTGTATAAAGAGGTTTGTTTTTATAGCTATGTGCTAAAATAATGGTTGGCCCATAGTCACCAAAATTGGCATTATTCCGAAAACTATGCACTTTTCCTGCCAGAGGTGCGTATACCTGAGTACCAGCCTCTGCCCATAAATCAATACCCAGATGGATATTCCTTTGTATTTCGTCACTATTGGAGAAATGTTCACTTCTTCGATAAATTACCCGCTTTTCCATGTATCCGCCAATGCCCATCTTTGCCCCTGCGGAATAAATTTTATCAAATACATATTCAGCAAACTTAGCTGTATCAACCAAGTCAAGCATTGCTAATTCAGGATTATTAGCAGTAAAATCAAGTGGGATATACGAGTTTATATCTATGACTTTGTACATAGTGTTCAGTGCCCGTTCAATTAAATTACAATGATAACATTTCAGGAGTATACAAAATTCAATCGTCGAATTTTACACAATTATAAGCGCATTTTAGCTGAAATTTATCGTCCTTTGCAATAGTTTCTGTAATAACCTATGAATAACCCCTACATTTCCCTCCTCCGTACTGCCTGGAAATACGCCCGTCAGGAAAAAAACAAGTACGTCTTTATTTACGGGCTATTCATTATGGCCAATGTGGTGGCGGCACTTAATCCGCTTCTGTATGGCTGGTTTGTTGATAGTATTCAACGTGATAGTTCCGGCATATGGGACACCGTTTTATTATATGCAGGTTTATTCTTATTATTGAAACTGATGGAATGGGGTTTTCATGGTCCTGCCCGTATTATGGAACGTGACCTGGCTTTTAATCTCAGCCGGAATTTTCTGGACGAACTCTATCATCAGACACTCCATTTACCCATCCGCTGGCATCAGGATAACCATAGCGGCTCTACCATTAACCGTATCCGCAAGGCTTATGAGGCATTGAAACATTTCTTTCAGGACGGCTTCATGTTTCTGCACGCTATCTTCAAATTTGTGTTTTCTTTTGGCGCTATGCTTTATTTCTCTCCATTATTTGGTGGCATCGGTATTCTGATGGGCATTTTTACTATATGGGTCATCATCAGGTTCGATAAACCATTTATTAAAGCACTGGATGAAACCAACGAAAAAGAGCACGTAGTATCTTCTACCCTTTTCGATAGCCTGTCAAATATTATTACCGTAATTACCCTGCGTTTAGAGAAACGGATGGAATCAAGCCTGATGAAAAAAGTAATGGAGGTTCTGCCTCCGTTCCGCCGGAATGTACGTATTAATGAATGGAAGTGGTTTGTGGCAGATACTTTAGTTACATTAATTTATTGTGTTATTGCTATTGGTTATGTATATCAGAACTGGACTCCCGGTCAGCCTTTTTATATCGGTGGTTTGGTTACACTTCTGGGCTATGTGATTCAGTTCACGAGTGTATTTCATGATGTGGCCTGGCAATATACCAATATTGTCCAATACAATACTGACGTGCAGACGGCAAGAACCATAGGAGAATCTTACCGGGAGCATCACCGCCCGGATGCTGTTATGGATTTACCGAAAGACTGGAAGAAAATTTCTATTTCCGGGCTTAATTTCTCACATAATGCTACCTACGAAGAAGCCAGAACAGCCCATAGTCTGCATAATCTGAGCATTATAATTGAAAAGGGTAAAAAAATTGCTTTCATAGGCGAAAGCGGCAGTGGCAAAAGTACCTTACTGGCACTTTTAAGAGGACTTTATGATACAGAACCAAACGTAAAAGTTTCGATAGACGGAGAGAGCTATGGTTCGCTGGATATTATCTCGGATACCATCACACTTTTTCCGCAGGAGCCTGAAATATTTGAGAATACCATTGCCTACAACATTACTTTAGGGCTACCCTTTGAGGAAGAAGATATTCTGAAAGTGAGCGAAACGGCTCATTTCAAAGAAGTTATACAGCATTTACCCAAAGGTCTGGAATCAAATATACAGGAGAAAGGCGTGAACCTGTCAGGTGGCCAGAAACAGCGGCTTGCATTGGCAAGGGGTGTTCTGGCAGCCCGAATGAGCGAAATTGTATTGCTCGACGAGCCAACCAGTAGCGTAGACCCCAAAACAGAAGTGCAGATTTATAACAAACTATTCAAGGAATTCAAAGACAAGGCTGTTCTATCATCTTTGCATCGTTTACACCTGCTTACTAAATTCGACTACGTGTATATTCTACAAAATGGCCGGATTATCGACGAAGGAACATTCAAACACCTGAAAGAGCATAGTGAAGTATTTCAGGAACTATGGAAACATCAGGAGCATTTACAACCCAAAGAAGATAAAGCCTGAATTAATCTTTTATCATAAGATTCAATTTTGGTTCTTCCTTTAAATTCTTTCCGGTAGTAATAATTACAACGCCGTTGATTGCTTTTACTCCGTAAAGCTTTGTTGCTGTTTCATTTTTTATTACATCAATTTTTTCAATATCCTCTGTCTGCATTTCCCTGATTGAGGCCATTTCCATCTCTTTTCCATCCACTATTACAAGCGGGTCATTCATTCCCCTAAATCTGATATTCGTTTTCCCGGCATTTGCTGCTCCTGATACCGGGATTGGTCTTATTTCTGTCAGCTCTTTCTCTTCCATCATAAAATTAACAGGCATGGTAAAATGCACATTCAAAGGTTGTCCGTTTTGTTTTCCGGGTTTCCATTTTGGCATTTGCGCTATTACTCTCACCGTTTCTTCATCACAACCAAAGCCAATTCCTTTTAATATCTTTATATCGCTGATAGATCCATCTTGTCGTACTACAAATTTGGCAAATACTTTCCCTGATACATTTGCCTGTTGTGCCTCAACAGGGTATTTCAGATTTTTACTGATAAAAGCAAACATCTCTTTCAAGCCACCGGGGAACATCGGATTCTCTTCAACAACTGTAAATATTTCATCATTTTCCAATCCGTTGGCGTTGTCGTTCCGTCCAATAATAGTCAACTCCTCCATTTTCTCTGATTTTGCTGATATATTCAGCCCCGGTATTCTTTTTAGCGTAATATTAATTACTCTCTCATTGCCTAAAGTGATAACCACCGTTTCAAAATTTTCAGCACTAAAACTTAATTTATCGCCTACAGTGGCATTGATTTCGTATTCACCTTTTGTATCAGTAGTAGAAACCATGTTTTTAGAGAGTACTTCAACTACTGCATTGGGCAAAGGTTTACCATCAATGCCAGACACTCTGCCATGTATATAGATTCCTTTCCTGAGTTCCTTCTCTTTGATTTCGTTAAGCGTAATTGTATCTATTCCCGGCGTAAAAGCTACTCTGTTATTCGTCAGATCCGAAAGTTCTACTTCCACCAGATCAAGCACCGTGTTTCTGGCTATAGATGCCGAAGAAAACACAAGCATCAGTATAAACAATGGCACAGACAAACAGTATTTTAACAGCATAATTTTAGCCGAGCGGGGTTTGCTGAGCATCTGGATGCGGCGCTTAAGCGTAGAATGTGTAAAAAAGCGGTTAGTCAGCTGGTCGGGTTGCAAGCCAAACTCCTGAGTAAAAAGCAGCATGGCATAATCGACCTT
>CALRLN020000320.1:0-6438 GCA_943368675.1 Chitinophaga pinensis | reverse complement strand
ATGTGTTTTCATCGATGCTTGAAAAAAACTGGGGGCGTATCATCTTTATCTCAAGTGAAACGGGTCTTTCTCCTGCCAGCGAAATGGTACATTATGGCATGACCAAAACAGCGCAACTTTCTATAAGCCGTGGTTTGGCCGAACTTACTAAGGGTACAAATGTAACAGTAAACGCTATTTTGCCCGGCCCAACCAAATCAAGGGGTGTTGGTGGTTTTATTACGGACCTTTCTGTGGCAGGTAATACAACACCTGATGAAGTAGAACTGAATTTCTTTAAAGAAACTCGCCCTACATCTCTGCTTCAACGCTTTGCTGATGTTTCTGAAATTGCCGATACGGTGGCATATTTTGCCAGCCCTCTGTCATCAGCAACAAACGGTGCTTCTATTAGGGTTGATGGTGGAATTTTGAAATCAATCATTTAATCTCAGAATGTAAAAACCCGGTACGATGCTTGTTGTAGAACACAAAACAGGCATTGCGCCGGGTTTTTAAAGCCGGACAATTTATGGACAATTGATTGAGCATTTCTAATAAATCCAGTCAAAAACACGGTATTTACCCATGAAAAGCATTGTTTAGCTCAGAGAGGGCTTGTACCCCGTTGATGATGTTAACAGCATTTTTTAGTTTTGTCAGGCTTAACCACTAAAAAATGTTAATTAAACCCAATCATCAAATGCAAGAAACTACGAATGTCCCGGGCAGCGAGCCGGAGGAGAAAATCACCCAAAGTGAGAGAACTATTAAAAAACAATGGATTAAACCTGAGGCCAATGTACTCAGTATAAACTCCGGTGGTGGAACAATAGTTGATGGACCTGATACCCGTTTTTCGCTCGCCTCATGATTCTGGCAGGTATCTTTGAAAATTCAACCCTGGATTTTTCCGGACTTACGACCATTAAAACCAATCATTTCAAGTTAGGTGGTAGCGAGTCTGATACAGGCGTTTTTCAGGATAAAGAGCGACATCTGATTTTTGCTGCTCAGGGTAGGGTAGATAACCGACAGGCATTGAGGCCATCAGTAGGTTTATGTGTATCCGACCCTGAGTATATCTGGAATGCCTACCTGAAATGGGGGAAGGGTTGTCCGGCCAGAATACTGGGCGACTGGCTTTTTGTTGTTTATAACAGCCAGTCAGGTGAGGTTTTCATGGCAAGAGACCAGAATGGAAAAGGCGAACTCTTTTACAGGAAAACACCGGATGGACTTTTGCTGAGCAGTGCCGTTCAACCGCTTATTGCCGGGGGCAAAGAATTAAATCCGCTTTTTGTAGTAAGTAAGTTCAGCTTCTGGAACTACACCGGGGCAGGTGAAGAAACCATTTTTAAAAATGTAAGCAGGCTATTACCAGGGCATTCGCTTAGCTATAAAAATAACAGGCTGACAATAGAAAGGTATTGGTTTCCGGAAAATGTGCGATTGAAGCAATATGCCCGAGCAGAAGATTTTGCAGAAGAATTGTACGAAATAAGCCGGGAGGCCGTCAGGTGCAGAATACCTGCTAATTTAAAGGTCGCTTCTATGCTTAGCGGAGGCTTTGACAGCGGTACAGTAAGTATGTTGGCTTCCGAAATCCTGGATACTGCACCGCTGGTAACACTTAGCCATATACCTTTTTATCGGCAGGCTGCACCTATGCATCCGAGGATATTCAACGACGAAAGTGAACAAATAGATGCCGTAGTGGCTTCCCGAAATAATATCCGCTCAGTTAAAACAAACTCGGCGCATATTTCACCGATTGACGGGATTGAGAAATTCGTCAGAACTTTTAATACCATTATTGCCAACGGAGCCAATGCCTTCTGGTTGATTGATATTTATAAGCAAGCCTCAGCCATGGGATTTGATGCATTGCTGGAAGCAAGCACCGGGAATGTGGCCTTATCGTATAAGGGCATTAAAACCCTTCTGCCAATGCCACCGGGTATCAATGCATTGAAGCAGAAAATATTAAAGCCTGCACTCAGGAATTTAATCGACTACAGGTTTTTCAGCAAAGGGCTTGAAGATAGTTTTATCAATACGAATCTTATTGATGAATACGGCATAAAGAAAGATGTGCTAATGAACCGGACAAGCCATGAAACTATTTTCAGAAGCGCACAGGAGGAAATTCTATGCCTGATGCACAGGGCAAACCGCAGCCAGTTGAGCCATGTAGGCACTAATCTTAAGATAGATATTCTTGACCCTACAAGAGATATACGTATCTTAGAGCATTGTCTGGCCATACCTAACCAGTTTTATTTCAATGAAAAAGGAGAAAACAAACAGGTGATACGCAAAATGATGACAGGCAGGCTGCCTGATATGGTATTGCAAGAAAAACGAAAAGGGATGCAGGCTTCTGATATTTTTTTTCGGGTACTTGCCGAAATAGATAGGGTAGAGGAATATTATCAGCACTTTGCAAAGAACCCGACTTTCAGGTATTTTGTTGATACTCCAAAACTGGCAAAAAACATCGGGTTAGTAAAAGAACAAAAACTTAATAATAATGTCATTATTAACAATATACTGGTGGCGCTGATGCTGGGTGTGTTTCTGGAGCACAACGGGTTTTAAAATATAGAGAAAATAAGCGAAATCTTACAGCTAGTTAAAAACTAATTATTTGTTTGTACAGAAATGTGGACTGACCTGAAAGGAAAAATAAAAACACTTGCTTTGGCTTTATCAGTGGCAATTATTATTGGCTCCATTCTTAGCTATTTTGTCAAAAGAGAACATGACACAACTATTAGAATAATTCAGGAATCACCGGTATATACCTTCGGAACTATAGTTGCTAAAAAAACCAGGAAAAAGAAAAGCTTTATTGTCGACTTCAAAGCTGAAAGCAGAATTTACAGATTTGTTGCGGCAGTTAATGCAGAAATGTATAAGAAGTACATTTTAGGTGACACCATCGCCATAGTTTATGCAAGGAAAGACCCATCCAAAGCAATCTTGTGTAAAGAATAGAAAATATGAGGGTTATATATAGCTATTTGGGTACAATCAGCCCAGGGGCAATCTGTAGTTTCTGTGAAATAGGAATCGGATAAAAACTGATTCTTCCATAACCTTTAGTTATAGTACATAAAAAACTATCCATTTATTGGCATTCGGAAAAGGTATACATTTGCCCCATACAAAATACGCTTGCACAATGGAATTATCAGATACTAACCCGGAACCCACCAAAGCATTGATGCTTAAATACATGATCATACTGCTGTTGCTCGTATCAGGTTTATCAATGCTGGGTTTATTTTTATTGTCGAAAATCTATTGGATAGCCGGATAGAGCCTGCTGATTGTGTAATAATTCGTCAATTATTTGGAACTGATATTAATGTGCTGTATATATGCCGTGATTAGTATAAACAGACACGTATGATAGCGATTGACTTCAAGATGTCGGTCTTCATTGCAGCAGCAAGGCACCTCAATTTCAGCAAGGCAGCGCAAGACCTTAACATCTCTCAACCTGCCGTAAGTAAGAATATCCACGAACTTGAACTACAGGCCGGACGGAATCTTTTTGAACGCAACGGCAACCGGTTATTACTCACCGAAACCGGGCAAATGCTCCTCACTTATGCGCAGCAGATAGCAGGTATTTATGAGCAATTGAACGATAATCTGGGTATACTGGATGGCAAAGCAGCCGGAGAACTCAGGCTGGGTGCCAGTACTACCATTTCGCATTATATCATTCCTGAAATTCTGGCTGATTTTCATACACAATTTCCGCTAATCAGGATAAAGACACTGCATGGTAATTCGAGGCAGGTAGAAGAATGGTTGCAACAAAAGGAGATTGATTTAGGTATTGTAGAGGGCTTATCAGACAACGCTTCAATGAAATACGAAGAGTTCCTGAAAGACGAACTGGTATTGGTAACCCGATACGGAAACCCGAAAATTGGCAATAATAATGCGGTGAGTCCTGAATTATTGCGGGAGATGGATTTTGTGTTAAGAGAACAAGGCTCAGGCACCAACGAAGTGATAAGGAAGGCATTGATGAAAATCGGAATTGGGCTGCACGAGTTGAATGTGAAGGTAGTATTGGCCAGCACCGAGAGTATCAAGAATTTCTTGCTTACCACCGATTGCTTCTCGTTCCTTTCTATCCATGCCATTATGAAAGAACTGAAAAACAATGAGCTGCAAATAGTAGAGCTGAATGATTTTGAGATTGAAAGATACTTTTTCTTTGTGCATCCGCAGGGGGTAATCGGCAGGCTACCGGATAGTTTCAGAAGGTTTGCCATGCAGCGGGTCGGGAGGAAGAATGGGTAGGTGGGGTGGTTTTTTTTGGAATTGTAAAGATTGAAAGTGGCAGCGTCTCTTTGGTTGGCTTCAGGCCATGCACAAACCATTAAAATGTTATACATTTACTCAGGTTTTACAAAAAACCGTAGAGAAATAAAGTAAACATACCAACATGATAAAAAACAAAATACTACCCCTGATCGTAATAGCCGCATTAATAGGCATTTATATAGTCATAATCAATCAATTCGCCGTTGAGAAGACCGATAAGAGCAACCCTAACGACAAAAACACCCCAACCGCCTACGTCCCCGACCCCGAAACCGCCAAAAAAATAGCAGAAGCCATCTGGCTCCCCCTCTACGGCGACAACATCCAGAACCAAAAACCCTTCACCGCCACCCTCCAAGACAGTATCTGGATAGTCCAAGGCACCCTCCCCAAAGGAACCGAAGGAGGCACCGCCTACATAGAAATCCAGAAAAAAGACTGCAAGGTGTTGAAGGTGATGGGTAGGAGGTAATTCAGACAACCCCAACCCGGCTGAATATTTATTTAGTCGATATATAGGCAGTTGAAATCGTTTCTAACCTGGCATAATAGGCTTGTTAGAAAATACCTACTTCCTGAAATAATAATCAGCAAGCGCATTGGCAATTGCACGCGGATTTGCTTCGTCTGTATTCGTGAGAATGATAATTGAAAGCCCGTCGTTCACAAAACGGGCAAATACAGACCTGAACCCAATATTCGAACCACCGTGTATAATCATTTTATGTCCCTTGTATTCATCTATCAGCCATCCGAAACCATAGTGTTCCTTTGAATTTGCTCTATCCGAAGTTTTAATAAACGGTTGCCAAAGTTTTTCCCAATTGTCTTTTTTAAGAATGATATTCTTTTCGCTTAATACTTTTTCCCATTTTATCATATCAGAAGAAGTAGAGAGAAATCCACCGCTGGGTCGTATCCCAAGCATGGCTGTGGCATTTATCAGGGTATCCCGCTTATGCATATAGCCGTCGGCACGGTTTGGAATGATTTTATAAAAATCAGTCAGGTAGCTATGAGTCATTCCTGCCGGAATAAATAATTTCTCATGAATATAATCCTGCCAGGGCATACCACTTACCTGTTTGATAATTTCGGCCAGCATAAAATACGCCAGATTACAATACTGGTATTTTTCTCCGGTCTTAAAGACCAAGGGTAAACTGTAAGCAGACTTAATGACATTTATATCAGGCTGGATTTTAAAATTATCGTAAGCAGGAGCTTCTCTTTGTAAGCCTGAGGTATGAGACATCAGGTGTTTTATCTGAATTGGCCGCCATGTTTCAGGTGCATCAGGGAAAAATTTATGTACCGAATCCTCAATACTTAATTTGCCATCTTCCGCTAATTTCATGATAGCTGTGGTAAAAAACTGCTTACTGACTGAACCAAGCCGGATGACGGATTCGGACGATACGGGTACATTTAATTCTACATTGGCTAGTCCGTAACCTTTGTTGGTAACAGCTTGTCCGTTTTTTATTACAGCCAACGAAAGCCCGACAATTTTTTGCTTGTCCATCATCTGCTTTACGATTATATCAGTACTGTCAATTTGCGCAAATGCGAGAGAAGGCAGAAAGAAAAAGAGCAACAGTTTTTTCATTGTATAATAATTCTTTATTGATGAAAATTTGATTTTCTAAAATAGCTTGAACGCAAAATTAAAGAAGGAAAAAATAAATTTACAGTTTTTAATGTCATGAAAAACAAACTTGTTTACCTATTTTTTTCTTTAGTCAAGAAATATCAAAAATATGAGAGAAATTATTGATGGTTGCTTGTTCGGTGACGTTTTAAATGAGTTGAAGTGTAAGCGGTTTTTAATATGGCGGGTTTTGCCGTTCAGAGAACGGCAAACGCACCGACTGATAATTCCATAATGGATTAACATTCAGCTGAATGGTGAACCAAAGGAGGCACCGCCTACATAGAAATCCAGAAAAAAGACTGCAAGGTGTTGAAGGTGATGGGTGGGAGGTAATTCTAATAAAAACTGGCGCAAGGTTTTTGATGTGCGAACGCATGGCAGCACTGATGCATTGGCAATGCAAACGCAATGCGATTGTAATGCGGAGAATTTCATAGTAATGAAATTTAACTGAT
>CALRLN020000319.1:0-6457 GCA_943368675.1 Chitinophaga pinensis | reverse complement strand
TCCCTACCTTTGCACAAATTTTTCACCAAAGGGTAAGAGAATTATGGCAGAACCAAATATCGAATTTCTTTACAAGTATTTAAACAATGCTTCTCCTACTGGTTTTGAAGCATCAGGACAACAAATATGGCTTGACTATGTAAAGCCTTATATTGACACACAACTGATTGATGTATATGGCACAGCTGTTGGCGTTATCAATCCTGACCAGCCTTATAAAGTCGTAATTGAGGGACACTCGGACGAAATATCGTGGTTTGTGAACTATATTACAGAAGATGGTTATATATATGTGCGTCGCAATGGTGGCTCTGACCATCAGATTGCACCCTCAAAAAGAGTAAATATCCATACCCGTAAAGGTATCGTAAAAGGTATTTTCGGTTGGCCGGCTATCCACGTTCGTGAGGCTGCTACAGAAGAGAGACCAACGCTAAAAAATATCTTTATAGACGTAGGTGCCGCAAAAAAAGCAGAGGTAGAAGAAATGGGTATACACGTGGGTTGCGTGATTACTTTTGAAGATACGTTGATGGAACTCAACAACAAATTCTTTGTAGGACGTGCCCTGGACAACCGCATTGGCGGCTATATTATTGCAGAAGTGGCACGTAAACTGAAGGAAAACAATATACAATTACCTTTCACCTTGTATCTGGTCAATTCAGTACAGGAAGAAATCGGGCTTCGCGGAGCAGAAATGATTTCGAGAAGATTAAAACCTGACGTAGCTATCTGCTGCGATGTTATCCATGATACACAATCGCCGATGTATAATAAAAAACTGGATGGTGATTTAGCTTGCGGCAGAGGCCCTGTTTTAACTTATGGCCCTGCCGTACAAAACAACCTGCTCAATTTTATGATTGATGTTGCAACAGAAAAATCAATACCTTTCCAGCGAGCAGCGGCAAGTCGTTCAACAGGTACTGATACTGATTCATTCGCTTATTCAGCAGAGGGTGTAGCGTCGGCTTTAATCTCACTACCGCAAAAATATATGCACACAACAGTAGAAATGTGCCACAAAGAGGATATTCAGGCTTGTATTGATTTATATTATGAGATTCTGCTCAAACTTGAAGCCGGACAGGATTTCAGATATATTAAATAAGAATTTTGAATATATAAAGAGCCGCTCCTTTTGCCAGGAGTGGCTCTTTCTTTTTACGCAACATCTCTGGCAAAGCCGACTGTTTCACGGTATATCTGTGGCGATACATCCGCATTATTTTTAAAAAACCTGCTGAAATAATATTCATCATCGTAGCCCAGGTCATGCGCAATTTCCTTTACAGATTTATCGGTGAGATACAAATCGCGCTTTGCCTCTATCACTATCCTTTCTGAAATCAGATCTGTAAGGGTTTTATTAAAATGCGTTTTAGTGATTTTAGACAATGCCTTTGGAGAGATGTTCAGCATATCGGCATAGTCGCTGGCTGAATGTTTTGTTTTAAAATGTAATTCTATGTAGTCTTTCAGGTTCTGTAATATAAAAGGCTCTTTTCTATCCCCAACCTCTTGCTTTGCCTGGGGTTGTTGCGCTACTTTCAATCTTGAAGCTGTTATCAGAAAGATTTTCAGATAAGATACCAACTGCTCATATTGCGCCAAAGCAGGTGTTTTGAATTCCATCTTCATTTGCGCCAATACCATCTCAAAGGTCTGTCCGGCTGCTTCATCAACCTGCACATAGGGCGGATTATAAATGTTATTAAATAACACTCCATTACAGGCCACCTCATGCCGGTGCTTATGGATACAAAAGAAATCAGGATGGAAGTTGAGCGCAATCCCCTCTATCGTCTCTGTCTCTTGTATCATGAAAGGCTGATAAGGTGTGAAACAAAAGATGGTGCTTCCATTGTACTTATACTCTGAAAAATCAACTTTTGCGCTACCACTCCCCTGCTTTACCCATATAAGAGAGAAATAATTATGACGTTGTATATGGTCAAAATAGCTGTTTCCGGTAAACGAAAAAAGTTTGAAGGCCAGATTTCCATTAATGGGGTCTACAAGTGTAAATGCATCCTGATTGAGCATATTATGTATTTCTATTTGCTTTTAGTTGTTTAACTTCGGCTTCTAACTCCGCAATATACTCACGCTGTGGTTTTAATATTGCCTCAATCTCTTCTGCAGTATATCTTGGAGTAATATGTTGAGGACAATTCCAGTCGAAAGATTCTACATGAAAGATAATCATTTGTTCTGCCTTAAATTTATAATCCTCCAAATCCAGTTTCTCATATAGCTCTGGTTTATCTTTTAAGGATACTACCTCTGCCTTAGCAAAAATTTTTAATCTGATTTTATGCGCATAATCCATCAGAAAAAGTGAAACATTCGGGTTGGTATTAAAATTCCCTGCTGAAATATATTGCTTATTTCCTTTAAAATCTAAAAATCCCAATCGTTTGGCATCTAATACTTTCAGAAACCCCTTTGGCCCGCCACGATGCTGAATATAAGGGAAACCGCTTTCGGTAATACTTGCCATGTAAAAGCTATCTCTTTGCGCTATAAACGATGCTTCATAGTTAGTTAAGCCATTTTGTTTATCGGCCTTCTCTAATCTCGCATAAGCCTCCCTGCTACCTGCTTTTTCCTGTAGTGCTTTTGATGCTGCACCAAAAGCGACTTCCCCAAAATAGCTCATCGTCAATTCAATTTAATAAAATTATTGGTATCCTGTGCTAAAACAGCATCCCAGAGTGTATCCCCACATTCATCAGGTATCACAATCGGTTCTTCTGACAAAGCCGGCGCAACCGGAAAATCAACAGGTATTTGTGTAAGGTTATGCAGGTAGTTCATCACTGTTTTATCAGATATAAGCAAGATTACATCTACAAGATTTTCATTAGTATAACCTTGTTCATAAAACTCTGTCAGAAATTTATCACTGACATTCCCTTTGTTTTTTGTAATATCCGCAGCTAATTGCACTAATGCATTCAGTTTTAGATTCTCACTTTTCCCTCTTCTTAAATCCAGAATCTGTTCATCAGTAAATCCATTCATTTTACCTATTACCGTATGTGCGCTCAGACAATACAAACAGCCGTTTATCTGACTAACCACCAGATTTACCGCCTCTTTTTCTCTGTTATTTAATGATGTCCTGGCGTTTTGATAGGCAAGAAATCTTGATAACCCATTGGTTGAATATGCGATGGTTGCATATAAATTCGGAACAAAACCCAAGGATTTTTTAAGATTATCGAAGATATCCTGATTTATTGGTGCTACTTGTTCTCTGGTTGGTACTGCGAAAGTTTTCATCTCTTTTTTGATTTAAATTGTTAGCGTTTCTTTGATGACACAAAGGTATAGCAGCCCTCTTCGCTATAAAATGGATGATTCTCGCAATGAGATGGACAATTTTCTCAGGTCAGTTAAAGCAATTTCAAATTGGCAGAAAACGTGAACAATCAATATATAATTAACCACGCGGTAGTTTTTCTTAGACGACTAAAATAATGTAAGGATTTGGACACTTTTTTAGTATTTAGCATTAAATTCACCCTTGTATTAATATCTGGTATTTTCGTATTATATTTTCACTACTAAGATTCAAAACCCTCTTTATGCAGGCTAAGCACCTTAAATGGCTCATACCCACCCTCGCCCTGCTAAAAATTGCCTTTCATTTATATTACTATAATATGCTCGAGCCTCATCGTGACGAGCTACTGTATTTTTCTTTAGGTACTCACCCGGCAAGTGGTTATGCTTCTGTTCCACCCATGATCGGATGGCTTGCCTTCCTGCTCATGAAAACAATTGGATTTTCGGCTTTGGCTATCAAGATTCTGCCGGCATTGTTAGGTGGAGTAATGGTCTGGTTAACCGCAAAAATAGCAGAAGAACTAGGTGGCGCATGGTTTGCTCAGATTTTGACAGCCCTGGGTATTTTCTTAGCCCCAATTTTTGTACGCCCATTTTATCTTTACCAGCCTGTTGGTTTCGATATTTTCTTCTGGACACTCATATTCTATTTCACTATCCGGTATCTCAATACACATAATAACAATTATCTGCTTTATTTAGGCATTGCCGCAGGTTTTGCCATCCTAAATAAACACCTGGTAGTATTACAATTAGGCGCTCTATTTATTGCATTTCTGATAAGCCCTGAGCGAAAAACACTTGCCCAAAAATCTTTCTGGTTTGCTATTTTGCTCTGCCTTATCATAGCTTTACCTAATATCGTCTGGCAGTTGACTCACGGGTTTTCAGGCATCAAACATTTCAATGCACTTAACAAATACCAACTGGTGCATCTGAACAGAATCAATTTTCTGAAAGAACAATTGCTTATGCCCGGCATCTTTTGTTTACTTACCTGTGCGGGACTATTGGCCTTATTATTCTATCAAAAACTTGCTAAATACCGTTTGTTTGGCTTCAGTATTCTTCTTGTGACAAGTATCCTTTTTGCAGTGAAAGGTAAAGGCTATTATACCGCAGGAGTATTCCCCTTAGCATTGGCGGCCGGGTCAGTATGGTGGGAAAGTTTTTTGAAGCAATGGTATTTCAGAGTAGTTTTAGCAGGAGTCCTGGTAAGTTTATCTATTTTCCTGATTCCGTTTGGTATACCTACGGATACACCCGAAAATCTGGCAGTTCATTTCAAAAACTTTACTGCAAGATATGGTATGGATGGAATGCTGAGGCATGAAGATGGCAAAATCCATAGCTTACCACAGGATTACGCCGATATGATAGGATGGGAAGAACTGGCTAAAATCACAAATAATGCTTATCAGCAAGTACCTGATAAAAACAATGTATTGATTTATTGCGAAAACTATGGTCAAGCCTCTGCCGTTAATATCCTTGGCAAAAAATATGGCTTACCCGAGCCTGTCAGTTTTTCGGATAACTATTTTTATTGGTTTCCAAGGAAGATACCTGCCTCGACTGATACTTTTATTTATGTGAATGATGAATTAGGCGAAGATGTAAGCCAACTATTTACTGATATAAAACTAGTTGGCAAAATCAGTAATCCATTAGCAAGAGAATATGGCACACAGGTATATCTTTGCCAGAAACCCAAAACAAGCTTCAGCCGGTTCTGGGGTGAGAGGGTAACTGAATTAGAGAGTCCGTTTTAATAATTGGCTATTCAAGAAACTTTTCAGCAATCAATGTCGTTTTTATAGAAGAATCAAAATAATTATAATCAACCGTTCGAAGGTCATGGTAACAGTAACAGAAGTAGCAAAAAATAAAATCCTTGAATTAAGAGAGAAAGATGGTCTGACAGGCAATCCCGGTGTGAGAGTGGCTGTTGAGGGTGGCGGTTGTTCGGGTTTGATGTATGATTTAAAATTTGATTTTGAAGCCCGTGCAAACGATCATATTTTTGAGGACAACGGAATCAAGGTATTTGTAGATAAAAAAAGCCTTTTATATCTGATTGGTACTGAACTGGACTTTTCAGATGGACTGAATGGAAAAGGATTTCAATTTAAAAATCCTAATGCAACCCGTACATGCGGTTGCGGAGAAAGTTTTTCGGTCTGATAGCGTTAAAATAAATTATAGTGCCACGCTCATATTTATATGGGCGTGGCACTATTAGTTTATGAATATATCAATTAGCCCTGTAATACATCGTTGAGCTATTCTCTTTTCTCAATATATGCTTAGCCATTATCTGTAGTGATTCAGGCGTTACGGCTGCTATCTTCTCTGCGTCCTGATTACACCATTCGGCATTGCCTGCATTAGCAGCAAAAGCCAGATTCATGGCTCTGTTGAGTAATTCTACTTCTGCAAATGCCAATGTAGATTCGCTCTGGTTTTTCACTTTCTGCAATTCAGAGGCTTCAACTTTATTATTCACCAACTCAACAAGTATCTCTTCAATAGCTGCATCAGCAGTTTCCAGAGCCACGCCTTCATTCAGGTTCCCTTGTATCATTAAGAGACCGGGGTCCAACGAAGCAGTGATGTAGGCCGAAATATTATTAAATAGCTGTTTCTCTTTCACCAATTTAGTATAGAGCCTCGATGATTTGCCTCTTCCCAGCAAATCGCTCAATAAATCAGCATTATAAAAATCCGGATCAAAACGGCCAGGCATATGATAGGCCTTATAAATACCATTCAATGGTACTTTTGCCGAAGTTTCTAAAAACTTAGCTTCTGTTTGCAGGCTTTCCTGCGGCAGATTTCTTATATATTTCTTTCCTGCCGGAATCGGCTCAAACCATTTCTCACATAGATATTTTATCTGAGTCACTGTTACATCGCCTGCCACTACCAGAATTGCATTGTTAGGTAGATAGTATTTAAAGAAAAACCCCTTTACATCGTCCATTGTAGCTTCTTCAATATGGCTGATTTCCTTACCGATAGTAGCCCAGCGGTATGGGTGTTTTTCGTACACCAAAGGGCGGAGTTTCAGCCATACATCACCGTAGGGTTGATTCAGGTA
>CALRLN020000318.1:0-6485 GCA_943368675.1 Chitinophaga pinensis | reverse complement strand
ACAAATCAAACCGATTGCAGTATTCCAGGTTCTTACTTTTCATCCCCATGATGTTAGTTATGATGTTTGTGTTCAGTTGTATGAATGATCAGATGACTGACGAAGCACCAACACCTAAAAAAATGGGTAAAGATGAAGTAATGGAGCTTAAGTCAGACCTCAATGATCGAGTAGCAAAGCTTAGGCTTAATTTACTAAGCAAAACAGTGCCGGACAAAAACCATAATCTTTTACTCAAAAAAGTTGCACTTAATGATGCCGTTTATGAGTTAGAGCTCGATGAAAAGAGTACACCAGTGCAAACGCTTTCATTGAAAGAAGCAACTGCGCTTAACCTCCTCCCCCCTCCTCCGCCACCGACACCAACAAAAGAATAATCAGAACAAATGAGGACTTTTTAGATATTTCTGAATTTTACTCAGAATGTTTAAGGGAGAAGTATGTCTGATAATCAGTTTCCGGTATGGATTAATCTTTATGCCGGAAACATTTTTGCCACGGAATACATAAGTGCGGCATTATGTAAGTACTAATGTATGAAGTTTCGTATATAAAATCTCTCTATAAAGCCTTTATAAATAAGCCTTCAGCTTTAAGCTTCTTGCTTAATTCTTTAGCAAAATCAAGTGCATGAGTGCCGTCGCCATGTATACAAACAGTATCGGCTTTGATGGGTAAAATGCTTCCATCTGTTGAGATAACGACCTTTTCCTTTATCATCATGACAACCTGACTCACAGCGGCATCGGTGTCTTCAATCATAGCGTTTGCTTGTGTACGAGGGGTAAGGCTTCCATCATTCTGATAGGTACGGTCTGCAAAAACTTCTGAAGCGGTTGCCAATCCTATCTTCTCTGATTCACTAATAAGGAAACTTCCGGATAACCCATAGAGAATTAAATCGGGCTGACTGTCTTTGGTTGCCTGAGCAATAGCCTGAGCCAGTCTGGCATCTTTGGCGGCCATATTGTATAAAGCCCCATGTGGTTTTACATGGTGCAGTGTTGTACCCAATGCTTTCACGATATTGAGCATGGCGCCTATCTGATACACGCAAATGTCATAGACTTCGTGCGCGCTCAAAGACATATTTCTTCTTCCAAAGCCTTGCAAGTCGGGGAAACCCGGATGAGCACCAATGGCTACACCCTTTTGCATGGCTAAAGCTGCTGTCAGTCGCATAATAGTGGCATCGCCCGCATGAAAACCGCAGGCTATATTGGCCGAGGAGATATGGTCCATCAGTGCTTCATCGTTGCCTATTGTCCAGGCTCCGAAAGACTCGCCCATGTCACAGTTCAGGTCTATGCTTTGCATGATTTTATTGGTTAATAGCCGGAGTCAAAACCCTGATAGACGCCTTTAGTTTCCTTATTTCCTTTTCTCTCAAAATCAATAATTCTTCGGCCTCAGACTGGGTAATAAATTGAAACTGAATCTCGTCTTTGGTGCCGCATTGTGCAAGAATGGGTATATCTACTGAAACTACATTGCCTATTCTTGGATACCCCCCGGTGGTCTGGTGGTCAGCCATTAGTACAATAAGTTGTCCATCAGGTAGTAATTGCACTGTTCCGGAATCAACTGCTGAGGAAATCAGTTCTATGTTGCTTGCCAGGCTCAAAGCCTCCCCAATCAATCTGAAGCCCATCCGGTTTGAGTTTTGGCTGACGGCAAATGTCTGCTTTTCTAAAGATTCTTTACTGGCTGCTGCCAGAAATTCGTATTCATTACCTTTTATTAACCTGATAATGGGCAGAGCCGGATAAGCCGGACGCATTGAATAGGCTAACCAGGGCAGAAACTCCGGTTGTGTATGACCTGGAACATGAATCTGCTGATTAGCGCTGACGGTATTAAAACCGAGCAGTGTATTTGTGCTTTTACTTCCTAACCACTCATTAACTGATAAACCACCTTTCACTGCTATATAGGCTCTTTGTCCCCATAATCGTTTTCTGAATTTCAGAGTACTTCCTGCCGGAATCAAGGTACATTGCCAGTTATTGATTTGTCGTGTTTCATTCAGCAGAAAGGGCGAAAAATCTGCCCCTCCGATGGCAATAATTGTATCTTCTTCAAAAAATATCTCAGGACCCGGGAAATGCACTTCAATGGTCGCCTCATTCTCCTTATTCTGTAATAAAATGTTGAGCAGTCGTACAGTCATTTTATCCATTGCTCCATTAGGATTAATACCCAGATAACGGTAGCCGTTTCTGCCAGTATCCTGAACGGATGATAATATGCCGGGTTTAAGGAATTGCATGAGTGGTTATTGATTGACAAATGTATTAAAAAACAGTATTGTATCCACTATATGCTTTTGCCAGTAGGGCCATTCATGCGCTCCGGGGTATTCTTCATAAATATGAGGTATCTCATTTTCAATTAAAGTTTCATGCAGTTTCCTATTGGCTTCAATGAGTATATCATCTCTGCCACAATCGAAACGGAATAACGGCAAAAGATTTTTATTAGCCAATATCCATTGAAGGGTGCTTTCTTCTGCCAGTACATTTTCTTTCAGAATAGTATCATCTTCATTTTCCAGAAACTGCTTCAACTGAGAAAACTCTGTGATCGATGATAATCCGGAAAACGAGGTAAATACCTGCGGATATTTGGCTCCCAGCCGCATAGCGCCATAGCCGCCCATTGATAAACCCGAGATGAACAAAGGCAAATCCGGTTGCAGTTCAGGCTGAATTTCATAAATCAGGTCTTTGAGGTCTGATACAATCCAGTCTTCATAATTCTCTGTATGATGTGGCAGGTAGGCGCTTCCGTCGCCAAACAATCCATCAGAAGGCATGATTAAAAGCATCGGTTCTATCCGGCCTTCATCAATCAATCTCTGGGTGGTTTCGTGTACACCTCCGCTTAATGACCATGCCCAGTGTGAGCCATAAACGCCATGTAAAAGTATTATGATGCCTTTAATATCACCTTTCGGCACAAAAAGTGTCACATCGGCTCTTTTTTTTAAGGCTTTGCTTTTGACGGTTAGGTATCGAAGATTATCCCGTTCATAAGTCGGGTCAGATATTTCTATGGTGAAGAATTTTGACATTATTGGCTTCCGGTAAATCAATTGGCTAAAATAAATAATAATCCCGCATCAAGCATTATTATCCGGTTATTTTCATTTTATGACTAAAATCATAAAAAAGGTCAGCAAATTTTACTTCCTTTAGCCAAACTTTCACAATCTGTTTCTTTTGAATAGGCAGGGTTCTTTATTACTCCCGGTTTTGTGAAGCGTTTAAAATTTAAATAGCCTGATGCTAATTCTCTTATCACATTCTATTTCTGAAACTTCTCCGCCCTGTTTATACATATATCGGCCTATTACCTGAACTTTATCTTATCTACTGGATTCGCTTCCATTTACTACTAAATTCTGAAAAAAGTTGTCTCTGATAACTGGCTTCGGTATGATTATACAAGAAAATATCTTTGCATTTGCCTTATGAAAAGAACACTTAAATACTATCGCTTTGTATGGGTGCGTTATGACCTCCCCGCAGGTCTCTCAGTTTTTTTGGTTGCTTTGCCCTTATGTCTTGGAATTGCCCTGGCATCAGGTGCACCTTTGTATAGCGGACTTATGTCCGGAATTATCGGAGGTCTGGTCATTTCTCTCATCAGCGGCTCTCAGCTTAGTGTTTCAGGGCCTGCCGCAGGTTTAAGCACTGTTGTTGCGAGTGCTATACTGACCCTGGGCGATTTCCCTACTTTTCTGCTGGCTATTGTTATTGCAGGTGTGTTTCAGCTATTGCTGAGTGTTTTAAAACTGGGGTTAATTGTTAACTATTTTCCGTCTTCGGTTATAAAGGGTATGCTATCTGCAATAGGGCTCATTCTTATTTCTAAACAGATACCCATTTTACTGGGATATGAGCAGGCGCATTTCTGGGAGAATCATTTTTCCAGTCTATTTTTTAATGAACATACTAATGGGATTACTACGCAGGTCAATACCGGTGTACTTCTGATTTCAGGCATTTCGATAGCGTTGCTTTTAGTACTGCAAAGGTTTCATCTCAAAATTTTTAAAAGTATTCCGCCCCCCTTAATTATCGTTATTATTGGTGTAGTGATGGCTTATCTTTTTCAGTTGTTTATGCCAGATTTGCGACTTAAACCCGAGCAACTTGTTGCTATTCCAGACAACATCATTGCCCATATTCAGCATCCTGCATTTTCAAAACTGTTTTCAGGCATAGATATATGGAAAATCGGATTAACCATTGGCCTTTTGGCCAGTCTTGAAACGCTGCTAAGTGTAGAGGCCATTGACAAACTGGATAGGAATAATCGTATTACTCCGGTAAACAGGGAATTATTAGCTCAGGGAGTAGGGAATATTTTATGCGGATTATTCGGGGCAATTCCGGTAACAGCAGTGATTGTCAGGGGGGCTGCCAATATTGATGCAGGGGCAAAAACCAAACTGGCTGCTTTTACTCATGGTATTTTTTTGCTGCTGGCCGTAGGCTTAATTCCTTTCTTATTAAACAAAATCCCTTTTGCCTCGCTTGCTGCGATATTAATCTTAACAGGTTATAACCTCACAAAACCCAAGCTGTTTAAGGATATGTGGAGCCTCGGGTTGAAACAGTTTTTACCTTTTATATGCACAATAGTAATCATACTATTTACTGATTTGCTGATAGGCGTGGGCATCGGACTTTTAATCAGTGTATACTTTATTATTCAGAATAACTTTAAAGCAGAATACAAAATTACTGAAAATACCGAACAGGGAATACCTCACCACTATATTAAACTCAATACAAATGTAACCTTTCTGAATAAAGTAAATTTACGGAAAGCACTTGACCAGATTGAAGAATATAGTATGCTCACCATTGATGGCAGTGAATGCAATTTTATAGATTATGATATACTGGAGGCCATCAGTGAATTTAGCAATAAGGCCAAAGACAGACATATTGACTTAGAACTGAAAGGCATAAAAAAGGTAGAGATTATAGCCGTGCATTAAGACTAATTCAATGCGGTTAATTTATCAGAATACAATTACTCCCTTGGCATTAAGGCCCTGATGCATATCGGTAAATGCCTGGCTCAGGTCTTCGAGGGCATAGGTTCTGGTTACCATTTTGTCCAGAATAAGGTCGCCTTTCTTGTAAAGCTCCTGCAAAATAGGGAAATCTATTTGCGGGCGGGCTTTGCCGTAGAGAGGATTAATATAAATTTTATCCCATTCAAATAGATTCATATCGATATTGATTTCCTGCTCAATGCCGCTTACCTGCACTGCCATGCCTGCGTTGCGCACCATTGCCAACGGAGCTGCACCCAATGCCGGAATAGCAGTACATTCAAAAGCATAATCTGCTCCTCTTTGGGTAAGTTCCTTTACTTTCCCGGCTGCTTTCAGCAAGCCAGTATCCTCTTTTGATGCCAGAATAGTATGAGTAGCGCCATATTCAAGGGCCATTTCCAAACGGGACGGATTAATGTCTATACCGATGATTTTTGCAGCTCCGGAAATTCTTGCGGCTTGAATCACGTTTAAGCCAACACCTCCGGTGCCCAGAACCACCACCGATGAACCGGGTTTTACTTTGGCCGCATTGACTACGGAGCCATAGCCTGTCATTACTCCACAACTGATAATGGCTGCCGAAGCAAAAGGAATATCAACGCTGATTTTAACGCAGGCCGCTTCTCGCACCAGCGTATATTCTGACATGGTACCGAGACTAAAAGAACGCTCAATGGGTGTTTTGTTTAAGGCTGAGGCTTCCAACCTTGCATGGCCCCCTGCCACTTTATTGCCTGCCGTAACCGGAGAATTGACCTCGCAGATATGCTGATTACCTTCCTGACATTGAAAACATTGATAACAGGGAATGGCCCAGTTGAGTATCACCTTATCTCCTGCCTGTAAGTTTTTTACTTCGGGGCCGACTTTCACAACAACCCCTGCCCCTTCATGCCCCATGATGAGTGGTTTACCCCAAGATTGCGAATCCCAATCGGTATGACAGATGCCTGCGGCTTTTACCTGAATCAATACTTCATCTCCGGCAGGGTTATCGTCTATTTCAATGGTTTGAATGGAAAAATTTCCTTTTCCGTCGGCAATGGCGGCTTTGGATTGTAGCATAGGTTGGTTGTTTTTCCAAATATAGGGGAATTTTGACTTGTTGAAATGGCCGCAATACTGAATTTTTTACGACCATACGATTATCAGGAATTATAAAACGGTGATATTTCAGAAAACATATATCTATCCTGTTGATAACAATTAAGTTCTATCATTTTATTCATTAAAAGCCTTAACTGAAAGTCTTCTCCTGATAGATGATATTTTTGAATCGGATGATCTGCCACCAATTCAATAGTCAGGTTATTTATTTCTGCTTTGAAAATAATATACCCCTTGAAATCAGAATCAAGACTTAGGATATTTTCTACAGTATTATTACCCTGAAAAACTGTTTCATCAA
>CALRLN020000317.1:0-6495 GCA_943368675.1 Chitinophaga pinensis | reverse complement strand
TTTTTACGTCTGAAATATTTACACCCTCAGCTTTGATAGACGCGAGTAGTTTCTCGCCCAGGTCTACAAAATCTTTTTTCGAGAAATTGCTGTAGTCAAGCTCTTCACCATGTTGGGCAGTAGTTTCTTCTTCAATCAGGTCTACAGTCTGAGGCAGCTCTTCAATGGTAATTTCTTCCGGCTCAACAGGTTTTGGAGATACCTCTACCATTACCGTCGGGTCGGTACTTACTACAATTTCCTCCATTGGGCTTTCGTCAGCCCCAAGCACAGGCTTGTCTGTAACTTCTGTTTCAGCAGCCTCAACCTCATCAGGGTTAGTGGCAATGACAACATTCTCAATTGGGGCTTCTGGTATGTCCAAAGCAGCAGTAGCAGGCTCGTCAGTAGTGGTATCTACTGCGGTCTGTTCAGTTGTGGTAGAAACAGGAGTTTCTTCTGTGTTTTCAGCAGCGGGTGCTTCATCGTTCACCTCTTGTGCAATGGCTTCAACAGTTTCGTCAGTCGAAGTGTCGATGGTAGTATCCACTACGGAATCTTTCGGTTCGTTCATAATTTCTTTAGAGTCTTTTGTATTGGCCGGAGCCTCTGCATCTGTTAAAGACGAATCTTTTACTTTAGCAGCATCAGTAACGGGTTCTTCTAAATCCAATTCTTTATGCGTCATTTTGTATGGTTACAGTTCGTGTTTTCGCGGAATGTTTTTATTAGATTTGCAAATGTAATAAATATACAAATACTTTTGTCTAACAATCCGCGCAGAGTACAGGTAAATATTATTTATCGGAGAAAAAGGCTGAGTTTTAACCCGATTACGACATATTTTTACTCACTCTATGGTTTTTGAAACAAAAATCAGTTCGGTTTACCGGATAAATTAATCTGTTCTCTGTCGCTTTGTCTGAATAGCCTTGATTAATCAGACCTTAATTAGTGTATTGAACCCTTATCTGGTCTCAGATTAACCTTAAAATAATCAATTTTCCAGATATAAACACTATATTTTAATACAGGTATATATAATTATATACGTAAAAAAAGCCTAAAACGTTGCAAAAAATGAATAAAAAAACAGATGTAGCCGCGCTTCGACTGAATTATTTACTCAACGAATTAGTTGAAGAAAATGTTTTAGAGAACCCCGTGAAACAATTTGAAAAATGGTTTAATGAAGCCGTAGATGCCAAAGTGCTGGAGCCTAACGCCATGCATCTGGCTACTATTTCTAACGGTAAACCCCACGGCCGAATTGTTTTATTGAAAGGATTTGATGAGAATGGTTTCGTTTTTTTTACAAACTACGAAAGCAATAAAGGTAGAGAAATGGCAGAAGTACCCTATGCATCGTTGACTTTCTTCTGGGGGGCACTTGAACGGCAGGTGCGTATTGAAGGGCATATTGTAAAGACTCCTCCATCGGAATCTGACGAGTATTTTCAGTCCCGCCCACGGGGTAGCCAGATAGGGGCATGGGTTTCCCGGCAGTCAAGCGTCATAACCAGAGAGGTACTCGAAGAAAGGCAAAAAGAGCTGGAGGCGCATTATGGCGATGGTTTCATCCCTCGTCCGCCACATTGGGGAGGGTATAGGGTCATTCCGGAAAGAATTGAGTTCTGGCAAGGCCGGGCAAGCCGTCTGCACGACCGTATATTGTTTACGGATATGGATGGAGAATGGAAAATGGAGCGATTGAGTCCGTGATTTTACCTCACCCCCAACCCCTCTCCAAAAGTGGAGATGGCACCAAAAGGCCCCTTTCCCCACTGTTGGGCAAAGGGGTTGGGGATAGGGGCCTTTAATGAAAAACTAACCTAAAAACCTATTCAACCTTATGACCTACGATTACATCATTATCGGTGCCGGCTCGGCAGGCTGTGTATTGGCGAACCGGCTTTCAGAGAATCCCAATCATAAAGTACTGCTGATTGAAGCGGGCGGGCCTGACAAGAAAATGGAAATCCATATTCCGGCCGGGTATGCCAAGTTGCATCGGAGTGAAGTTGACTGGGGCTATTATTCAGAACCGCAGGCCCATGTACTGAACCGCAGGATATATCTGCCAAGGGGTAAGACTCTTGGTGGGTGTAGTTCAACTAATGCAATGGCTTATGTGCGGGGCAATAAAGAAGACTATAACGACTGGGCAGATATGGGCAATGAGGGTTGGAGCTATGAAGAGATACTGCCTTATTTCAGGAAGTCAGAGCATAACGAGCAAATCAGGAATATTTATCACGGGCAAAACGGTCCCCTTAATGTAACCTATGCCAAGCATTACAAAACGCCTTTTACTGATGCTTTTGTTGAGGCCTGCATGGAGCAGGGCTTTGCCGATAACAAAGATTATAATGGAGAGAAGCAGGAGGGGGTATCATTATTGCAGTTTACGATAAAAGAAGCGAGGCGCCACAGCGGCGCAACGGCCTTTCTGAAACCTGCCATGAGCCGACCAAACCTGACCGTATATACTCGCACGATAGTGAAGCAGGTAATCATTGAAAATGACAAAGCAGTAGGGGTAGAGGTGATACGGGGTAAAAATAATACAGAGAGAATTTCAGCAGGCAAAGAAGTGATTCTTTCAGCCGGATCTTTCAATTCTCCACAAATACTGATGCTTTCGGGCGTAGGTGATAAAGACGATCTGAAAAAAGCAGGTATCAGTTGCAGGAAAGAGTTACCTGGTGTAGGCAAAAACTTACAGGACCACCTGTTTATGGGTGTTACGGCACTATCCCGCCAGCAATGGGGACAAAATCATTATCTGTCAAAATGGAATCAGGCAAAGGCCCTGGCGCAGTATCTTTTTACTAAAAAGGGAATTCTGACCATCGGGCCGTTGGAAGCCACGGCATTCGGTATGACAGACGATAGCCCGGATAGGGTAAATTATCAGTTTCATTATGCTTCGCTGCAAATAGGGGATGATTACACAGTAGATATGTATGATACTTCTACGTTTCCGCAAACCGACGGCTTTACTATTCTGCCGACACTGTTGAGGCCTGAAAGCAGGGGATATGTAGGTTTAAGAAGCAATAATCCGCTTGATGCGCCGTTTATTCAGCCGAATTTCCTTTCAAAAGAGCAGGATAATATAACCTTATTGAAAGCCACAAAAAAAGCAATTGAAGTACTCAATTCCAAAGCATTTGAACCTTATAGAGACAGGCTGATAACCCCACCCGACCGGAGTTCAGACGATGCAATTATGCTTCACATTAAAAAACAGTTGGAAACTGTCTATCACCCGGTTGGCACTTGTAAAATGGGGAATGATGAAATGGCAGTAGTGGATGACCGACTCAGAGTAAAAGGGATTGAGGGTTTACGTGTAATTGATGCCAGCATTATGCCTACGATAGTATCAGGCAATACCAATGCTCCTGTGTATATGATTGCAGAGAAAGGAGCTGATCTGGTGTTGAGATGAAAAAATTGATTGAGTTTGAGTTAAGCCAAAAAGCAGTCCCTCCATGCAAGCATTCAGGACTGCTTTTTTAGCTTTCGTATATTCTGGCTACTCTCTGTAAATAACAACCTTTGTTGTCTCAATCTTACCGTTTGATTTAACTCTCAACAGATATGTCCCTGATGGAATATTCCCGGCCTTAAAATTGAAAGTATTACTTCCTTTTATCCCCTGATAGGTCTGAGATTCAAGGTTACGGCCAGCCATGTCGGTTAATCCCACATTTACATCGCCATTTTCAATCAGGTTTACTTTTATCCTTAATGCACCACTTGTCGGGTTCGGAGCTACATTCATGTATTCGATTTTTTCTTCTGATGGTCTGTAAGTTTCAACAGCCATTCTCAAACCACTCGGACAGCTTGTGCTTTCAAAAGCAAACAGGCGGTAATCCTCAACCTGGTCAGAAGTGTTACCATAAATCTGGAGACGATTGGCTCCGCCTCCACTCTCATGGTCCCATGTGTTCTGATTACTCGGGGAACTTACACGATAATTACCTGAATTATTCTCAAAATTCCAGTAATAATAGTTATTGCCTGATACAAAACTTCCGAGGGCCAGCAGACTGCTATAAGACACTGAATTGGCTTTGATTACTCGTCCGGTACCGTCCATTGAAGTTATTTTGTAAGACGCTCCAACCGATTCCAGTTTCCATTTCTGGTCGTTCTGGCTATTGGCCGAATTAATTTCTACACCACCGCCAGACGTTGCCTGTAAATAATTATTATTAACCACCGATTTTATTTTATAGCAATTGCCGCTAACGATTCCGCCTGATGGCGCTGATTCATTCGTATAATACGGAGTGCCATCTGACCAATATACCAGATTATAACCTGCCGGAGTTGCAAACTGACTTGAATTGGGTACACCTAAATTATCATAGTTACTGGTAGTCCATGAGAAACAGTTCACCAGATTGGCATAGTTGCTGTTAACAAGCGTTACGTCAGAACGTTGAAGCATTCCGGCGCCGCGTACCACAAATTTGTCCGGATTTGAAGATATTCGCTGTGTAAGCCAGTATTGATTGTTGAAATACCTAGCTACGAGGGGTTCACCTGTCACGGTCCATGTTCCCATAGTCAGATTATCCGAAAGAGTAGCGCATGGTCCGGCAGAATAGTAAGGCGTGCCATCCTGATAATAAAGCAATGAATAGCCTTCGGGTGTCGGAAAAACGGTTAAATTGGGTACCTGAAGGTGTCCGTAATCACTACTTGACCACGAGAAACAGTTAACCAGATTGGCATAACTGCTATTGACAAGTGTTACATCAGACCTCTGGAGCATTCCCGCACCTCGCACTACAAATCGGTCCGGGTTAGAACCTATTTTTTGTGTAAGCCAGAACTGCCCATGAAAATACCTTGCTACGAGGGGTTCACCTGTCACAGTCCATGTTCCCATCGTTAAATTATCTGTAATAGCAGCGCATGGGTCGGCAGAATAATACGGTGTTCCATCTTGCGAATACTGAATTGTATAGCCTGCCGGAGTTGGGAAAACGGTTGAACTGGGTACTTCTAAGTTGCCAAAGTTGCTGCTTGGCCAAGCGAAACAGCTCACCAGATTGGCATAATTGCTATTAGTAAGTGTTACATCAGACCTCTGGAGCATTCCGGCTCCCCTAACTACAAATTTATCCGGATTTGAACCTATTTTTTGAGTAAGCCAGTACTGCCCATGAAAATACCTTGCTACGAGGGGTTCACCTGCAACAGTCCACGTTCCCATTGTGAGGTTGTTGGAAAGGGCAGCACATGGATTTCCACCACCGCCGGACGAGCCATTGAGATGTGCCGTGCCCAAAAATACCTGTCTTCCGGTAAGTGTAATGGTCGAACTCCAGTTCCCATAACTAACTGTAACCTGCGTTTGGGTGGTGGGAGAGGGTGCATAAGGGTTCATGGCAGCTACAAGAATAGAGTCTCCGCTAACCATCCCTCTCCAGATCGGAATATTGGTCTCTCCTCTCGCATCTTTTTTGAAGATAGAAAAATAGTCTTGTCCGGGCGGAACAAAATGAATGGCGTTCGGGTCTTGTAAAATATGGTTGAAGTGAGACAACCGATGAAGCCCCTTGATTATGTACTCATAATGATGCTGGTTGTGGTTGTTTCCCATTATATCCCAGATATGAAACCCATCAGCACCCGCCACAATCGAAAATATTACATTTCCTTCACAATAAGCAGGGTCTTTAAGCGCCCACGTCAGCGTAGGGTCTGCGTTATATCTGTCGTCCTTCATCCAGTACCACGGCACCACAGGTTTATTCGGTGCCCAGGCTTTTGAAAATTCAATGTCCTTAAGAATGAACTTTAGCCATCTGCCTGAATTCTGGCTATAGCTGCCACTCCAGCCCCCATCAGTATACGAATTTACCCCTATATGATCATAGGCAGCCAATAAGTGATTCCCGAATTGGGTAAAGTTGGTGGTATCCCGATACATCATATTGGTGAAACTAACATCCGTAATAGCCTGCTGCCATGTATTGGTAGTATCGCCGAATTTATCAGCGTCTTCAAGATTGGTTGAGTAATTACCAATTAAAGGTTTATCTGATACCGGTATCTGATTAAAAGCCTCAAACACTGCATAATAACTTTTAATTTTTGCTTTATACCATCGTTTCTTAAACTCATTAAAAGGTAAAGACTGGTACGAAACAGGCATACCATTTCGCTCGGCAGAGGCGGTGAAACCCGGAATTGATTCAAAAGAATTGCAATTCGGATTTTGCACGCATGCTAACAAATTGTTTATTCCGGAGGTTACCGATACACCATTTGCATCAACGTTAGAATAGGCCCGCTCAAGATTATATACCAACTCAAAGTCAATACCAATCATATCCATGTTTTTTATCAGTGTGCCTGCACTATCTACTACCCAGGCTCTGGTATTCTGTTGGTTCTGATAATTATAGGGTAAGGGTGGGGTTGGAGGGATAGTCGGATTAGCATTTGCGTTATAGCTTAACGACTGCCCTGTCATCATTACATATTTAA
>CALRLN020000316.1:0-6496 GCA_943368675.1 Chitinophaga pinensis | reverse complement strand
CATAACTCTCAGGTTCAGTAATTGTAACTGTTGTATTTGCAGTGCAGTTACTCGCATCTTTTACAGTAAGATTATATATATCTGGTGCCAAATCACTAAATGTATTGCTATTAGTAAATGAAGTACCATCTAAACTATATTGGTAGGGTTGTTTTCCACCACTTGCTGTTAGGCTTATGCTACCATTATTAGTTACACAAGTTACATTGGTACTTGTTGCCGTAAGGGTTAATGGTGGTGTTTGGGCAACCGTAGCTTGCACAGTAGTAATATTTCCTCTACTTTCTTTTACGGTAATGGTGTAAGTGCCTGCTGCAAGATTTTCAAAAACATTATTGTCTTGAAAATTTGTACCATCTATACTGTATTGATACGGTGCTGTACCATTTGTAGCTGTTATTGTTATAGTTCCGTTAGATGTATTACAAGTTGCATTGGTTGTAGTAACAGTTACAGTTATTTTCAATAAATCATCAATCAGTTGGTCAGAAGCATCCTCAAATGAGTCTGCAACATCCTCAAGATTAATATCACCCGTAAAGCCACTTGTTATATACGTAGAGGCAGTAGTGGTACAAGCACCATTCTCAAAATCATTCTCTAAGGCATTTATTGCCGAAGTATAATCAGTCGGGAAAATCCAGGTAGCAGGATCATATTCAGGGTGCTTCTTTAAGCTTTCTATAACAGATAATATTGCAAGCAATGCTTTATCCCTTGAAAAAGTACCATCTGCATTTTTCATCAGATTGATTTTATCACACAATAACTGACCAACAAATACCTGCATTGCCTTTGAGGCCGAAACCTCGCCGGTACAAACCTCAGTAGCGGCCTGCCCTGATTGATTTGTATTTGTTACAGCTATTCTGGCTGAACTGCCTGAACTGGTTGCAGTATTATTTTTGAAGCGAATTCTACCTCCATTACATTTTGTCCCACTATTTAATGTACAGATAGCGTAATAATATTCGCTTAAATTAGATGAAATGAATCTTTGAGCAGGAACAAAAAGAACTTCATCGCCTTCCTGCGTACTTGTACCACTAAGAACAGCATTTCTGACACCTTCGCTTTTATACCAGTCTACTCTGCTTCCAGGACACCACTGAGAGAACAAGTGTCCACCAGTTCCACCTCTTTCTGTTTGTTTTCCATTGATTGATAGATTCGAACATTCATCCGGTGTTTCTAAATCACCTACCCCTGATGAACTTGGAGTTGTGCTCCCATTATCGCATGGTGGAGCGGGTCTGGAAGCTTCGCAAACTTTCCCATCTCTTATACAAATCACTTTATAAATCTGTTCATAATCAACTCCAGGTGCAGGACCACCCAACGGCATTTTCGGTGGTCTTGCAACTTGAAGTGTTTTATGATTTTTTCCGGATGTCTGTTCAATCCAGATTAAATTATGTTGGTCAGGTTTGAGATAGTACCATGTGATGTCATATCTTGAATCACAACTTAATGCTATTAATCTTGCAGTACATTGATTACTATTGCCAGCTGATCCTAAGTCAAAATTACACTCTGCTTGATTAATACCCACATTCACTAGTTTCCCATTGCTTCCATTACATTTTACAACATAGGCAGTAGGATTTACCAAGGTCACGTTATATTGCTTACCAGTGTGGACATCAATACCTCCTTTACTCCATGTATAGTCTCCTTCCTCACAATTCTGGTTATAACATCCAGAAGCTGTCAACGTTACAGGATACCCTGCAAATGCGCTCATTGGGCTGACTGAAATAGTATTACTTACGCCAACACTGATTTGTGCTGAGCTTGAAAGCCCATAAGCATTAGTACAGGTAGCATTTATCGTTGTAGCACGCTCTAATGTTAATGATAAAGGTTTATCAAAGGCAGTTGTTACCTGACTAGTGCCATAACTCCATGCTATAATACCTGAAGTACAACCTGATGCATTTATTGTAACTGGCGTACCCGGGCAGTTAAATGTAGATGGTGTTGCAGATAGTGTTAATTCAGGGCATTCAGGCGTAACAAGTGGTTTGTCTTCAATAGTAATAGTAGTTCCACTCGGACATTGCATTTGTTGTCCGCTTACAGAGCAGGTCCCTGTATAAGTTCTGGTATTTGCAAATGGGGTATCAGGATTAGGTAATACGCTTACTTTGGTAGTACTACCAACAGCTCCGTTGCTCCATGTTATTGTTCCACCGGTGCATCCGGTAGCAGTTAAGACAACTTCTTCACCAATTTTTACTGATTTTTTTGATGAAGAAATTTTAATTGCGCAAGCCCCAACAGTAACAAAGGCATTAACATCCTTGGTCTCACAGTTTGTGGCATCGCAATGAATTTCATATTTATACGCCCCACTTCCATTTTGGTTTGAAGGGTGTTGATAATAGGCAGGCACATCGATAAACTGCTTATTACTTGCTGAACCCGCCAGAGTGTATTCTGAGGTTAATAAGTTTATTCTTTTCCAGGTAATTGCTCCGGTGCAACCTATAGTTTCAAATTTCAGGGATTCACCATAACCTATCTTATATGAGGTGGCAATACTAGTGGATGCTGTTTTCCCATTAACTTTTACTGAAAGACATGGAAGAACTTTTGGACCAATTTGTTGTGAAAAAGTGTATGTTTTAGCTTCTTCTCCATCTTTTTCTACTATACACGTTGCTGTAACTGTGGTAAGCTCATAAGGTGCCTGAGTTGAAAAAGCATGTGTATTCGTTATACTTAATATATTACCCTCAATCTTTTGGGTACCACCTGTAGCATCCAGTAAAGCAGGTGTTATTTTGTACGAAGTAGATGAAGGAGAATTTCGGCAATCATCATTAGGAACACTAAAACTATAATTTGACCCATATAAAACAGTAGGTGGTGTTGCATAATGCGTTTGTTGGTATTCATTAGCACCACCTCCTACTCTATATTGTTTTGTTTGGTCTACTGTTATAATAAGTTCCGGAGCATGTTGCGGATATGAGTTGGTATGCACATATGCGACATTACCATAATTACAACCATTTCCACAAATCGCTTTATATAATTTTGGCTCATCAGGGATTGGTATTGTATAACTTTCTCCTGTCGAAGGCTCAGGGCCTAATAATTGAAATGTATAGCCTAGAGGCTCATTAGTATCAGGTTCTCCAACGAACCATTTTACAGAATTCCCTTCTCTACAGCTATTGTCAGTAACTTTAAGCGTTAATTCACCATTTTTTGCTTCTTCTATATATACAGAGAAAGGTTTATCATGATTAAATAAATTCCAAATATTATCATAACAATCCTCATCAACACCATCGTCATTTTTAGGTATTTCCGGTGTAACATATAATTCAATCTCTTTTTTCAGATGACATTCAGTACCATCATCATTTAAACAGGTGGCATAAACTAATGCTCTGCCTTGGGTTAGCGGGAAAGTCGTCTCGAGTGTGGTGGATGTCTCGTCATATCCCAACCAGATAATTTTCCCACTTTGACAACCCGTGGCAGTCAGCGTTACCTGGTTCTCTAGGGCTTTATTTACAACTACGGCTGCTATTTGAAAATTATTGCAAATAGCTGGGTCTACATTTATTTTTGCACTACTTGTGCAAACTTTATCAGGAAAAACACAAGTAGAAGTATAGGTTGTTGTTTTTGTAGGAGAGACTTTTATCCTTTCATAATAGAACGGTTTAGAAAATTCTACTATTGCTGTTTCTCCATCTTCCCAAGTAATTAGATTTCCAACGGTGGATATAATGGCTGTTCCATTACTCCAAATCACAGAACTTGCACAGCCAGTTGTCAGTTTTGTTGATTGACTACTTGGAAGATTTACAGTGCCAGCTACTAATTGACGGCACTCAGCCATTATTTTTATTATTCTACTCGGAATTATAGAGCATTGAATACTTCGGGCACCTGCGTTGGAGTATGTACAAGTTGCTGAATAATCTACTGGTGCATTTGTGACCTCTACCGTTATGGTACTGCCAGTTTGGCCATCTGACCATAATACCTTATCAGAGCAACCAGTTGCTATTAATTTTACAAATTCTCTTTCGTTATCAATGATCTCTTCTGTTGTTATTTCAGGTACCTCATTTGCAAGAATTGTAATTTCATAGATTTCGGAGATTTCCTGGCATGGGCTTTCGCATCTGATTTGATACCGCAAATCACCAGTCTTTGTTAATACAATACTTGTACCCGTCTGGCCATCTGACCATGTAACACCATAAGTATCACATCCACTGGCATATAATCTTATCTCTGAATTACCACCGCAAGCAATTCTTCCATTTGGATTTGGATCTACATTTGAACTTATTACAGGACTTAACGGTGTTGTAGAGCCCACTGCTATACTAGTCTCTAATGACTCACAACCATCAAAGTCCAAACATTTAACAGAATAAGTACCTGTTTGCGAAACAGTTATGGCAGAGCCGGATGTATTAGTTGACCATAGGAATGTACCATCCTCACAACCACTTGCTGTTAATGTTACACTTCCTCCGGTACTACAAATTGCAGGATTTTCTGGTATAATAGTTGGCGGGCTTATTATTGTACTTACGTATACATTGAATGTCCCTGGAGAACTTGTGCCGCAATCGTTGGTACACGTAACAGAATAATGTGTTGCAGTAGTAGGTGAAACTGTAATTGCGCTTGTAGTCAGACCGGTATTCCATAAAACAGTTCCGTTGCAACCTGTCGCAGTAAGGGTCATACCTGCAGGATCACTTGTACAATAAACAGGCTTATTAGCTGTAATGATCGGCGCAAGCGGGTTAGATTTTACTGTGATTTGTAAAGGATCAGAATAATCTGAAGAACAATCTCCGACCTTACATAATGCACGGTAATAATCAGTTGTAGCCACAGAAATTGTTATGCTTGAACCCGTTTCTCCATGTTCCCATATAACTGTTCCAGAACAACCACTTGCATTAAGAGTAGCTAAACCCACTCCTTCTAAAATACATACTTCTGCATTCGGAGTCGATAGCGTAGGTTTTTCAGGTTTTGGGTTAATGGTTACGCTTGTGGTAGCCGTCATGGTACAATTATTAGTACCTGTTACAGAAATGGTGTATACACCCGACATAGCCAAAGTAGCATCAGTAATTGTTGGTGTGCTACTACTTGAGTTAAAAGAGTTCGGGCCCGTCCAACTATAAGAAACACCGCCAGCAGCAGAGAGATTTAAGTCTTGTCTGGCACATAAAGGAGAATTATTGCTAATGAGTATTGATGGCAAATCATTAACCGTTACTGAAGTAGTAGCGGTAGCGGTACAACCATTAGTAGTAATAGTAACCGTATAAATACCTGCAGCGGCAGAAGTAACATTATTTATGCCTGGATTCAGTTGCGCAGAACTGAAACTATTAGGTCCACTCCAGTTGTATGAACTACCACCGGAGGCGCTTAAGTTCAACGTCTTGCCAACGCAGATAGGCGAATTAGATTCAATGGTTGTTGACAGCAAGTCAATCATTGTTGCTGAAGTAGTGGCTGTAGCAGTACAACCATTGCCACCGGTGACAGTTACAGTATAAGTTCCTGGTGTTGTTATGTTAGCTGTAGCACTGGTGCCCAAATTATTTGACCACAGATAAGTCTCTCCACCAGAAGCAGTTCTGGTGACAGAGGTAGTGGTACAAGTTAGGTTATCAGTTCCTGTAAAAGTTACATTTGGCGGAATTATATTCTCAGGAATGCTAACAGAAGCAGTAGCTGTACAACCATTGTTGGTAACAGTAACAGTATAGGTTCCTGTATGAATTAAGGCAACTGATGAACTAACAACAGGATTCTGTTCAGTGGATGTGAAGTTATTAGGCCCACTCCAAGAATACGATTCTCCTCCGGTAGCAGATAGTGACAAACTTTGTCCCAAACATACTGAAGAGTTGAAGTCTGCAGTAGCAACTGGTAATGCATTGACAGAAATAGCAGTAGTTACCATCGCTGTACATCCATCTAATGAAGTTAATGTGACTGTATAATTAGTAGTGCTGGTTGGACTTACTGAAATGCTTGAAGTGGTAGCTCCTGTATTCCATGAATAACTATTGACATGGCTCATCCCACTTGGGGTCAGAGTCGCACTTGTTCCCTGACAGATTGTTGGACTGTTCAAACTAGCCGATGGCAATGGATTAACCGTGACACTGGTAGTGACTGTAGCTGTACATCCATCCAATGAAGTTAATGTGACTGTATAATTAGTAGTGCTGGTTGGACTTACTGAAATGCTTGAAGTGGTAGCTCCTGTATTCCATGAATAACTATTGACATTACTCACCCCATTTGGGGTTAAAGCGACACTTGTTCCCTGACAAATTGTTGGACTGTTCAGGCTGGCCGATGGCAAAGGATTAATAGTAGCTACAACAGGTGTTCTGGTCGCATTGGTACAGGTACCAACTGTACAGTCTGTATAGTAAGTAGTGGTCGAACTGATACTTGGTGTAGTATAAGACGCTCCTGTAGTCAG
>CALRLN020000315.1:0-6554 GCA_943368675.1 Chitinophaga pinensis | reverse complement strand
CTATTGAAAACTCTTGTAGAGAATGCAATCATACCCGATGACCAATCGGGGAAGATTGCTACCTACGAAAAAACCAAACCGTTTTCAATTCATTGGGAACTGCGCACTTTTTTATATGTGGGTATCACAATGCTGGGAGCAGGCCTGGGGGTAGTGATTTATGAAAACATTGACTCAATTGGCCATAATGTATTGATTGGTCTCATCGTGGCGGCTTTTCTTAGTTGTTTATATTATGCTTTCAAATATCGCAAACCTTTTACATGGGACGAAGTAATTGAGACAGATAAACTGGATGATTTTGCATTGCTCGGTGCCTGTGTAATGTTTCTTACCCTGGAGGGTTATCTGCAATACCAGTATAATGTTTTTGGCACCCGTTATGGTCTGGCTACTTTTCTGCCTGCGGTGTTGTTTTTCTTTCTGGCGTATCGTTTCGACCACCGAGGCGTGCTATCAATGGCTATCACAGCCTTTGCTTCTTGGGTAGGTGTAAATATTGCCCCCATTAAACTCTGGCAGCAAAAAAACTTTTCTACGGCTGATATTACACATATTTCAATCTTGTTGGGCATCGTATTGATTGTAATGGGTGGCATGAGTGAGTATAAAAACCTGAAAAAGCATTTTTCATTTACCTACCTTATTTTTGGTTTCAATATTGCTTTTGTGGCAACCCTGGCGGGTCTGTTTCAGTTTGACATGAAACTGCTGTATCTGGCAGGTATGGGTGTGCTGAGTTATGGCAGTATCTGGTATGCCCGGCGTACCCAATCTTTTCTGTTTCTGCTTATGGGCGTGATTTACGGATACATTGCCCTGACCTACTGGATTTTCCATTGGGAATATACTAATACTATGGACTTTACCCTGTATATGCTTTATTTTATGATTTCAGCGGTTGGTGTTGTGTTCTTCCTGATTAATATCAAACAAATAATTGGTTTAAAGAAATGAAAAAGGCATATAATGAAACTTGGGTTGATAACATTGATAATCAGGATATTATTAAAGAGTGGTATGAGGAAAAAGTTTTGAGCGAAGAACAATACCAAGAGGCCAGAAAACTCTTTCCTGTAGAATTTTATCAGCCTAATATATTTATTGAGTTTGGCCTGTTTATTTTTACTAATGTGGCTATTTCTGCAACTTTCGGCTTTCTGTCAGTCTTGTTGTTTTCATCCTTAATGGAATCCAGTATAGGTTTAGCGGCTGTTTGCCTCGGAAATGGTATCGGGCTGCTTTTTGTGCTGGAGTACTTCATTAAAAGCAGAAAACTCTATCGGTCAGGCACTGATAATGCCCTGTTATATGTTGCCATAGGCTCTTTTCTGACCACTATCTTTGCAATTACAGATTTTCATTGGTCGCTGTATTCTTATTATTTTTTATCGTTACTGGTTTTCATCCCTTTCTTATTGCGCTACGGTGACCCGTTTGTGGCAATTGCTATTTTTGTGGTCTGGATATGTTTCTGGTTTACATTAAGCATAGAGTTTCCCATAGGCAAACTGGTTGTGCCTTTTGTAATGATGGCAGTATCAGCTATAAGTTTTTTCTTTGCCGGATGGTGGCAGAAAAAGGCCGATTCGGCCTATTATACTGATGCGCAGATATGCATTGAAACGGGTAGCCTGATAACATTTTATCTGGGTGGCAACTATCTGGTAGTGCGAGAGGGAAACGCCATGCTCAATAATATCAGTAACTCAACACAAGTGTCATTTGCTCCTTTATTTTATGTGTTTACCATTGCCATTCCGTTTGCCTATCTGTTTTTTGGTCTGAAAAATCAGGATAGAAAGATGGTAATGGTCGGGATACTGGCTTTTGCCTTTTCTATTTTTACCTATCGTTTTTATTTCTCTGCACTCCCTATTGAATGGGCACTGACATTGGGCGGAGCAGCCCTTGTTGGCTTCTCTGTTTGGGGAATCTGGTTTTTCCGCACACCTAAATGGGGTTTAGCTTATCAACAGACCCAGGCAAGCAAATACCGAGATTTTGAGGCATTTCTTGTCAGTCAGGCATTATCAAATCAGGGGCAAGGTGGAAAAATGAAATTTGGTGGAGGAGATTTTGGTGGAGGCGGAGCAGGGAGTAAGTATTGATTGAGTATCTGTCTGAACTTTGATTGAGCGGTCCGCCGCCGCGGCTGATTTTATGATTTCACGGATTTAATTCTTAATGATTACTAATCTTTGGAATAGTCAAATTATCAGACATCAGCATAATCAGGTCAATCAGAGATCAAAACGATTTCCTCCTTCTCCCAATAAACCCTCAGAACTTTAGAATTGACCCCTATTTCTTTAAAAAACTGTAGCCAGAATAATTGCTGGTTGGAGAGGTTGTCGGTGGGTGATTTTACTTCTACAAAACAATATTCGTTGTCGTCCCACATGAAAAGGTCAGGAAAACCACGTAGGTTTTCCACAAGATTTTTAGACATTTCGTGCAGAATCTTTTTCAGAGAGTCGAAATTAATCACCTCTACTGCTTTTCTGACAATCACCCAGATTTCTTCCAGCCAGGACACAAAGGGATTGGCAATACCGAATTTTGATTCGTATCGCTCACCCATATAGACCAACAGTGTTTGTATATTATCAAAGCTCTCTAAATGACTGATGATTAAATCTTGGCGTTTCTCATAAAAATCAGGCAGGTATAAGTCAGAGGGGCGGCGCTGAAAAGGGTGATGAAAGGCTACCAGACTCGGGTCGAAAACAATATCCCAGAAGATTAAACCAAAAATAGCCCGCCAGATATGATTTTCAGAAAAAACAGCCAGTTTTCCTTCGTTTACATAATAATCAACTACGCCCATTTCTACCTGATGGCGGAAGCCTTCTGAAATCGTAATAGATTCTGACTGATGCAGCCATGAGGTTGTGCTTTTTTTATGCACCCGTTTTTTGCTGCTTACCTGAGCCATGAAATCTGTGGCATAGAACTTTTCATCCGCATTTTTCGGAAACTCAATCATGAGTTGGCACAGTGAAAGCGCCTCATCAATATGCCCTAGTTTTTGCAGAGTACGCACCTGCCTTTCTCTTGACGGTACTTGTTCAGTAAGGCGATAGGTGTTCAGGGCTTCGTCGTATAATTTACTTTTCTCCAGATAAGTAGCCACTTTCAGTATAAGTCTTTCATAGGCAGGTCTGGCTATTTCACTCAGGTCAGTTACTGAATCTGTAAAGTTCATGAACCAATCATAGACCTCCAGTGGGGGAGAGGTGTCCTTTAATTGAAGGAAGAGATCATTCTGGTCAGTAATGAGCCATTTATCTTCAGCATCTTTGCGGGTATTGAAACGGGCTACGAGTTTATCATCATCGTGGCTTTCGTATTGTACCAGGCCTAAGTCTCTTACCACAAACTCTGTCATATCAAGATAGCGATTCCCGAAGAACAGAAACTTCATGAAGGTTACTTCAAACTCAAAACATACCTTAACAACAGGCTCTAAATCCAGAATGGCCTCAACGATTTCTTCAAAGCTAAAGGCTTTCAGAATTGTCTCTACCAATTCTTCTTTTTTGAGTTTTTTATATGAGATTCTTTCAGCTTTCGGAAGGTTCTCCTGCGAAACAGCAATTATTTTAGAAAATCTGTTCGCTAATTCGTCTTTTCCGAAAACGCCCAGTAGCTCTTTGCCGAAAGTCTCATGTTTTGCGGCATTAATATGCTCAATAAACTCTCTTTCAAGCAACTCATTCAGCAACGCCGGAATATCAGTCAACTCAGCGTATGATAGCTTATTGACCTTAAAAAACAAACCTTTGCGATTACTGAAACGGATAAACAAACATTGAGCATCTTCGCTCAGGCAATAGTATTTACGTAAGAAGCGCCACTCGTTTTCATTCAATATATGGCGGTACTTCTCCTGAACAAAGTCCAGCAGGTAATTGAAGTATTCGAGATAATATTTGGGAGGAAGCTCGTTTTGCTCTGCCATATTCAGCAAACAATATTCTTATATCAAGGGTTCGGCAAGCTTATTTTCAGGCCATCATACGCTAAACGAATATTATCCGGCAGTTCTTTTTCTACATCAGCGTGCAGGCCCATTTTGTGGCTGATATGCGTTAAATAAGTGGTTGGTGCATTGATTTTCCGGGCTACCTCAATTGCCTCGCTTAAATTAAAATGAGAAATATGCGACTCACGTTGCAAAGCACCCAGCACAAGCACCTGTGTGCCATAGATCTTTCCCATTTCTTTTTCAGAAATGAAATTCACGTCAGTAATATAAGTGAAACCGCCAATACGAAACCCCAGCACAGGCAGGCGATGATGTAGAACTTCGATTGGTGTAAACTCAAGCCCTTCTATGATAAGAGGCTTTGACTCTCCGGTGTTTATTTCCTGTAAATTGAGCAAGGGTACCCCCGGATATTTAATATCCTCAAAAGCGTAGGCAAATTCTCTTTTTAACTGGTTTAACACGCGCTGATGACCGTAGAGGTTCAGATGCCGTATGCCATTGAGGTAATTAAAAGGACGAACGTCATCAAGGCCAGCGGTGTGGTCTTTGTGTTCGTGTGTATAGATGATTGCATCAAGCTGGGAGATTCTTTCACGTAGTGCCTGTTGCCTGAAGTCAGGGCCGGTGTCAATAATAAAACTCTTGCCATTCACTTCTATCCAGACAGATACCCGCAGACGCTTATCTCTGAAATCGAGTGAATTGCAGACTTCGCATCTGCATGTAAGCACGGGAACACCCGCCGAGGTACCTGTTCCGAGAAAAGTTACTTGCATGCTGAAAGGTACGGTAAGCAATCTTTTCAGATTGCTACCGGAAGATTAGATTCTCTTTACAACTACTCTGTTAATCCTTTTACAACTGTTACCAGTTTGTCGAAATTCAAGGGCTTCATTAAAGCATCATTGAATCCTGCATTCTTGAAGTCATCTTCAGAATAGTTTTTGGCATTTCCGGTAATAGCAACAGCCGGAACATTGGCTTTTTTCTTATCGCCCAACTCACGAATAGCTTTGATACACTCCATACCATCCATGATCGGCATGTTTATATCAAGAAGCAGAATGTCAAAGTCTTCTTTTTCAAGCAGTTGCATTACTTGTTCCCCGTTTTTCACAGCGGTAATTTCAAAATTCTGGAATTCCAGAATCTTCTTTGCTAAGTTCTGAATTACTGAACTGTCTTCGGCTATCAATACTCGTTTCATTGAAGGCATATATTTTTTTAAGTTTGGTCTCTGCTATTTTGGTGTAAAGATAAGGAAAGAAGATTTTTAACAAAATCAAATTTTATTAAAGCACTATAAATTATGTATTTTTGCAGAACAAAGATTTATAAAGAGTTCCGAACGACAAAATTACACAATTGAACCGACACTTATCACCCGGCAAGAAGATATATTTTGCTTCTGATTTTCATTTAGGAGCACCTACGCATCTGGATAGCCTCAATAGGGAAAAACGAATTGTAGCATGGCTGGATGATATTAAGCATGATGCCGAAATTATTTTTCTGGTAGGTGATTTGTTTGATTTCTGGTTTGAATACAAAATGGTAGTGCCTAAAGGTTTTGTTCGTTTTCTGGGTAAATTAGGCGAGTTGTCTGATGCTGGTATCGAAATTATAGTGTTCCTGGGTAACAGGGATATGTGGATGACCGATTATTTTGAATCTGAACTCAACATAAAGACTATACGTAGGCCGCGGAGCTATATTTTTAATGGAAAGAAATTCTATATCGGGCATGGCGATGGATTGGGCAAGGGCGACTATAGTTACAAGTTTTTGCAAGTGATTTTTGAAGGAAAACTTCCCCGGTTTTTATTTAACAGAATTGTGCACCCAAATCTGGGCATGTTTCTTGGCAACCTCTGGAGTAAGCATAGCTGGCGGAAAAAAAGAGAACCGGAAAAGTATCTGGGCGATGATAAAGAGCATCTGGTAGGATACTCTAAAGAAATAGAAGCCAAAACTCACCATGATTATTATATTTTTGGGCACCGGCACACCAAAGTGGATATGAAAATTTCTCCTACTGCCCGTTATATCAATCTGGGCGATTGGATATGGTATGATAGCTATGCCGTTTTTGACGGCGAAGATATGGTGCTGAAATCCCGGTAATGCGGACTTATCAGGATACTACTGGTCTCTATGTGTTCTTGTTAAGCAAAAGTTTTATCATATCATTCACTGATACTATAAAAAAGAATCAGATTCTGGAATACAATTTTGCTGACCAATACTGAGACTGGCTCTCCATTAAGGTATTATTGAGTACATTTTCGCTTGCAGATTTACGGAAATACGGCAATTCGTAAGCGGCTTTTATGCTTTTCAACTGGCTTTCGTTGTGGCAATTACTGCCGAAAAATGCAACCATATTCTTTTTAACCAGAATTTCGGCTACCTCCTGCGCCTGTTTAGAATAATAGCCACTTAATGACCCGATATTCACCTGAAAAAGAATCCCATTAAATAGCAATCGGGTAAGTGTATCAATATTATTCAAACTGATATAGCGCTCGGGATGAGCCAGTACTGGTATGTAACCTGCCTG
>CALRLN020000314.1:0-6557 GCA_943368675.1 Chitinophaga pinensis | reverse complement strand
CTTCCGCCACCGATACTTTTTTTCCATTCAATAGTACCATCATTGGTAAATTTCATGAGCCAGTAATCATTATGCCCGTAATTCTCGGTTATATCATGATTGGTTGAATTTGTGTATCCTGCACAGATGTATTTGTGGTCAGGGGTTTTAATGACAGAATTAATATAATCTTCTCCACTGCCGCCTATTGATTTTTTCCATTGCAGCTCTCCGGCATGATTCAGCTTTATAACCCAGCCATCAAAAAAACCGTAGTGATTTTCGAGGTCATAATTATCTGATTGTGAATGCCCTCCGATAAAATATCCACCGTCATGCGTTTCTACAACTGATACTGCTTTATCATAAAAACTGCCGCCATAGGTTTTTTGCCATTCAATGATTGGTTGCTGGGCTAAACTAATGGAGAATGAAAATAAACAGAAAAGCAATGTAGAAAGTAACTTCATGGTGTTAGTAGGGGATTTACTGAAAAATGCCGTTGGGCTGGTCAAATTTAAAAGTATGATAATTATAATTTAGATTAATTCTATATAATTTATTGAGTGGTAGATTCTGATACTATTTTGCTCTGATTGGCTCTAATAGTATGAAAAAAAATCTTGCCACGCAAGATGGTGACAAGATTGCTTACTACGACAGTTATTTACGACTTAAATATAAAGTTTTTGTGTGTGGACTTTAGTACTGTAATACTTTATTGACTTCTATCATTATAAAAGTATCGTCAAGCATGTTTCTGAAGTGTTCTAGTTCTTTTGGCGTAAACATGAGATAGAAATTGTTGATGGGTGTGCGCATACCCATGCTTCGTCCATTACAACATAGATCTCCGGCTTCAAAAATTGTGCTTTCGTCTTCAAATATTCTTCTGAATTGCCTTAAATCTTCTTCCGAAAAAACAAACAACTGATTATTAAACACCAGATTATACTTTTCACAACATTGGCATTTGCCTACGTATCCGTATGCACATGAGCCCAGAATAAGTAGTTTATGATTAGTCATTTGCTTTGTTTGTTGATTTGCGTGGTTGTTCGTTTATGTGTTAAATCGTGAATTGCGAATGGTGAATCAGCGAATATTTTTAATAATAAAAAGGCACAATTTTAAATGTTATTCCATTCACTAATTCGCCATTGACTATTCAGGATTAATTACTCAGCGCCTTCTTATTCTCACAATCCGTATTCTCACAATGGCCGTATAATAATAAATCGTGCTGCGTAATCTCAAATTTCATCATATCGCCGATCATCTTCTGAATCTGTTGCAGGCGTGGGTCACAGAATTCTTTTACCTGTTGGCAGTCCAGACAAATAAGATGGTCGTGCTGACGGAAATTAGCTGCTTTTTCGTATTTGGTTACATTATTACCAAACTGATTTTTACGAATCAGCCCACATTCCAGCAATACGTCAAGGTTATTATAGATTGTAGCCCTGCTCACATATTGTTTCTTGTCGACCATTGATTTATAAAGATCCTCTGCATCAAAATGGTCATGCCTTGAATAGATTTCTTCGAGCATCATCATTCTTTCTGTGGTTTTTCTTAATCCTTTTTCGTCCAGGAAAATCAGAAACCTTGCCAGTGCTTTCTCGTAGTTTATATCTTTCATTATGTCTCCTTTCTGAACTTCACCACAAAGGGTGCCGATGTTTGTACACCATTCCGGGTGCAGATACTTTAACCTGGTATCCTGTCACAAAGGTAAAAGCTTATTTAGAATTAATCCAAATAAATTTCTCATTTTATTTTTAATTAGTCTAAATAAGCAATACATTTGCCCCATCAAACAACCACATAAAATTTTTTTTGACGATGAGTAATTTTAAACACAGCAAGATGAAGTCGATTTTTACAGGAGTATTAGTGATGTGCAGTGCATGGGTATTTGCCCAGAACGGAACCCTGAAAGGCAAGGTTACAACAAACGATGGAAAGCCGGGCGAGTTCGTGAATATAATTATTAAAGGCACCAATAAGGGTACTTCGGCTGATATTGATGGAAACTACCAGATTGGTAATTTAAAAGCGGGAGAGTATACTGCGCAGGCAAGTTTTATAGGATTAAAAGCAGAAACAAAGAAATTCAGCATTAAGGCAGATGAAACCATCACACTTGACTTTGAACTTGAGTTTAGCGCCAATCAATTACAGGAGGTAGTTGTACAGGCCAATCCGAGCAGATATGTAACAGATTATCCTTCTGTTTCGCTACGTTTAAAAACGCCTCTTCTGGAAGTTCCGCAGAATATTCAGGTTATCACAAAGCAGGTGATACAAGATCAGCAGATTTTTGATATGCTTGAAGGCGTAACCCGCAATGTAAGTGGCGCTACCCGTGTAGAACACTGGGATAATTATGCACAGATTAACATGAGAGGCTCGCAGATTGCGGCTTTCAGAAATGGGATGAACGTGCAATCTACCTGGGGACCATTGGTAGAAGACATGAGTATGGTAGAGCGCATTGAGTTTGTAAAAGGCCCGGCAGGCTTTATGCTGGCCAATGGCGAACCAAGTGGCTTTTATAATGTTGTGACAAAAAAACCTACCGGAATGAAGAAAGGAGAAGCCAGCATGACCGTTGGTAGTTTCAATACCTACCGCACAACGCTTGATTTTGACGGCCGGCTAACCGAAAACGGCAAAGTATTGTATCGCCTGAACCTGATGGGGCAAACGAAGGGCTCACACCGTGATTACGAATACAATAATCGTATTTCTATTGCTCCGGTATTAAAATTCCAGTTTACGCCAAGCACTTCATTAACTGCTGAATACACCTATCAGTTTAATCAGATGTCGGTTATCGGTTCAAATTACGCCTATTCTAAAAAAGGTATGGGCGACCTGCCCGTAAATTTTACAACGGCAGAGCCCAACATGGACCCAACGAATATCAATGATAATACCTTGTTTCTGACCCTGGCGCATAGCCTGAACGAAAACTGGAAACTGACAGGCCAGCTTGCTTATATGAAATACAGCCAGATTGGTCAGTCTTTATGGCCGACAGGTTTTTCGGCTAATGGTGATACACTTATCAGAGCAGCTTCTATCTGGGACGTAATGGGTATTACCAAAGTAGGGCAGTTTTTTGTGAATGGTGATGTGAAAACGGGCTTTGTAGGCCACCGGATTCTGGCTGGCCTTGATATGGGGCAGAAAGATTTCTTCCACGACTGGTCGCAGGGTGGGGCCTATTCAGGGCCGGAAGGCTTCAATATCTATCATCCTGTTTATGGTACTGTGCCTGCTTCTGCCTATCCGAAATACGACCGCAGCCTGAGTCTGCGCCAGAGAGGTGTGAATTATGCGCAAAGCTATTCGGCGGTTTATGTACAGGACGAATTGCGTATCATGCAGGATAAACTAAGACTGACCCTTGCCGGAAGATACACCAATGCGCAGGATAGCGACCCTTACTCAGGCATTGGCAAGGCTGAGAAATTTACACCACGTGTAGGTTTAAGCTACTCAATCAACAAGAATACAAGTGTATATGCAGTATTTGACCAGGCGTTTGTACCACAGGCGGGTACTGATGCAAAGGGTAAAGGTTTTGACCCGATAACAGGTGATAATAAAGAAATAGGTATTAAACGTGAGTGGCTGGGTGGCTTGTGGTCTACTTCAGTATCTGCTTATAATATTACTAAAAACAATGTACTGACTGCCGACCCGAACAACCAGTTCTTCTCGATTCAGTTAGGACAGACACAGGTAAAAGGAATTGAGTTTGACTTACGCGGGCAAATTATGCATGGGCTGGATTTAACCCTGAACTATGCCTATACTGACGGCAAAGTAACGAAAGATACAGAAGAGAAAAACGTAGGGGTTCAGATACCCGGTACTTCTAAAAATGTAGCCAATGCCTGGCTGAGCTATAAAGCAACCAATGGCAGTATGCAGGGCTTTGGTATATCGTTGGGTGGTCAGTTAATCACGGGCCGTTCTTCATGGTATGTGTTTGATGGCTCAAAACAGGGTTTACCGAATTATTTCAAGATGGATGGTGCTGTATCTTATCAGTCTAACAAATTTGCTGTAGCCCTGAATGTGAATAATGTACTGAACGCCTACCTCTACATGGGTGCTTATTATAACTGGAGCCAGTTCTACTACTGGCAGGCAGAAGCCAAAAGAAACCTACGTCTATCTATCAATTACAAATTTTAAGAGGCATGACTTTTAAAAAAGCAATTGGCAAAATACACCTCTGGCTCGGGCTTGCGTCCGGGCTGGTGGTATTCATTGTCAGCATAACCGGGTGCATTTATGCCTTTCAGGTCGAGATTCAGGATGCCATACAGTCTTATCGCTATGTGGAGATTGAAAAGAAACCGATGCTTCCGCCATCAACTCTTAAATCTATTGTAGAAAAAGCAGTACCCGGCAAAAATATCCATAGCATCACCTATGAACGCCCCGGCAGAGCTGCCATTGCTACTATTTATCATTTTGAGCCTACCTATTATTATCTCGTCTACGTAAACCCATACAACGGTAAAGTGCTGAGTGTCAATAATATGGATGAAGATTTCTTCCGCTTTATTCTTGACGGACACTTTTACTTATGGCTCCCTGATAGAATCGGGCAACCGGTTGTAGCTTCTGCTACGCTGATATTTGTGGTGCTGATGATAAGCGGACTGATACTCTGGTGGCCAAAAAACAAATCGGCAGCGAAACAGCGCTTCACCATCAAATGGAACGCAAAATGGAGACGGGTAAATTATGATTTACACAATGTGCTGGGTTTTTACATGACCTGGGTAACGATTATACTGGCCATAACGGGTCTGGTTTGGGGCTTTCAATGGTTTTCCAAAGCCTATTATTTTGCCTTGTCGGGTGGAAAAACGCCTGTTGAATATTATGAACCGGAATCAGGTAAGGCTTCTTTGACTGCCCAACCGGAAAACACGCCTGCCATCGACAGAATCTGGAAGAAAATAACGGCTGAAACTCCCGGAGCGCAGACCATTGAGGTGCATCCGCCTGAAACAGAGAAATCGACTATCGTAACCGCAACTACTACTGATACAGAAGTCTACTGGAAGCATGACTATCGTTATTTTGACCAGTATACCCTCAAAGAAGTTTCTGTTAAGCACTCGTATGGTAGGCTGAGTGATATATCGACAGCCGATAAAATCATGCGGATGAACTATGATATTCATGTGGGAGCCATCTTTGGTTTTGCAGGTAAATTACTGGCTTTTTTTGCCAGCTTCATTGCCGCCAGTATGCCCATCACAGGGGTATATATCTGGTGGGGCAGAAGGAAAAAAAGCCCGAAAGCAGTAGTGGCACAAAAGACATCGAATGCTAAGGTTTTTAACCCTAAGTATTCTTAAGTGAGTAAGTTAGGGTAGAAGGTGTATTTCAATTGCCACCCGCGCGGCGTCCGCAGCTTTAGCTGGTGGATAGCATAATAAAAAACATTTTGGCTTTAGCGGACGTCGCTCGGCCAAACTCTTTATACTCGTCAGAATTTGGCTAAAGCCGAAATTGATTTGATATTCTTAGTCCACCTAAAGGTCGTGGCAATTGAAAACTTACTTTTTTTGAATTAACTGGCATTAACATAGAATTAAACATAAACACTAATGAAAAATAAAATCACACTGTTCGCTCTGTTGCTATTGCCTTTTTTATCTGAGGCACACGGCTATTGGCTTGAAGTAAAAGGCTCACGCAAAGTAGGGGAGCCTGCTAAAATTCAGGTTTTCTATGGTGAGTATGTGAACCAGGGGAGAATGAAAGGCAAACCTCTTGATAAAATGAATGAGATAAAAATCTTTGTGATAGATGAAGCGGGTAATCGGACAGATATACCGACTGTACAGACCGAAACACATTGGGAGGGGACCTTCACACCGAAAACTGCCGGTAATTACCAGATAATGGGCATTAATGAAACCCGTGAAGTGCAGGATTGGGCCAAACATAACCTGGGCGTAGTAAGACCCATGCAATACCTCCGCACCAGCTATGTAGTTGGGGCTACCTCTGCCGCCGCCATTGCTGTGACTAAACCCTATAATTATTTTGACATTATCGCTACTGAATCCGACAACGGTATTAACCTGAGTGCTTTTAAAAACAATGTACCTGCCGACAAGGCTAAATTAACCGTTATCAGCCCTGATGGTTGGGAGAAAGTCAGAATCACGAGCGAAAGAGGCAGAGCATCCTTTGTGCCTGTCACGAAAGGTATTTACCTGATAGAGGCCGAATGGATTGATAAAACACCGGGTACTTATAAAGATAAACCCTATGAGTCTATCAGATACCATGCTGAAACCACTATTGAGGTAAAATAATAGCGAATTAGTGAATAAATGAAAAATTATTTTGCATAATAGTATGCGTCACGACCAATCATTAATTAACAATATTCGCTAATTCACCATTCGTGATTCACGATTAACAGGCAATCACTAAATATTCCAACATATCTTAAATAATCTGAAAATGAAAAAAACACTTATCTTGTTGTTGGCAGGTTTTGGGGCATTTGCTCAGAAATCGGCTGATAT
>CALRLN020000313.1:0-6561 GCA_943368675.1 Chitinophaga pinensis | reverse complement strand
ATAAAGGATATTCAATTACTAAAGTAATTGCTGGTGAAGAGAAGAAAGTTTCGAACATTTCCTTTAGAATTCTTTCTCCTTCGATACAAGGAGTAGAAAACTTTATAAATGAATGGAAGGATGAAGAAAAAGAACTTGAATTTAAAGTTTCTCCTAAAGCTAATGACTATGATAAGTCTTTAGATGATTTATATCATAATTCTTTTATAGAGGATACTGAAATTCCTAATGGAAGTAGTATTGCTTTCTTATTTGAAGTAGATGATTTCAAAGCTGTCTTCAGTGCTGATGCACATCCGTCCGTTCTATATAACTCCCTTATTAAATTAGGTTTTTCTAAAGAAAAGCCTTTAAAATTGAATCTTTTTAAAATTCCTCATCATGGTTCCAAAAGAAATCTTTCTAAAGAATTGATAGAAATATTAGATTGCCAAAATTATGTTTTTAGTGCAAATGGAATAAATAGAGATAATCTTCCTAACAAAGAAACAATTTCGAGAGTAATTAAGTTTAGCCCAACCAAGACTACCAAAGCCTTCTATTTCAATTATGATAACGAGGTTTTAAGAAGTATAATAACTCTTAAAGAGAAAGAGAAAAATAATTTTGATTGTTACTATGCTAAATCCAGTTCAAACTGTCTAAAATTTAATTTTAAAAATGGAATACTCAATTTTGAATAAGGTTGCTGTCAGATTATCTATTGACTCACAAGCAGTGGGAGGTGGGATTGTATTTAAAAATGACGAAAATTATTATATTATTACTGCTGCCCATTGTTTGAAAGATGTAACAAATAATTTATCAATAGATTTTTATAATTCATTAGAAAAAAACTTTGAAAGTGAACAATTAAATGATGGCGATTTTGAAGTTTTTAAACCAGAAAATTCTGAAATCGATTCGGCATTAATAAAAGTTAATAAAACTAATTTAATTCATTGGATTGCTATTCCAGAAATTAAGTTAGCAGCGAATATTTTTGATAAAAAGAAAGATTTTGTGTTTAGAGGATTTCCAAGAGCGCATAAAAATTTAAGACCCTCTAATATAGAAGCAGTTCTTAATGGAGAGGATAATACCTTTTTTATGATTAAAGCTGTAGGGGATAGTTTCGATGATTCTATTAATGAGCCTCAAGATAATGTAGAAGGATTTTCAGGAAGTGGCGTATGCTTTTCTGCTAATGGAGGAATCTACTTAGTAGGAGTCGTTTCAGAGTTTATATCAATAATCAAAAGATTTAATGTATTTAATATTAACTGGATAAAAGACCTTCTTCCTAAAGTTAAAGTTTATCAAAAAGAGGATATTCAATTTGAATATCTCGATGTAGCATTATTATGTGATTTTAAGAGACAACTTAGCGAATCCGAAAATTACATTCATAATTTTAAGCCATTAACTGCATTATCTGAACTTGAGAAATTATTAGAGGCAATTAATAATTCATCTCTGCCAATAAAAGAAAAAGAAGAATTAATAGCAGAATATTATTATTTAAAAGGGGTTGCTTTAATTTTATTAGAAGATTCTGGAAGTGATGCAAGTGAACTATTAATAAATGCATATTTAAACCAACCAAAAAAAGTAAAGTATATTGAGCGAGCAGCAATAGCTTATTTTAACTTAGGTGATCAAGAGAATGCTAAAAAACTAATAAAAGAAGTTTTAGAGAAAGATTCATTTAATGCACGGATTTGGGCATTAAAAAATCATATTGAAAAAGAAATAATTAAAGTTCCAATTATCGTAAAACAAAAACCAAGATTTATCTATAATACATTCATTCATAGAATAAGAGGGAAAAAAATTGCCTTTCTTGAAGATATAAATAAATCATTCAATCATATTCCAATTACAATAGAGGTTCCAACTTTAGAACAAATTAATTATGACAATTTTCAATATTATCTTTTTTTAGGTATATACTTTTTAAGTGAAGATAATGAGAAAATAAGAGTAAAAAGCTTTACCAGAGTTATAAAACCTATTTCAATAAGAGAGAAGAAAGGGGCAGAAATTTTAGAAATACTTTGGGAGAAGCTATCAAGAACAGAGGTTGAAGATACTAATCTAATACAACAAGCGGAATTTTATTATGAGCTTTCAAAATACAAATTGAAACCTAGTAAAATGGCTGCAATGAGATTAGCTAATTTATTCATGGAGAATGAATTAATTAGTCGGACTTTACTAAAAGTACATGATATTGTTTTTGCACTATTAGACTTTGAACTTAATGAGGAAATTATTGAGGTAATTGAAAAGTCAGAAATAGAGCGGGAAATTTCGAATTTTTATGTTCTGAGGGCTGAATCTTTGGAAAAAATTAATAAAAAAGAGGAAGCAAAAATATTTTATGAAAAGTTCATAGCAGAAGTGAGTAAAGTTGATATTGCAGAATTGCAAAATTTACTGTTATCAATTAATGCACTTCAAAGACTCCAGACAGATGTAGCAAGTTTTTATTCAATTATCCAGAAGAAAACTTTTCAACAGCATTATGCGCTGAATTTAATAGAAGGCTGTCTTTTTCGGTATAATCCAGATAAAAGAGATTATTGTCTCGGGAAAGCTAAAAATTTAGAAGATCATTGGGATGAACTACATTTTAATTTTAAAATAATAGTGATTTCAATTTACTGTGCTTTTGGTGAAATTAATAAAGGTGTAGAACTATTTAAGCCTTTGATTGAATCCAAAGAAAATGAAGAAAAATTAATTTTTTACCTACCTCAGTATATTGAATTGTTATGGATAAGTAAAAAATATAGCAATGAATTATTACAAAAACTAAAATATTGGAAAGAAAATTATCCCTCACAAAGTCAGTTTTTATTATATGAAATACAGTTATATCAAAAGATTGATAACTACCATAAAGTAGAGGAAGTTGCTAAAGAAGGAGTCGATAAATTCAAAAATAACAATGAATTTAAATTTATTTTAATAGATGTATTATATAAACAAAAAAAATCAGATGAACTAGATAGTTATCTAAACGAATCTATATTGGATTTTGATTTGCTAAGTGGTAATATGCTTTATTTGGCACAGGTTTGCGTTCAAAATAGAAAAGTAGAACTTGGGCTAGAAATTGCATTAAGAGAGCTTAAAAAACATCCAAGCAATATTGACATAAAAATGGGATACTGGAGAGTTTTTAACTTAATCAAAGAAGAGAACTGGCCTAAGCAACCAGACACTATAGATTTTAATACTGTTGTAGAGTTAGAGATTAATTCAGAGATAAAATTTTATGAAATCTCAAGAGATAGTTTTAATTCAAACTCAGTTATTCGAAAAATCTTTTCAAAGAAAACAAGTGATGTAATTGACTATAAGGATAGATTCCATAAATCGAGAATAAAAATTATAAATGTATTTGATAAGTACTTGGGTCAAATAAAGATAATATTAAATGAGACCAACGAGCCTCTTTCGGGAGGAATGCCAGTAAAATCTTTGCCAATTCTCGATGAAAATGGTGAATTTGATATAGAAAGATTCCACACAAAAGTTCAAGACTTATTTGGACAAGATGGTTTTTTAAGAAAGAGCCAAAATGAAAAAGTAATGGAAAAATACATAAATAGAGAAATAGGTTTTTCAGAGCTTTGTAATTCCCTATTCGGTGGTAATTATTTCGAGTGTTTTGATAGTATAGTTAATCAGCAAATTTTGGGATTTAATATATGTCCTTTAATTTTTCAAAATAGTTTTCAAATAAGTAAAGAAACAGAATTTGTACTTGATTTTTCAAGTATTCTGTTATTTCAAAGATTGTCAAAAAGTGTAGATTTTAATAGTTATAAACTCTACATTTCTCAAAGCACAAAAGATATTATTATTAAGGAAATTTATGAACTAAGCCATGCTCCCCAGGAGAAAATGGCATTATCAATTTTGCCAGATAGAGTTGTTCCTATTTTTTATCCAGAGAATTATAGTCAAAATAAACTTGCCAAAATAAGTGAAATATTGGAGTGGGTCAATGAAAATTGTATAATAGATTACATAGATTTTAATTTAAACAATGAAGATTTTGTAGATAAACTTTCAGACGAGCTAGATAAAAAATATTTAACTCATACCTTATTATTAGCATCTAAATCGAACCGGATGTTAATTTCAGACGACTTATTGTTCTATAATAAGCCATTTATTCCCTTTATTACAAGTGAAAACTTCTTTAGGCAATTTAACTTTAGGGTTTGGGAAGAAGCAAAACTTGAAATGATAGGATTAAACTATAAAGGTATTACTTTAACAAGAAATACCTTGTATGCTTCATTTGAAAAGAGTAGGATTTTTATTAAAAATCAACAGAATTATTTTCAAAATGCTATTAAAAGTTTAGAAGGAAGGCATAATCCTAATTTAAGAAATGTACAAGAGTCTATGTATTTTATTAAAGATATTTTTTCAATAAATACGGAGCTACCGGTAAGAATATATATTACCAAACAAATCTTTATTTCAATTTTTAAAGAGCCTTATTCAGATATTATTATTTCTGAAAGAAGTTTAAGCAAGCTGTTTGGAGTTATTGATAACGAGTTTAAGCTATTAGGAAATTCCTCAGATATTGTAAAAAGATGTTTACAGGAAGTTTTAATAGATTTGGGAGTTAAATAAAAACAACAAAAAAACCCAAGAAAAAATCTTGGGTTTTGATTTTGAGAGCCCCCAGCCGGGATCAAACCAGCGACCTACTGATTACAAGTCAGTTGCTCTATCAGCTGAGCTATGGAGGCATTTATTTCTGATTTCGTTGACTGGTGTGTTACCTTGTTCTGAAATCGTGGTGCAAAATTAATGCTTTCAGTTATACCAGTCAAGCGTTTTTTTGAAATATTTTTTAACAATTTCTTAACTCGTTGAAGACCAACGAGTTAAGGAATAATATTTTTTAGTTCGCCGCAACGATGATTTTCAACTTCTGCTTAAGCTCGGCCAATTCTTTTTCTGCTCCTTTTATCTTCTCTTCGTACTCGGCACGAACAGCACTGGCGTTTTTAGAACGGGCAAAGAATTCGATATTGTTCTGCCATAGGTTGATGTCGTCTTCCAGCTTCTTCATCTTCCGGCGAATATCGTTTTCTTTCTTATCAAGCTCTTTTGTATTGCCTCTGTCGTTTTTCAGGGTTACATCTACCTCGTTCTGCAACAGCATCTTCTCTTTCTCTTTACCACTCACACCCGAGCTGGCTTTTACGTATGCATTGATGGCATCTACAAAGCGGCGCTGAATAGACTGCATCTCTTTACGAGGCACAAAGCCTATTTCGTTATAGCGGGCCTTATAAGCAGGCAATTTAGCCAGATCAGCCTCACCTGCCTGCGCAGCGGCTTCAATCTCTGCACAAAGCGCCAGTTTCTGATTCAGGTTTACTTCGTATTCTTTCTCTACTTCGTTGCCTTTGGCACGTTTACCGTTAAAGAAGGCATCACAAGCCTTTTTGAAACGGTCGTAGATTTTATCCTTGAATTTCTCCGGCACATGCCCTATCGTCTTCCAGGTTTTTTGTAGCTCCACAACTCTGTCCGTATTGGCAGGAGAGAAGTCGCCGGATTCCAGCAATACTTCTACTTGCTCGCACAATGAAGTCTTGGCTTTCAGGTTGCTTTCTCTTTCGGCTTCCAGTTTATTAAAGAATTCACCTTTATTACGGAAGAATGTCTTCAACGACGACCAGAACTCACGGCTTATTTCCTTGCCCTTGTCTTTCGGCATAGCACCTTTAATACCGTTCCATTGGTCCTGAATCGCCAGTATTTCTTTCGTTTTGGCGTTCCATTCGTTAATGCTGTCGGTATTGAAAGCGATATAAGGCTTCAGGTTCTCAACAAGGCGGGCTTTAGCACTAAAGATTTCTTCCTGCAAAGCACCTGCCTGCGACGATTGCTCACGGCGTTTGTTATGAATAATATCAAAGGCCGCTTTCAGGCGTTTCCAAAGCTCATCCTGTGCTTCGCGTTGTGCCGGGCCTATGTGCTTGTATTCTTCAAGCAAATCATTTGCCTGGCGCAAAGTAGTATTGCTCAGCCCGCTATCGTCAAGTGTTTTGGCAATGGCTTCAATGCGGTCTACAATCTCGGTTTTGGCTGTCAGGTTTTTCTTGCGGTCAAGGTCTTTCAGTTCGTTCTGGATATGACGTATACTGAAATATCTGTCAATCAAGGCATTATAGGCCGACCATAAAGAGGTATTGTGCGGAGAATTAACGTTTCCGGCACTTTTCCAGTCTTCCTGCAGTTTCTTGAATTCCTGCCAGTTGTTTTTTGAGCCACCTTGTTCTTCCTGTTCTACTATTTCACGCAGGCGTTGCAATAAATTGGTTTTGCGCTCAAAATAATCTTCTTTCAGGCGTTCTATTTTCTGGAAGAAATGGTTTTTAGCATCACGGATCTGCGCACTTAATGACTCAAAACGCACTACATAGTTATCGTTTTTGAACTCAAAGCCTTCGTTGTTTCCGTTATCTGCAATATATTTTTTCAATGCCTCCGATTTCTCACGTGCTTTCAGGTCATCAAATATCGGTTTGATTTCCT
>CALRLN020000312.1:0-6599 GCA_943368675.1 Chitinophaga pinensis | reverse complement strand
AAGGCAAACGCCAGCCCCAATCATCAAATGACTCTTTCGACATCGATGTGCGGGTAATCATAATTACGCCTAATGAGACAAACAAACCGACGGTAGCAGTTGTCTGGATCCAGGATGTCCAGTATCCTCTTTTGTGTGCAGGTGAATGCTCAGCTACATAAGTAGCTGCGCCGCCGTATTCTCCTCCCAATGCCAGCCCCTGTAATAATCTTAGTAATAATACCAGAATCGGAGCTAAAGCGCCTATGGATTCATAACTTGGTACCAGACCTATGGCAAAAGTAGCACCTCCCATTAATAATAGCGTGACCATGAATGTATACTTACGGCCGATTAAATCACCAAGGCGCCCAAAGACTAAAGCCCCGAATGGCCTTACTACAAAACCTGCGGCAAAGGTGGCCAAGGTATTCAGGAAGCCCGCTGTGGGATTATCAGTCGGGAAGAATTTGGAGGCTAAAACTGTGGCCAGGCTGCCGAAGATATAAAAGTCATACCACTCAATAAGCGTACCCACTGATGAAGCACCAATGATGTAGCCTAATTTTTGTTTTTTTTCAGACATTAACTCTTAATTTTAGGGATTAGATGGATATTATTTTAAGGGCTGTTTGGTATTCTATTTCTTTGCTCGTTCCCATTTGATGAGCATAAATTTATCGTCTACTTCAGTAACTGTCACACCTATACCCCTAAGATTTTCCCGGTTGGCATAAAACTCAATCAGTTCTGCATAAGTCAGAATAAGCGTGCTTGGCCTGTAATCGTTTTTCCTGCCAGGAATAATTACACGATATTTACGCACCCAGTTCATCACCGAAACATGACTTATGCCCAAAAGACGTTCAATTTCTCTGAAACTAAGCCCTTCAAGATATAATTGTAGCGCTTTAGTTACAAAGAAACTTTCTATATTCTTACCCATTTTATCAACGGTAAAATTATAGCCGCAGTCTTTACATTTATAACGTTGTTTTTCTTTGACTATCCCATTCCGGGATATATTATTAGAATCACATTGAGGGCAGCCCGGAAGTTCCATTGTGTTCTATAGTTTTTTAGCAAATATAATTTTTTTTGAGAGGATACCACAATTTCGCTCAAATATTATATTTATGTGTACTTCCATTATTTTTCAGCATAATATTCTGCTAAATATCCATAATAGCCTATTTAATTATAGAAAAAGCCCTGCTCAGTAATTGAGAAAAAAATATTTTATAGTTTTTAAATCCGGAATTTCGACTGCTTCGTATATGTATGTGATTAGATAATCAACTATGCGATAACTTAATAGCCATTAAAACTAAAGCCCAGATTAAGTCTTTAATAGTAGGAAACTGCTATTAAAGACTATTTGAGCAAAAAAACAGTTGCTATGCGCTTTTGTACATTTATCGACAAGTGCGAAATAGTTTTTATCATTAAAGTAGCACGTGCTAAGGTGCAATAGCAAAAGATATGAGTAACAGCTTTTGCTTTCATAATGAGAATGCCGGAGTATTTAGCTGTAAAATTTGATTACAGAAAATAAATTCTTCTAAAGTGAAGTGTAATTCCTTACGTAATCCGCAAAGTAGAAAGCCTCTGGAGAAACCCAGGGGCTTGATTTTTGTCCGAAATATGATTTATTAGAGACAGCTATTCTAATTAAAAAACACCTGATACTGAATTATCATTGAGCCTTTTCTGCTGCTCAATTCTCCTTTGCCATTCGCATCTGTTAAAAATTCTGGTCTATCCTGATACGCCAGTGTAAGTTTTGAATTATGGCCGCTTTGTAACCAGTTTAGGCCAAAATCCCAATAATTTACATGCTGATTTAATCTTTCATAACTGGCATGCTGCAAAGATACATAGGGCATAATCGTTGTTTTTCCTATCAGGTTATCTCTGAACTTATAACTGACTTGGGTATAAATCACATTACCCGTTCCGTAACCCGGAAAACCATTTCCTGAACCGTTAATAAGATCTTTACGGGTAGTACCATTCGCCGGGTTCATGGCTGCGATATTGCGAAGGTAGTTTTTACCGAAATCAAAATGCCCGACCGATGCATAGGCGCTAATGGCTTGCCCTTCGGCTCCAACAGGTGCATCATAATAGGCATCTAAAGCTAATTGAACCATATTGGTTTCTACGGTATCCACCTTATTGGGTGCCAGCATCCACATGGCTTTAGGTTGATATACAAAGCCTGCGCCGATGTTGAAGACTTTTTTCTTGCCTAAATATGTGCCTGTCATGTAAGGTGTAAGGTTGGATTCCTGGTCAAGAAACTGCCATTGGAAATACCCGTTCCATTGAAACTCAGGAGGTTTTGAGGAGAAATTAGCAATATCTGAACTGAGTATAGCATTATATGAGGCAGCTTTCTGAAAAGCCATTGGGTCTGATAAGGCAATCCTGTAATCAAATCTGCCTAACTTCCCCTTGGCATATACTGACAATTTCCTCAGAAACTGGTCGGTAATATCATTGGTCGATTGCTGGTACAGCGGTGCATCTACTCCTAAAATACTGCCGACTGATGGCGAAGCAAAGCGGGCAAGACCACTCCATGCTGCCAATCCACCGCCCAATGATAATTTGTTTTTCACTATAGCGTATTCGCCTAATGCATCATGAATAAAGAAACCAAATTTACGGTCTGATATACCATTGAAATTATTTTCGCCAATCTGGCTGTAAATGAATATTCTGTCAGTTAACTGGCCATACAGTTGTACTCTGAAACGTCTGATACCAATATCCCAGGTGTTATTTTTTGCATATCCAAAAATAGTCGAACCTTCATTTAAGGTAGTATTACGTAACCATACCTGATTTACCATAGTAAACTTTATGTAGTTCGAGCCGTCTTCATTCAGTGTCAGTTTTCCGTCTTTCAATACCTGAGCCTTTGAAAACTGAGGTACTATACTAATCAGTAAGCCTAACAGGGCTATTATTTTTGAGTTCATAAAAGTAAATTATCTGTGAGATTCAGAAACAGTCTTTAAGAAATACCAGAGTAAGTAGCAATAGTTAATAAATAGTATATGCATCAAACCTAAGACATTTTCTTCTTTGAGCAATATATAACAGAAAAACCGTCAGCATTACCAGCAATTTCCAGGTAGCCGTTTTCATCAGAGAATGCCTATAAAACCATTTTTTTACTATGTATTAGTATCATACCTGGCAGTGCAAGCCAAAAATAAAGACGCCTATAAGATAGATGTATGAGAGACCTATCTATAAGCGCCTTATTAAAAAAACAAACGCAAACTGTAAAATTTTAATGTTCTACCGGTTCTAATTTCTTCGGTTTTTTCTTGTTGAAATCAAAATTATAAACATCTTCCAGCGCATCACTGTCTTTAGAATCAATTTCAATAATAGATTTCATCAACCCTGTATGCAAGTCAAGTACCCAACCATGTATTTTAGGATATTCACTTGTATTCCAGGCGTTTTGAACGATGGTGGTTTTTGCCACATTTTTTACCTGTTCTATTACATTCACTTCTACCAGCCTGTCAAAACGTTCCTGATCGTCATCAATGCCTTGCAATTCATCCTGATATTTTGCATATACGTCTTTGATATTCCGAAGCCAGTTATTAATCAGCCCATAGTCATTATTAGTCATAGAGGCTTTTACACCGCCACACTGATAATGGCCTACAACCAGAATATGCTTAACTTTTAATACCTCAACTGCATATTGCAATACGCTGAGCATGCTCATATCAGTATGGATAACCAGGTTGGCTACATTCCGATGTACAAAAATTTCACCAGGTTGTGTGCCAGTTACCTGATCAGCGGGTACACGGCTATCAGAGCAACCAATCCACAAAAATTCCGGTTTCTGGTCTGATGCTAAATTCTTAAAATAGGTAGGGTCTACCTGAAGTTTGTCAGCCGCCCAGGCTTTATTAGCTAACAAGAGTTTTTGATACGATTCCATCACTTTTTCTATAATTTAGTTTTCTTCTTTTAATATTTTTAAATTCAATATTGATATGTCGGGCCTTAGCTTCTGCCTGAAACTCCTCCAGTGTCAGAAATATATCATGGTCAATAAAAGTGGTTTTGGTTCCGTCTATCAGCACCACATCGCCCGATTTCAAAGCAGCCAGATTCTGCATCAACTCAGATTTATTAAAGTAAAAAATATCTTTATTAAACAGAATCAATACATTTTGGTTGTCTCTCACAACAGACATTGAACCTTTATAATTGGTATAAAGTATGTATATCATGGCAACCATCGTACCAATACCTATGCCTGTCAGCAAATCAGTGAATACCACGGCCAACACAGTTACAATAAATGGTACAAATTGGTCGGGACCCTCTCTGAACATGGTTTTAAATACAGTGGGTTTAGCCAGTTTATAACCCACCATAATAAGAACTGCCGCCAAAGTAGCTAAAGGAATAAGATTAAGAATGGTTGGAATACTTAAGGTACACACTAAAAGAATAATGCCATGAATAATTGCTGACATTTTCGACTTGTTACCCGACATAATATTAGCCGAACTGCGTACAATTACCTGAGTAATCGGAATACCTCCGATTAGACCTGAGAGTATATTACCTGAGCCCTGGGCAATTAATTCGCGGTTAGTAGGTGTAAGTCTGCTTTGTGGGTCAAGTTTGTCTGTGGCCTCAACCGAGAGAAGAGTTTCAAGACTTGCAACGATGGCAATCACGAAAGCAGTTTTCCAGATGATAGGATTTGTAATAGCTGAGAAATTGGGAAAGACCAGAAAGCCTGAAACATCAGATAATGATTTGGTAACCGGCAAAGTTACCAGGTGATTACTTTCAAGATGAAAGTTGGTTGGTAATACACCCAAACCACTGTTGAGGAATATACCTAAGAGTACAGCAAGTAATGGACCCGGAATGAGGTTAAGAATTTTATTTCTTTTAATAAAGTCCTGGTCCCATAAAATCAGCACCAATATGGAAATGACGCCAATAATTAAAGCGCCTTCATTGAAAAGCTCAGTTACATTAAGAAGCTCAGAAAATGTGTTTTCACCGTCTTTCTGAAAAAAGTTTTCATCTCCTTCGTAGTCCTGGTCGATGCCGGCAACATGAGGAATCTGTTTCAGAATGATGATAATACCAATAGCAGTAAGCATACCTTTAATAACGGAGGAAGGGAAATAATAACCGATAACCCCTGCCTTTAAAACACCCAGAATAATCTGGAAAAAACCTGCTAAAACTACAGCGAGAATGAACGAATCAAAAGCACCTATTTCGGTAATAGCATTTAATACAATAACTGTAAGCCCGGCTGCCGGACCGCTCACACCTACTTGTGAACCACTGATAGCTCCGACCACTATACCGCCTACAATACCGGCGATAACACCCGAGATGAGTGGTGCTCCGGAAGCTAGTGCCACTCCCAGGCAAAGTGGCAGGGCAACCAGAAAGACCACTAGCCCAGAGGGCAAATCATGTTTTAAATTTGAAAAGTTTATTGTTGATTTCATTGATTTATATAAGATGAATTTTTCAGAAATTCTACAATTTATTTATATTCAATACTTTAAGGCCTTAAAATATCAAAGAAAATATCCGAAAGAACTGCCGAATAAGTAAAATGAAAGAATAGAAAAAACTATCCTTTAAAAAGAATGCTTGCTTCGTTTATAAAAAAGCACGACTGGTATATTGGTGGTAAGGAATATTTAAGCTTTGGGTGGCGGGGATTGAATCAATCGTATAGGAAACCGCTTTGAAGATTGTGTATAAAAGTAAATACTCTTTTTAGGTGAAAAGTATTTAAAAGTAAAGTTAAGCCCCGAAAAAGAAAGCATATACGTATTAGGCTCACTTTTTTTGTCCTGATTTTCGTTCTCGCACTCACTTTCATCAGCTTCACAGGCATCTAAGCTGCATGTCATTACATCGCCAAAGAAATCTTTGACATATTCGCTGAAAGTCGAACATTCAATAATGAGAAACAGAAATATGACTGCAATTCTTTTGAGCATAGTAAAAAAACGAGAATACCTTGTGTTAGCGGATTAACGCAAAAGACAAAATTTTTGTTCAAAGATACAAAGGATTACTTTCAAAAAAACCTATATGTTGAGATTTTATAAGAATTTAATTTTGATTTGATGCTGAAAACAGTGATTTATTGTTTTTGCATTAAAAATGTATACGCAGAAACGGAGCAGTCGGCAGATATACCATCAATACCCCAGTTTCTCAATAAACCTGCTTCGGGCCTTGGCCATCTTATCAGATTGCTTAGGGTCAAACCAGATGAAATGCCCTGCGCCGCCAAGAGGTTGAAAGAAAATATTAGTATTGCCTGCATTGATCATGTCCTCACCAAACTTCTGCGCTGTCTTGTATGGTACATTCCGGTCAAGAGTACCATGAAAAATTAATGCAGGCGGGAAGTCTTTTCTGATAAGATAATTCGGAGATATTTCTTTTGCCTGATTCTTGTCTTTTAAATCTTTTCGCAGCCATGCGGTCAGGTCATCGGTTAAATCATAAACCCCGGCATTAATAATCATGGCGTTAGGCTTTGCGCTAAACGCCATATTATCGGTCTTTTCATTCCAGTT
>CALRLN020000311.1:0-6602 GCA_943368675.1 Chitinophaga pinensis | reverse complement strand
TTATTCCCTATGATTGATAACACACGGGAAATCATAAAAGAAAAATACTTCAACAGGATTCGGATACGTGTATGCGGGATATGTATAGAAAATCAGCAAGTGCTGATGGTATGCCATAAAGGTGTAATAGATGCGCAGGATGTCTGGCTACCACCGGGAGGAGGAATGGAAGAAAATGAAACCATCAGTGATGCATTAAGAAGAGAATTTTTTGAAGAGACAGGATTTCAGGTAGAAGTAGGAGATTTCTGGTTTAAAAATGAATTTATCAGTCCGCCTTTACATGCGATCGAACTCTACTTCAGGGTAAAGATAAAATCAGGAGAATTAATAAAAGGAGTGGATCCTGAATTTGAGAATGATGCTCAGTTAATAAAGGATGTGAGATGGATACCTGTACAAAACAGGGGATTTTTCACGGAAGATGTATATTTAGCGATAAATTCTTAGGAAATCGTTTAAATTTGATTAAAATTGTCAAGTAAACAGCAATTTGTTTAGGAACAACCAAATCCAACAAGAAACTTGGAGGCCACAATTACCCATATTTCACCAAGCTTTGAGATAAAAGACGACCGCTTCGACGTAAGTCAGATTGCAGACAGCCATCTGATGATAGAGGTAGGTCATGACCGTTTTCGTTTCGCTATTTTTAATTCTGTTCATAATGTAGTGATGTGGTTGGAAGATTACCACGTATTTTCGCTGTTGAATCATAATCAATTATTAAGTACGGTCAAAAGAATTTATCAGAGCCATCATTTTCTGACAGCTAATTATTGGAAAACCATAAGGCTGACGGTCAATGCCAGTCATTTTACGCTTATTCCGGATGAATATTACCAGTCTGATGAAGTAGCCAAATATCTGAACTTTGCCGCAGGAAAAAATCTGAGCGAACATGAACAGATGTTTGAGTTCAGGCATAGCCATTTTGGTATTATCAATGTGTTCAGTGTTGAGAAGAACCTGATAAACTGGTTGAAGGAAATGTATCCGGCAAAGAAAATTACGCCAGTACCTGTGATTAGTACATTGATAGAAGGAATAGTTAAGGACAAAACTAATCGTGGGCTGCACCTGTATTTTGAGGAAAACTATGTATCACTGATTTATTTTCAGGATGATAAACTACATTTTTGTAACCGTTTTCAATACCGCACCGCTCAGGATATGGTGTATCATGTATTGTTTATTATGAACGAACTGAATCTGGATACAGAAATGCCCGTGATATTTTACGGCGAAATAACCTCTTTTTCAGAAGGCTATGTATTGTTGAACAAGACTCTGAAAAATATTGAATTTGCGAAGAACCCGACAAAAATAAAATTCAGCCAGTATTTTGAGCAGATTCCTGAGCATCGGTACTATACCCTGTTCTGTTCTTATTACTTATATTGATATTATTAGATTAGTGCAACACCCCAATTTACCCGATTAACCCTGATTTCATGAAAAAAACAGCCTTCTTCCCTGGTTCGTTTGACCCATTCACCAAAGGTCATGCAGATATTGTTAAGCGTGGATTAAAGCTTTTTGATGAAATCATAATCGGTATTGGTACCAACACGCAAAAAAAACGCTATTTCCCTTTGGATTTAATGACCCTGAAAATAAAAGAAGCGTTTAATGAAGCAGACAATATCAGTATAATATCTTATGATGATCTGACCGCCAATGTTGCCAGACAATACGGTGCTAAGTTTTTGCTGAGAGGGTTGAGAAACACTACCGACTTTGAATACGAAAATACTATATCGCAGGTAAACAGGCACCTGATTGCAGATTTGGAGACTGTTTTCCTGATTACTTCTCCTGAATTAGCCCCCATCAGTTCAACTATTGTAAGAGAATTACATAAATTCGGGGCGAAGGTAAATGATTATTTACCCTACGATCTGGAATAAAATGCCTTCCTTTGGCGTTTACTTCTAAGCTGAAAATGCTAATTTTGTAGATTAATTTTATAATCAGGCGTATTGATGCGCTCCAACTCAATGAAAAAATTATTTTTTGTTATTACACTGGTTTCATTTGTTTTTGCTTGTAAAGAGAAAAAAGAAGAACCTGTAAATGCCTCGGCCAAGATACTTACGGCTAATTACTGGAAATTGGATCGTTTCACAGATCCGAACGGCAGAACTCTTGCCAACAACGAACTTAATTCTCAGGCCCAGGCTATTTTTACATTTGATTTTGAATTCAGGTCAGATAATGTAACACGTGGCAGAGACCGTGCCTCAAAACAGATAGTTAATGCCGGAAGCTGGTATCTGAAAAGCAATGACAAAGTACTGGATATTCAGATTATCGGATTTGGAGGTGAGTTTAAAATACTCGAATTATCTAATACCAAAATGATTTTACAGGCCGAAAACAATAAGTTTATTCAGTCTACAAGCACAGTTAATTTAGAACTGGTCCCTTCTTTATAAGGTTGCTTTTCTTTTTGTCAGCTATTTTTCTACAACATATACAGTGAATTTCTTTTCTGAACCTATTATTACAAAGGCTACGGTTCTGTTGACCGATAGCCGTTTTGTTTCTCAACCACAGCAAAGTATCTTTTTTGCGATTAAAGGAGAGCGCCACGACGGACATAATTTTATTGAAGAACTCTACGAGAAGGGAGTACGTGAGTTTGTTGTTGAAAAAAAAGCGGCAAAACCCGACCTGAACGAACGTTTTCCGGGGGCGAAATTCTGGTTGGTTGAAAACGGCATCAGAGCTTTACAGAGTCTGGCTGCCATGCACCGGAAGAAATTCGATATTCCGGTCATAGGAATTACCGGTAGTAATGGTAAAACTATCGTAAAAGAGTGGCTCAGTAGTCTGCTATCAAAAGACTATACCGTTATTAAAAGCCCCCGAAGCTATAATTCTCAGATTGGTGTCGGCTTGTCTGTATGGCAGATGAACGAAAGCCATACGCTTGGTATATTTGAGGCCGGGATTTCGAAATCGGGCGAGATGGAGAATCTTGAGCCTATTATCTGTCCTACTATTGGTATATTTACCAATATCGGGTCGGCCCATGATGAAGGTTTCAGGAGCAGAAAGCAAAAAGTTACCGAAAAACTACGGCTTTTTCGCAAGACCAAAACGCTTATCTACTGCAAGGACTACGAAGAAATAGATGAGGAAATCAGGCTTTTGCTGAAAGCAGTTAATCCGAAGATTGAACTCATCGGCTGGTCTAAAAGTCAGGAGAGCCCGATTAACGTTACTGCTACCAAAACAGCTACCTACACTACACTGGCCATTAACTGGAATGCCGAAGAATATGAATTCAGGATTCCGTTTACTGATGATGCCTCTATTGAAAATGCCACCCATTGCGTTTTCGCCAAGCTTGTATTGACACCTAAAGGACAGGATCCTGGACTGACATCAGAAGCATTAATGGCTTTGAAACCCGTTGCTATGCGCCTTGAATTGAAGCAGGGCATTAACGATTGCTACCTGATAGACGATACCTACAATAACGATTACGCAGGGTTGAACATGGCCCTGAATTTTATGAGCCAGCACCATACCAAAAATAAAAAGGTGTTAATCATCAGCGATTTGCTGCAATCGGGTTTGAAAGAGATTGATTTGTATAAAAGTATTGCCGAACTGATAAAAGGGAAAGGAATAGACCAGATGATAGGCATAGGTGAGGATATTTCAAGAAATGCAAGGTTCTTTGATAGTGAAGCGGTTTTCTTTAAATCAACCGAAGAATTTCTGGAAGAATACCCCATCAATCAATTGCATGATAGTCTGATATTGGTAAAAGGGGCAAGGAAATTTGCCTTTGAAAAAATTGTTGATAAACTGATTCAGAAAGTACACGGAACCATATTTGAAATAAACCTGGATGCACTTACACATAACCTCAATTTCTATAGGGGTAAAATAGGTAGCGATACCAGAATAATGGTGATGGTGAAAGCCTATGCCTATGGCAGTGGTAGTGCAGAAGTAGCAAGTTTACTCGAATATCACAGGGTAAATTATTTAGGAGTGGCTTATCCGGACGAAGGAGTGGCACTGCGCCAGAGTGGCATTAAATTGCCTGTTATGGTGCTGAATTCTCAGCCTGAAACTTTCAGTAAACTGGTGGAGTATGATCTGGAACCCGAAATTTATAGTTTTCAGCTATTGCGCCGTTTTCTTGATTTCATCAAATCATTCCCTGATACCACCTTTAAGATTCATATCAAGTTAGATACAGGCATGCATCGCCTGGGATTTGAAGAGCAGGACATTGATAAGCTGATTGATTTATTAAAGCAAAATCCGGCTATTAAAATTGCGTCTATATTCAGCCATCTGGTTGGGGCTGATGAAAGCGAGCATAATGATTTCTCTAAATCGCAGATTGCGCGCTTCAGCCGTATGTCGGATAAGATTATTCAATCTTTGCCTAAAGGAGACCAGCCACCGCTCAGACATATCTGTAATTCTGCCGGAATCATCCGTTTCCCTGAGGCTAAGTTTGATATGGTACGACTGGGGATAGGTTTATATGGTGTGGAGGCTACCGGAACTGAACAGAAATCTTTGCAGACAGTCGGAACACTGAAAACAATTATATCACAGATTAAACACCTTAAAAAGGGTGAGACCATAGGCTATAGCCGGAAGGGAGTGCTTGAGAAAGACTCACGCATTGCCACCATTGCCATTGGTTATGCCGATGGGTTTGACAGGGGCTTTAGCAAGGGGGTAGGGGCAGTACTGGTAAATGGTACCAGATGCCCGGTAATAGGCAATGTATGTATGGATATGACAATGATTGATGTAACCGAAGCCAGATGTGAGGAGGGTGACGAAGTGATAATTTTTGGTAAGGATTTACCGATACATGAGTTGGCGGCTTCTATCGGCACTATTCCTTATGAAATTCTGACGGGTGTCAGCGAGCGGGTAAAACGTGTATTTTATAAGGAATAAGCATTTTGGAGGTCATATTTTGTAAAACAGTCGAAGTCATAACTATATTTGTGAAACCAAACATTCAAACCTAAGTGAAAAAAGTATCCTTAATTTTACTCGCAACTTTACTATTCTTCACCGCTTTTCGTAGCGAAGATTTAAAACCTTATACAGAACATATCCCGGGACTTGCACATGGACTTGACATGGTGCCTATTCCGGCAGGAGAATTTATGATGGGCAGCCCGGCAGATGAAAAAAACCGCAAAGACGACGAAGGCCCTCAGCATAAAGTGAAAATTAATGGTTTCTGGATGGCCAAATATGAAATTTCCTGGGAAATGTACGAGGCCTTTTTTAATAAGGAATTGGAAGTAGCCGATGATAAAAATACAGCCGAGGTAAAAAGCCGTGTAGATGTGGTGGCCCGCCCGACACAGCCTTATGTAGAAATGTCGTTCGGGCAAGGCAAAGAAAGTGGTTTTCCGGTATGTAATGTAACACAGTTTGCGGCAAGAGCTTTTTGTAAATGGTTGTATGCCAAAACAGGGCATTTTTACCGCTTACCTACTGAAGCAGAATGGGAATATGCAGCACGTGCGGGTTCTAAAACTACTTTTTATTTTGGCGATGATGCGGCTCAACTGAAAGACTATGCCTGGTTCTATGATAATTCGGACGGTGCCTATAAGAAAGTAGGTCAGAAGAAACCAAATGCCTGGGGTTTATATGATATGTATGGCAATGTAGCTGAGTGGACATCTGATTTGTATGTAGCTGATTTCTATGGTAAACCTGAAGCGGGTGATAACCCTTATATAAAACCCAGCAAGCATTACCCTCACTCGATTCGTGGTGGACACTGGGACGATGATGCTGATAAATTACGTAGTGCCGCACGCCGTACCTCAACACCTGATTTGAAACAACGTGACCCACAGATTCCGAAATCAGATTGGTGGCTGACAGATGCACCATTCTTAGGTTTCAGGGTTGTAAGGCCATTGAAAGAACCATCTAAAGAAGAAATTGAGGCTTATTTTGCTCGTCCTCCTAAGGATATTCCTTGATGGATTAGCGTAATAACTCATCTTAAAAAATCTCTCGCATAAACCTTAAATTGGCTATTTGCGAGAGATTTTTGTTTAGAAAGAGTTTTGTTTTTATATCATAATTACTCCCTATCAACAACATAATTCAATTCAACAACTCCTGAAGTAAATTGTCGGGTGCTCAATAGTTTTAGTTTTGTTTTGTCTTTGATGTTTGCAAACAATGGAATGCCTTGCCCTAAAATAGTTGGATTAAGAAATAGCCAGTAGCCGTCAATTAAGTTCTGTTCAATCAATGCATGAGTTGCCCTTGGGCTGCCAAACAGCAGTATGTCTTCACCGGGTTGTTGTTTTATTTCATTGATTCTGACTGAAAGGTCGTCGCTGATAATGGTTGTATTCGCCAGATCTGCTTCGTTGAGTGTTTTTGATAAAACAATTTTGTGAACTTTGCTATACCATTTTGAATGTTCAATATCGTGTTTGGATGCTGTCGGTTGGTCGGCTGCGGTAGGCCAGTAGCTTTCCATCATCTGATAAGTCACCCGTCCATACAATGCGGTGTCTCCTTCGCTTATGCGCTTACCGACATAATCAAAAAGTTCTTCATCAACTTTTGCCCAG
>CALRLN020000310.1:0-6614 GCA_943368675.1 Chitinophaga pinensis | reverse complement strand
TTACTGTGATGCTGCTACCACCATTAAAAGTGACATCATTCTTTTTCCATACGACATTAGCAGAAGGACAATTACTCGAGGCCTCAAGTGTTGTGGAACTCCCCGCACAGATAGTTGTTGAAGCAGCAGAAATTGTAAAACTTGTGGGTGGCTGAGGACACTCAGAGGTACGGTCTATCGCATATGTTTTGGTAAGTATTTTTACTGGCGTGCCACTACAGTTCGTACTTGTAAAGACCTTAATAGTCGAAGTAATCTGAGTAGGGCTATACCAAAAATCAACGCCCCCTATTCCATTAGTTGGAGCGCTTGCAAGATCTGTATGACAAACAGTAATGTCAGGGCCATTTGGTGATTGAGAGACAATGTATTGCAAAGAACCATTATTTGCTACCACTTCCTGAAATCCTTCGGTAGTTAACATGATATGATAATTGTAATTAGGCCATTTATAACAATTCAGGTAAATTGCGTTATTACCGGTAATATCTATAAGACCGGCACCATCGTAAAAAAAAATGTAAAGGTTAATCTTACTCAAATCAATGGCTGTAATTTCTCTGGTATTCTTTAAAGAATCCGGCGCAACTGGCGAAGAATTGATGGAAGCAATATCCACCTCAGTGATAGTCGGGCATTCAGTATCTTTCAGTATAAATACCTCATTGTTCAGTTTCCTGAGCACTTTAAAGCAGTCATCCAAAGCCGGCTTGGCTAAATACCTCCCTTTGATGGTATAAGTTTGCCTTGGATTGGCAGGGTCTAATTTACCTGATATAAAATCATAGTATGTACCTCCGGTCTGGATGAAATCATTGGGCAAAACTACCTTTAATGTATACTCACGGAGTTCTTCAAACGTAAATAATAAGTTTGGAGAAATATTGAGTAATTCTGCCGTAAGGGTTAGCTCAATTTCTTCTCCTACATAGGCGCTTGTTTTGTTAGGTGTTAAGGTAAACCTTACAGGGTCGTTGCTAACAGTTTGCCATTCCTGTGCTGTTAAAACCGGGAAAGCACTGGTAATCTTACCAAATACAGAGGCTTTCTGGTCGAATTGATACAAATCGACTTTGTTCAGGTATATGGGTTTGAAAGGGAGTGGTTTGAACCTTACAGGCAAAGCCTTGATTGGCGTAGGCTTTAAAATTACAGGCTCATTGTTGGGTGTCTTAGCAAAAATGTTGAAATGCAGACAGATAAACACAGCAAAGTACACGCAGGTGTACGAGTAGAGATTCTTCATTCGTGGATAAATGCTTATAGTTGTAAATACTTTTTTAGACGGAGCTGGTGCAAAGCTCTTAAATGTTTGAATATTTACTCAATGAGTGCAAGATTTTTTTTTAACGGTACCTTGCTGGTTAAATTTTCCTCGGTTTAGAGCCTTCACCGTCATTTCAACAACTCAAGCCCAATCGGCGCTACTTCCTCTGCTGTATTAGATAATACTACTACGCCTGTTTTATTTGCTTTATCAAACGCTACGAATGTTCTGAATCCCCCTGTACCGCCCGAGTGCTGGAAAACCGTTTGATTTTTTCTTTTAATAGCATGCCAGCCTAAACCAACAATGTTCTGACCTTTTTCGAAGGTAATCTGATGGGTCAGTTCAATGGCTTTTCGCAGTTTTTCTGGAGTTTTACCCATTTGGGCATTCATATATTTTACCAGGTCATTAACTGTCGAACGTATGCCGCCTGCGCCTGCCAGGGTGTTTAGTTCCCAGGCTGAAGCCGCTTCACCTTTTTCATTATACCCCTGTGCAAAGTTCGGGGCCTGATCTGGCTTTACAGTAATGAATGTATGTTTCATTTTTAAAGGCTTTGTGATACGCTCTTCCAGAAGTTTTTCGTAAGACGTATGGTTTTGCAGGGCTAGTATATTCCCCAGGAGACCAACAGCGAAGTTGGAGTACTCATAATTAACACCTACTTCACGATAAGGCTTAAAGTTTTTCAGGTAGGTATACATCCGTTGCGTATCATAGTTTTTATAGGGGTCATCAGCAGGGTCACCTTTTTTGTATAGATTTATTGGCAGGCGAGGGAAACCGGAACTATGATTAGACAAGGTTTTGAGCGTAATAGGTATACCATTATAAGCCATATTCGGAATAGAATCAGGCAGGTATTTGTTGATAGGGTCGTCGAGTGCCATTGTTCCTTTTACAACCTCTTCGGCTAATAGCGTTGCGGTAAAGGTTTTGCTGATAGAGCCGATTTCAAACAAAGTTTTTTCAGAATCAGGCAATTGATGATTCCCCCGGTTGGTTTCTCCATAGTTATAGGTATACACTTTGCCATCTTTCATAACAGCTATCGCCATACCAACCGTATGTTTTAACTGAATGTAGGGTCTCACCACACTATCTACTTTTATATCTAAAGGCGAAACCATTTTATTATCAGATGCTACCTGATAATCCTTTTTAGGTTTATCGCCCATATAAGGCTGAAACAGGAGTGTACTGATTTTATCCTGCTTATCCAGACTTAGTAATACATTCTGATTGGCTTTTTCAAAAATACCTTTATAAAATGCTACTCCTTCTGTGTTTTTCTGAAATTCAGATGATTTCCAGATACCTAGCTGGCCATTTAGTTGGGTAACTACCCTTTTCATATCCGCTTCTGAAAGTTGTTTCCGGAATGATTCTCCGGCTAACTCATAGATTCCGGCAGAATTCTTTTCATTATAAGCTTTTTCGAGTAGCATCCTTACTGAATCAATCTTGTTTTGAGTTGATTGGCCAAAGGTGGTATAGGAAAGAAATAAGAGGAGGAGTATTTTTTTCATAGAGAAAAGAGATTACTGAGATTATTCAGCTAAATTTCGGATAGTCTCGCCACATCTCAAAATAAAATTTGCAGATTGGCACTGGTATTCTGGTGTGAAATTTGCTTTTTTTAAAGCTAAGAAACTAAAAGCCAGGTTTTTATCGTTAATTGTGTAAAATTCAAATCTTTTCTTAACAAATGAACAAAAAATTATTGTTTGCTACCCTTGGGCTATTGTTTAGTTTGTCAACCTTTGCTCAACACGCCTCTTCTGCATCAGGAATCAAATTTGAAGAAAAAGCTTCCTGGAAAGAACTCATAAAAAAAGCTAAGGCAGAGAAAAAACTTATTTTCATGGATGCCTACACAACCTGGTGCGGCCCGTGTAAGATGCTTCAGGCAAGAGTATTCCCTGATAAACAATTGGGAGAGTTCTTCAACCAGAATTTTGTGAATGCTGCCATAGATATGGAAAGCGACGAAGGCATGAGATTATCGAGTATCTATGAAGTAAGAGGGTACCCTACTTTGTTTTTTATTGACCCTAACAATGGTAAGGTAGTAAAATCAGTTTTAGGATATACAGAAGCTGACCAATTGTTAAGCACAGCCAAAAGTGCCGCTTCTAAAAAGAAGAGTATATAAATAGTATTATAGGTTTCAGGTTGGCGATTCTAAAGAGTCGTTAAACTACAAAAAGAGTGGCAATTGTGTTTGCTACTCTTTTTGTTTTGTGGACGATTTGAAAAATCGTGATACACCTATTTTCGTTCAATCAATGCCATATAAAATCCATCAAAGCCATCGGCAGCAGGAGAGGTGCGTTGTTCTTTGATAAGCGCGTATTCAGGATTTTGACCCAGAAATTTCTGCACTTGCTCTTCACTTTCTGAAGGTAAAATGCTACAAGTAGCATACACCATTTTACCCCCATGTTTTAGCATTTTTGAGTAATTTGTTATTATCTCACTTTGTGTTTTTTTGATATTCTCCAGGAATTCCGGTTTCAATTTCCATTTGGCATCCGGGTTACGTCTTAAAACACCCAAGCCCGAACACGGCACATCTAACAGCAGTCGGTCAGCGCTTTCTTTCAGCCTTTTGATGGTCTTTGCTTCAATCAATTTGGTTTCTACATTTCCTATACCATTGCGTCTGGCACGTCTTTGTAATTCCTGTAGTTTATACTCTTCTACATCCATGGCTATGATTCTGCCCTTGTTTTCCATCAAGCTTGCCAGATGGAGCGTTTTACCTCCGGCTCCTGCGCAGGCATCTATTACCCTCATGCCCGGCTGTACTTCCAGAAAAGGAGCAATCAATTGGCTTCCGGCATCCTGTACTTCAAAAAGTCCGTTTTTAAAGGCTTCTGTCGAGAATACATTGGCTCTTTTTTGTAAAATCAACGCGTCCTTCACATTTGCCAGCGTATCAGTTTCAATACCCAGTTCATGAAACTTTCTGCGTAAATCTGCCTGATTAGTTTTGAGGGTATTGGTGCGTAGTACAACAGGGGCTTGTTTGTTCATGGCTTGTAATTCAGCATTCCACTGGTCACCTAGTTCCTGCTCGCCAATGGCGTCAAGCCAATCGGGTACTGATTCTTTTATCTTTCTGGTTTGCTGCGCCTCTTCCAAACGGGCTGATACCTGTTTAGCATTGGCTTTGCCAAACTCCGGCCAATCGGGTAGTTTATCACCCTGCAAAATACGCCATGCAGCAAATAATTGCCAGAATTGTGCAGTATCTTCAACTTTTGTATCAGATAATTGAGTGACGAATTTCAACAATCGCCACCAGCGCACAATCTCGTAGGTATTTTCAGCGATAAAACCTCTATCCCGGCTGCCCCATTTTTTATTCGATTTCAATACATATTCTATTACTTTGTCTGCCTGTTTGCCCTCTATAAAAATCTGCTGCAAAGCATACACAATGGCTTCGACCAATACTCTATGGTATTTCATGTTGTCAATATCTATATCATAAAAAATACAAAGGTCAGGCTTTTTTATGGGATGAGGAAATTGGAGGGGATATTTTTGCATAATTAGACGACCCCTCCGACGCTCCCCGAATAAAAAGGTTCGCGGTCGGGGTCTAAAATAATAAAGGTCTTTTCTCATACAACGCCGGACTTAAGTCCGGCTTATAATCAAATTAATCCTTTGTTTTATTAGACGGCGAATTTATTCGCTGACATTCCAAATAGGTGAAAGAGGAATGAAATTTGCATTATAGGAAAATATTTTAAATAATTCATAATATTTCTATAATAAATATTTGCAACTTCAGTTATTATTATATAATTTCGCACCTTATTTAGCGATACTCTCTTTAAAACGCTTATCATTCATGAGGTTTTTGTCCGATACACAACTTGTTTCCGTAGGGCAGTTGCACAGGGTCAATCACCTTCTTCACTACGAAATATATATTTTCAGCTTGTTTAGTAGCATCAATAAAAGACTCTTTGTTCAGGAGTACGGGTCTTCTTGTCGCTGAAACTTAACAGCATTTTAAAAAAATTATAAACTTAAAACTTTTCAAAGCCTTGAGTCTGAAAGTAACCGGTAGAAAAAGTTTTGCAACGGTAAAGCCCTCGGTAGATTATCCGGATTTTCTGGATGTGCAGGTAAGATCATTTCAGGATTTTTTCCAGATTGATACCCCAGCCGAAAGCCGCAAAAAAGAAGGGCTTTACAATGTGTTTGCTGAAAACTTCCCAATCGCCGATTCTCGCGAGAACTACGTATTGGAGTTTGTTGATTACACTATTGACCCGCCAAAATACTCGGTAGACGAGTGTATTGACAGAGGTCTGACGTATGCTGTGCCTTTAAAAGCCAAATTACGTTTGATTTGTAATGACACTGACAACGAAGATTTCGAGACAATCGAACAGGAAGTGTTCCTGGGTAATATCCCTTATATGAACGAAAGAGGGTCTTTCGTTATCAACGGTGCCGAACGCGTAATCGTGTCACAGTTGCACCGCTCTCCGGGTGTGTTTTTCTCAATGAGCAAACATACCAACGGAACGAAATTGTATTCTGCCCGTGTAATCCCGATGAAGGGTTCATGGATAGAGTTCTCTACTGACGTAAACAACGTCATGTATGCTTACATTGACCGTAAGAAAAAATTCCCTGTAACTACACTCCTTCGTGCCATTGGTTTTGGTTCTGATAAAGAAATCTTAAACCTTTTCGGTCTTTCAGAAGAAATTCCGGGCACACCTGCTGCATTGGAAAAAGCAATAGGTCGTCGTTTAGCAGCACGTGTTTTGAGAACATGGACTGAAGACTTCGTGGATGAAGATACTGGTGAGGTTGTATCAATTGACCGTAACGAGGTAATCTTAGAGCGTGACTCTGTTATTTCGCAAAGTGATATTGCTACCATTCTGAGTACAGAGCAAAAATCGGTGATTCTACACCGTGAAGATGCCAACGTATCTGAATTTAACATTATATATAATACATTACAACGCGATAGCTCAAACTCTGAAAAAGAGGCCGTTGAGCAAATCTATCGTCAGTTACGTAATACCGAAGCGCCTGACGAAGCAACAGCCCGCGAAATTATTCAAGGCTTGTTCTTCTCTGACAAACGTTATGATTTAGGAGAAGTAGGTCGCTACCGTGTAAATACAAAATTAGGCTTAACCACACCATTGGAAACAGGGGTATTAACCACTGAAGATATTGTTGAAATCGTTAAGTTCTTAATCAGCTTGATTAACTCTAAGGCGGTAGTCGATGATATCGATCACTTGTCAAATCGTCGTGTGCGCACAGTAGGCGAGCAATTATACGCCCAGTTTGGTGTAGG
>CALRLN020000309.1:0-6618 GCA_943368675.1 Chitinophaga pinensis | reverse complement strand
TGAGCGCTACTTTTTTCTTCGGTTGCGGTGGATCTGCAAAAGAGGGGAATAAAAATAATATCTTGGCAGGCACTGTAACCAAGGGAGAAAAATACATGATAGATACGACGGAAAGCATTGTCACATGGCAGGGTTCAATGCTATTTGATTTTAAAGAGGAGCATATCGGGTACGTTCATCTATCAAAAGGTGATTTGATGACTGACAAAGGTCAGTTGGTAGGCGGTACAGTAGAAATTGATATGAACACTATTGAATATGCCGACAAGGCGAATACAAATACGCCTATCAAACACTTAAAATCTGCTGATTATTTTGATGTCGAAAAGTTTCCCACTTCAACATTTACTATTACTAAAGTTGACTCTGTGATTCGTGATAATATAAAAGTGACAGGTAACCTCACCATAAAAGGTGTTACAAACCCGGTTACTTTTCTAGCCAGAATAGAAGTCAAGGACGGAATTGTTAAGGCAAAGGGCAAATTAATATTTGACCGGACAAAATGGGGCATCCGCTATGCGTCAGGGAAGTTTTATGATAATTTAGCTGATCAGGCTGTTTCGGATGATGTTATACTACTTATAGAAATCGTAGCTAAAAAATAAATAGCTGAATGCCCCAAAGACTTTAGCTAAAAGGAGTATCTTTTAAAACTATAGAAACTAATGAGTATCTATAACCGATTCAATTGAAGTTTCAGGCAAAAATTTGCTATATAAACTTGTTATGAGTAGTTTTGGTAAACCCCCGAAACTACTCATTTTATGTCTACAGACCTCGATATACTAGTCCATGCTTTACAATCATTTGCCCGAATTGATGAAGACGATTTTAAACTTTCGGCTTCTTACTGGCAAAACCGGAGTTATAAAAAAGGGGAATATTATAACGAGTACCGCAATGTATGCAAGTATCTGGGTTTTATTATTGACGGCGTTTTCAGAACCTATTATGTAGATGATAATACAGGTGAAGAAAAGAATGTGTTCTTTTTCTCTAAAAATCAGGTAGTGGTATCGTTCAAAAGTTTTATCACGCAGACTCCTTGCAGTTATTTCACACAATCAATGGTCGATTCCAGGATTCTCTATATTCATATCGACGACCTCAACCGATTGTATCAGCAATCTCATAAATGGGAGCACTTCGGACGGCTGATTGCTGAACTGGCCTTTAATGCTTCCATGAACCGCACCGAGAGCTTTTTGTTTCAAACACCTGAGCAACGCTATCTGCAATTAATAGCAGACCACCCGGATATATTCAATGCTATTCCATTGTATCAGATTTCCTCTTATCTGGGTATCCAAGGCCCATCTCTTAGCCGTATCAGAAAACGACTGGTTGGCAAGTAAACCATTCTTAAAGAAAAATTTTAAGGTTTTGTCGATTTTAACTTAGGTTAAAATTATTGTCATGCCCATCTATGACATTTGTATCATAATCAACGACGATTACAACGACAAGAAATTCAAACTTTAAAATTTTACTACAATGAAAAATATCACCACCAAAAACATCGTATTCATTACAGGAGCATTTGTACACAATTCTTCATGGCAGGAATGGCAAAAATATTTTGAAAGTAAAGGTTATAACACTATTGCTCCGGCATGGCCTCACAAAGATGCCCCAACCGCAGCCGATTTACGCAACAGACAACCAAATGATACAGATTTAGCAGCCCTGACATTGGATGAACTGGTTGAACACTATGCAAAGATTATCAGTCAGTTTCCTGAAAAACCAATCATCATCGGTCACTCATTAGGCGGATTGATTACCCAGATATTAGTGAACAGAGATTTAGCTGCTGCCGGAATCGCTATTCACCCAGTTCCACCGCTAGGGGTATTTCCTTATGAGTTTTCGTTTCTGAAAGCAGGCTGGAAAGCATTGGGCTTGTTTACATCTCTGAAAAAAACATATCTGATGTCGTTTAAAGACTGGCAATATGCTTTTGTGAACGGAATGCCACTGGAAGCTCAGAAAGAAGCCTACGAAAAGAATACCATTCCAGAATCTAAAACAGTAGCCAGAGGTGGATTGACAAGTGCAGCTAAAGTAGATTTTGCCAAACCTCATGCGCCACTACTGATTACATCTGGTGATAAGGATACGATTATTCCGGCGCACCTGAATATCCGTAATTTCAAAGCTTACAAAGAATCAGGTTCAGTATTGGATTATAAAGAATTTAAAGGCAGAAACCATTATGTATTAGGCCAACCTACTTGGAAAGAAGATGCAGATTATATACTGGATTGGATTGCAAAGCAATAATTGTTTGATAGGCTATAAACCGAAGAGGAGAGACCTGAAGGCTTCTCCTCTTTAGTTTTTGAATACATCTTACTATTATTTCAAACTCTTCAGATACTCAATGCTCAGCGGCACATTTACCAGTTCATTGTTACTTTCGTCTTCAATAAAATAGTGCTTGATACCTATTTTTTTGGCCTCTTTGATGATATTAGGCCAATCAGCCTGGCCAGTACCTAATACCACATCGTTCTCAGCAGGTGTATGGCCCGAAAAATCTCCTTTTATACCTTTTTTCAAGTCTTTCACATGCATCAGCTTCCAACGGCTGCCGTACTTTTTCATTAAAGCTACCGGATCACCACCGCCATGAATCGTCCATAATACGTCCATTTCAAAAGAAACATATTCTGGGTTGGTGTTCTTGATGATATAGTCCATCAAAGTGCCGTTTTCATAAGATCTGAACTCATAGCCATGATCGTGGTAGCAGAAAGTAATACCATTTTCTTTGAAGATTTTACCCGCATAATTAAAATCTTCAACGGCTTTTTTTGCTTCTTCAATCGTAAAATTATTGCCTTTATGCGGTATCCATGCACACATTACAAAAGTTGAGCCTAATATCTTGGCTCTTTTAATAGTCTCTTCGGGGTTCCTCAATTGTTCGTAGCCTATACCTGTTGATGGAATTTTAATACCACGGTCATCGCACATTTTCCTGAATTCTTCCAGTGTAACGTCTTTCGCTCCGCCACCCTCAATCTCTGTTATTCCTAAGGACTTGATGAGGTCGAGTGTACCGGGTACATCTTTAGGCATCACATTGCGGTAGGTATAGGTTTGTACGGCAAATGGCGCTGTGTATAAGCCTTTTTTCTTTTGAGCGCTTACTTCCTGAAGAAATACAAGACTTAATAGACTGTAAAAAATGATTTTTTTCATAGTAGATTGGGCGATGCATCGCCTGGTTTTTTATAGTAATTTAAAGGTTTTTCTTTTTCATCTCATTGACTGCGTAGTTTGCTGCACGGGCAGTAAGCGCCATATAAGTCAATGATGGGTTTTGGGTCCCGGTTGAGGTCATACAGGCACCATCGGTTACAAAAACATTTTTGCAAAGATGCAAAGCATTCCACTTATTAAGAAGAGAAGTTTTAGGGTCATTGCCCATTCTTATACCTCCCATTTCATGAATATCAGACCCCGGATTCGATTTCCCGTCTGAAGCCCTGATATTTTTGAAACCTGCTTTCGTAAACATTTCTGTAAACTGCTCCATATAATCCTGCACCATTCTGGCATCGTTATCTGTCCATTCGGCAGAAGTAACCAATTGCGGTATACCGTAAGGGTCTTTCAGGGTCTCGTGTAATCTTACATGATTTTTCTCAATAGGTACGCATTCACCCATCATCCAGGAACTCACATGCCATTGGTTATTCAATTTAGGATAAAGCAGACTATTTTTCAAATCTTCACCTATACCATCCCGGCTTGAATAAGAACCCCGACCTGCACCAATGCCGGCAGCATAGCCTCTTAAAAAGTCTGTTTCCTGTGAATGAAGATTTCTGAATCTGGGTACATAACCATTACTCGGATTTTTGCCATCGGTAGTTTTATCAGTAAAGCCATCATATTCAGCAGAGATTCTTCCTCTGTAATTATGCCACGCAATAAATTTGCCCAGAAGGTCACTATCATTGCCTAATCCATTTGGGAAACGATCGGAAATAGAGTTCAATAATATCAGATTTGAATTTAATGCGGAGCCATTTACAAAAATGATTCTGGCATAATACTCAATCATTTCTTTGGTATTGGTATCAACTACTCTTACTCCACTTGCCTTATTCAATTTTTCATCAAAAATAATAGAATGAACGGTTGAGAAGGGCCTCAGCGTCATATTTCCGGTTTTAGCTGCCCAGGGCAGGGTAGAAGCATTGCTACTGAAATAACCCCCATAAGGGCAACCCCTGTTACAGAGGTTACGATGCTGGCATTTGGCCCTTCGTTGTTTCAGGTGTATTGGCTTTGGGTCTGTAACATGCGCACAACGCCCCTGAATCACATGGCGTTTATTATCATATTCTTTGGCTAAGACCTTTTTCAGGTGTTGCTCTACACAATTGAGCTCGATAGGTGTCAGAAATTCTCCGTCAGGTAATTCCTGTAAGCCATCTTTATTACCCGATATACCCGCAAATTTCTCTACATGGCTATACCAGGGCGCAATATCTGCATACCGGATAGGCCAGTCAACGGCAAATCCATCACGCTTAGGCCCTTCAAAATCCAGGTCGCTCCATCGCTGGGTTTGTCTGGCCCACATCAAAGATTTACCTCCCACATGATAGCCTCTCACCCAGGTAAAGGGTTTTTCTTCCACAAAAGGCTGTATTCCATCTTTCAAAGCAAAAGGTAGTGTTTCTTCTCTCAAAAAAGCGCCTCTCCCTTTGGGATATTCGTTTCTAACAGATAAGGGTACCTGCCCGCGATACTCAAAATCCCAGGGGTTTTTCATGGCTGTGGGGTAGTCTGTCACGTGCTTAATATCTCTCCCTCGTTCCAATACAATTGTTTTCAGTCCTTTCTCACACAATTCTTTGGCTGCCCACCCACCACTGATACCTGAGCCAATCACGATGGCGTCGTAGGTGTTTTGTTTTTTTGCATCTATTGCCAGATTTGCCATTGTATCTTTCTATGTAAGGGTAAATAGATTATTTTTTTACTGGCACACAACCATAATAATGACCGGGAGCCATATTATAATGCAGAAATTCTGTTTGTACGTATTCAGAAGTCGTATAACCTAATATTGTCAGATTTTTTATAAGACTATAGAAGTCTTTTAATCTGGTATCTTCGTTCTTCTCAAAACCCAATAAAATCTGTTGTTTCTGTTGGATATCGCAATTTGCAAAGGACTTCGCATAAAGCTTTTGAGCCGTTGTATCTGTTGCCGCTAATCCGCCTTTTACATTATCAGTTACAGATGCTTCATAGCAGTCTTTCAGCATTTTTTCTAAAAAAGCGGGAACCCCTAATAAGACAGCACCTTTGGTAGCAGACTCAGGTATAATGGTGTCTACTATTAGCACAAGAACTGCCTTCTCGTTTGTTCTGAAAAATCCCGGAGTTATTTGAAATGAATGAGCATTCCAGCCATTGCTTGCCCAGGCAGGAAGTGAGACAAGTCCGCCAAAAGTCAATGCCAGGTCTCTGATAGCTAAACGTCGGTTCATAGGGGGAATATTTTGAAAGATAAATTTAGAGTAAAATTTAATTCTTTTGAGTTTTTATGAGACAAAATTAAGTTTTGTATAGATAAAATTAATGCTCAGGATAATTCAACCAAACTTTCAGGAATAACGAGATTAAATAAATCTTCACAATGATGACTATATTAGTAAAAATGGTGGATTATTTACTATTTTTAGGGAGTATTCACAGTTCATTCGTAAAAACAGAAATAAGAAATGGCAAAGTCATTGAATTGGACCAGAAAGGCATTTAACAGGAGCATCGAATTTAAAGATGAGAATGGAGTAGTAGTAGGAACTATTACTTTTAAAATGTTTGAAAGAGATGTAGAAGCAGAACTGAATGGTAAAAAATTCAGATTTGATGTTTATGGGTTTATAAATAAGGAAGTAACCATTACTGATGAAAATAACATTGAAGTAGGCAAAATTAACCTTGGTTTCAGGGGTAAAGCTGAAGCACAATTGGCAAATGGAGAAAAATATGTCTGGAAGAGAAACGATTTCTTTATGAGAGAATGGGAACTGATTCATGACCTGCCCGATACTGATAATGATCCAATTATTATTAACTATGACAGAGAAAGGAACTTCTTCAATCAGGAAGGCAAAATCAATATTCTGGATTCAGAAGGTAACAATGAGTTATTGACCTTAACAGGATTTTTTATAGGCTTCTATTTTATAAGAAGGCGCAGAACTGCCACAGCCGTAGGTTTAGGGGTAGCATTGAGCTAACACGGTCTGATTAAATCTTTAACAAGTGCATTATCACACCAATTTATCTCTGATAGCTTTAGTGATAGCCTCACCCTTGGAATTAACATGGAGTTTTTGATAAATATGCAGAATGTGCTTTTCAACAGTGTTAATACTTATGCCATAATGATAGGCGATTAGCTTATAACTATCGCCTTCAACCAGTCTTTGCAGCACTTCAATTTCGCGGCTAGTTAGGTCATAAGGATTAACCTTAGGCTCCTGAAAAGTAGATAATACTTTGAGTGCAATAGACGGGCTCATGGCACCACCACCCTGGTATACCTCCTTAATGCTTTCGATTATTCTATCTCCTGATGTT
>CALRLN020000308.1:0-6642 GCA_943368675.1 Chitinophaga pinensis | reverse complement strand
AATACAGAGTTTTCAGGTCCTTCTGCAATGTTTTTTACTGCATTGCCCGGAAGCCAGCGCTCACCGTTATAATAGTCGAATTTGCCATCGGCACGTGAAGCAAAGGCGCCATCAGGAGAACCAAACCAGAATTTGTCTCCAATCGCTTTTATTGTTGTGATTTCTGTAGACGGTAGTTTCTGGTTTTTGCTACCTATCTGTTTTTTAGTGGCGGCATCAAGTGTAATGATGCCATCTTTTGTGCCAATAATGATTTTTTTGCCGTTGGTATCAAAAGCAGTAAAGTCTGCACCTTCAAAAACCCTGGTCAGTTTTGTGCCTGATAGGGTTGATAACGATTTTTTGCCTAGAATCAAATAAGTATCATTATCTGCCTGATAGCGTAAGGCCACTACGTCGTCACCATCTAAAGTCCCTTTCCAGAGAGTTTTAGAATCACGCACCAATTGTAAAGATTTGCCGTCTGATACCAGAAATGCGAAGTCTTTGCCACCAACAAAAAGACTGGCTTTGGGCAAGTCGTGTTTATTGAATAATTTACCTGCCCAGGCGTTGCTCAAAACGGCTTTGTCATCAAGCAATACAAACTGGTTCTGGTAGCTGCCTAAACCCTGAATTTTTTTATCTCCGATGGTACGGTAGGTTTTGTCTGCCTCTAAAGTACCCGGATATAGAAACTGTCCGTCGTGGGTTAATAATAAACCTGCCGACGAAAAGATTTTAATGGCACCATTCCTGTCGCTGGCGGCTTCAATCAGCTTTGTATTATTAGATTTTATATAATACTTGATGCTATAATCCTGCCAGAAGGGTTTGTCCTGATAAACTGGTTGCGTCTTTGTGCCTGCTTTCTGGGCATAGGATGCCAGCCCTATAAAAGCCAGGCAAATGAAAATGTAAGGAGATAATCTCATAAAAATATAAGGTAATTGATTAGTATTTGTGTGTGCTGTAAGACTTTTATTTAATTTTCTGTGGGTCAACCACGACGTATTTAATTGATTTTCTATTGCCTTCGAGATGGTATGAATAGGTCATGTGCAAAAGGCCGTCTCTGGTCTGAATGAGTGAAGGGTACGAAAACCCTCCCACTTTAGGCTCGTGGTCTTCCATGCGGGTTTTCCATTTCCAGGTTTTGCCTTCGTCGTCTGACAGGTATAGACTCAGGCGATAACGGCCATCATAAATATCATTGCCCAGAAAAGCCCATCTTCCATCGTTTAATACCAATAGTTCGACGCTTGCTGTATTCGGAATATCAGTTTTGACTGATGCGGACCAGCTTTCACCCTTATCAGTTGATTCACTGACATGTACTTTTGGAGGGGCATCGCCGCTGTCTCGCATGTAGGCAAGGAGATTTCCGTTTTTCTTTTGTACAACGGCGGGCTGAATTGGTCCTCGACCTACTAAGGGTAGACTGGGTCTCCAGGTAGTGCCGTTATCGTCAGAGATAGCCATCATAGACATATTAAAGCCATCAGAGTAGAGAGGAAGCACAATGCGGCCATTTTCCATTAATAAGGGTTTAATCCGTGTCATCCAGCCAATGCTGCGTTTGGTGGCATCGGTGGCGGCATTAGTAATCATGTCGTCGTATTGTGGCGCATAACCTGCCCAGCCATGATGAGTGTCTGGCAATGCTTTCATTTTTGCAGCTACTTCTTTGGCAAAAGCCTCTCCCGGTTTCAGCAGGATATTATCCTGCCAGTTCCAGATAGGTGCGCCGCTTTTATTATAATCCGTCGAGGTTTTGAATCTTAGAATTGATTGCTCCCATTTGTTGGCCTGTACAGCAATCCAGACCAGAAAAAGTTTGTTTTCCTGATTCAGAAACAGAACCGGATTGCAATCGGGCAGGTTGGGGGTATCTGCCATAAGAAATTGCTCGCTCCATGTTTTTTCGCCTTTGCGCAGTCTTGCTCCCATGATTCTTACATCATCAGCAGTACGTTCACCACTTCCCTGAAACCAGACTGCCAGAAAATCGCCGTTAGGCAAACTCACTATACTGCTTCCATGCACGTGTTTCTCCTGTGTCGGGAAAATCAGCATGGAATTCAGAATGGCAGGGTTCTGCGCAAAGATTTGCAGGGTGTTTATAAAAATCAATAAGAATAACAGGAACAATTTTTTCATTAGAAATTTAATACAGTTATAAGTTTTTGGAGAGAGGTAATGCATTAGGTCTCCTGTCTACGAATATGTTTTTTTGTTTAGACGAGATTCAATTTTTAAATTATCTCCTCAAAATAAATTCATTGAATCAGACATACCTGCGGAGACGTATTGCAATACGTCTCTACGGATTTTATATCATTTCACCTTTTTGCGTCTTTCCATTAATTCGCGGAAGGTGGTCAGGATAATTCCTTCTGATTCGATATAGGCTTTTAATTCCGGACTCATCATTGATAACATATCTGCATATCTTGAACCACCCGAACCACTGATGTATTTAAAGGCATCGGTAATATCGCTGCTATGTACTATCAGCATCGCAACGCCCGGTTTCATATTTTTAAGTGTTTCAATAAATTTCTGTGCTTTGTATTTACCCCATTCTTCCGGGCTTACGTTGCTAGCTTCCGGCTTCCAGTCGCCGCTGATGGTGTGGAGGTCGTCTAATACCGGCAGACCTGCTTTCCAGATCATTTCACCTACTGGTTTGGTTTGTTTAATCAGGGCAGGTTCAGGCAATTGCATTCCTTCTTTCCATTGGCCTTTGGCTTTCATACTTTTGACCAGTGGTGCATTGAGACACTCAATCAGCAATTTATTATTTCCACCCGGAAACATCACCGGGATACCGTTTTCAATGCCTACTTTAATATAGCGCTCTAAAAATGGCTGATGGGCAAAGAGTGTACCCATGTGAGAGTCAAGATGGGTAGGGTTCAGACCGATTTTTCTGGCACGTGCCAACTGTGCTCTTATCTCTTTTTCAACTTCGTCAGCCGAAGCATTTTTTACTACCTGCTCAACTGTATGCCACATGCAGGCTTCATCATCAACCAGCCCCGGGGCATGCTCAAACCCGGCTACAGGAGCCCAGCGATAATCTTTCCATTCAGAAGTAAGAGTCAGATGCAGCCCAGCATCCAGATTCGGATTTTTTTTCTGGATATAGGTCTTGATAAAACTAGGCGCCCATGCGCAAGGCATCATGATACTACAAGAGGTAGCCACACCCTGTTCGATAGATTTTATGGCACCCTGATTAGAAGAGTAGGACATCCCGCAGTCATCAACGTGGAATATCACTACTTTTTTGCCCTTCGGGAAACCGAGTTTTTCGGCGTAAGTTTCCTGTGCCTGTGCATATATGCCAGAAGCCAGAAGAATGCCTACTAATAGTTGCTTTATCATTGTATGAAGGTTTGTTTATTTATTGAATCATATTCATATACCGGCCCATCCAGTAGGGCAGCAGCCAGAAAACAGGTTCTCGCTCCACCTGCGGGTCACCGCCTCTGGCATCCCAGGGGTTTTTATCCCAACGTACGGTTTTTCTGATACTGGCGGGCGGGAGTGTGGAAACCTGAAGTTCGTCGAGCACAATACTGCGCACCAGTTGTATGTCTTCCCGTCTGGTATGGTCTATGTGCCAGTCAACTAAATCCAGCGGAGTGTCTTTCAGAAAATCAACTGAATTAGCCGTTTCTGCCTTTTTGTTACGGGCATAACTATAAATAAAATTTATGAGCGGATTATGGTCAGCTTTGCGCTTTTCAAACCATTCGTCCATGTGCTTTTCATAAAAAGCCAGCCGCTCCGGGTCTGTTTCACATTTTAGCAGAATGGGGTAAAGGTATGCCTGCAAAATGGTATCGAAATAAATAAACCATGCCCCGTTTTGATTTGGTACCTGGGCCATATTATCGAGATAATGCTCTTCGGTGATTAATCGCAGGTAATGCTTCTGATATTTTTCATCTCTGGTGATATAATGGGCGAATTTCAGAAAGGCGAGCATTTCCATTGAATTCTGGTTCTGGTCAGGCGCCCATTCAGGGTCACGGTTCAGTTGGTCGGGTGACCATACCGACCATCGGGTGGGTTTGCCATCAATATCAACAAAATTGAAATTATGTTTGATGAGGTAATCAACGATGCGGGATACGTGCTTTCTGATAATGGCTTTTTCTGCTTCATCGGCTACCAATTCATAATAAAAGAAATAGCCGAACATGTGGCCGCACATTTCATCACTGCTGGTATCGCCTTTCCAGAGCCATTTTCCATCTTTTGATTTTCTCCAACGTACCTCTACTGGTTTAAAACGTGGTTCTTTTACGAGTTCGTCGGCCAGTTGGTGAGGTGTAAAAGTCCGGTTGCCATCATGTACAAAATCCCAAGAGGAGGGGACAATGGTACGGGCAAAAAAACCTTCGGTATCGGTTACCTCCTGCAAAAGTTTCAGGAATCTGAATGCTTTCTTTGCATTTTCTCTGGCGTCCGGACTTTTGGTTGTGGCATATCTGAATGCCTCCAATGCCAGATAATTTCCGGTGTATTCACCGTCATTATCATCGTCTTCCGGTTGCCATGAGGTGGTATCACCGGGTATCCGTAAATGGGCTTGTCCTGCAATCCAGGGTTCCCGGATATGGCGTTTCATTAGGACATCCATAAAATAGTCGTTCTTTTGCGCCAGTGTCATTTGCCTTCTTTTAATAGCACTTACACCTTTAGGCGTAGCCACCCAGGCATTGCCGTTGGCCTCAAAAGCTATGTCGTTCACGTGGTCGTCCAGAAGCCATCGACGGCTGAAAAGCATCGAATAAGTTGTATCTGCCTCACTATTATGTGGTTTGTATCGCACAAGCCCTTGCTCTGTGCCTACCCAAAGAGTGCCATCGGGTGCGTTTTCAACACAGGTAACAAAAACAGTCGGTAAGCCTTGTTGAGTTGTTATTTCTCTGAGTCTGGTATCGTTTTGAATAATGCTAACACCACCCAAGCCACCTGCCCATAGATGCTGATTGCTGTCAAGGGCAATACCTTTTATATAGCCGCTTGATACCTGTTCTTTATTTCTGAAAAACTTTGTCTCTTTTGCTGACGTATGATATAAACCTACGTCACTGGCAATCCAGAGTCCTCCCTGATTATCAGAAATCACATCTCTGATAGACCGGGGCAATTGTTTGTAACCTTCGTTACCTGATTGGGGCTTGGTAAATGTTTTGCCATTAAATATCCAGATACCGTTTGGCCCTAAAGCGTACACGCCCTCTTTTGCCACGCAGATAGCTGAAACTGGGGCTGTTATACCCTCAATTTTTTCTGATTGTGCATTTTTATAGCGATAAATGCCATTCCAGGTCCCAAACCATACATTACCTTCTGCATCAGATGCTACTGAAAAGGCCGGGCCTTTGTCTTCTCCGGTCTGAACAGATGTCCAGTTAGTTTCACCTGCTTTTTTCATGAATATGCCCGAAGCCGTGGCAGCCCATACATTCTGTGCTTTATCAATGGCTACACTTCTTACCTCATTTTCTTCGGCATTAGTGCTTATGGGGTAGGCTTCGTGATATTCCTGCCAGAAGGGTGTATCTTTATAAGTGTTTTCATTGCTTTGTTTCTCTGATGATTTGCAGGCATTGATAAAAACAGCTATACCTATACTTATAATGAAGAATAGGATAGTTTTTTTTGATATGCTGAACAGAGAAACTTGCATAAGTTTTTAATCTTTTTAAAGTTTAGTTCATTTAGTTATTAGAATGATATATTACAGCGTTTCAGGGTTTGTCTTTTTTGAATTTGTGCTTAGCATTAGAAAATTCAAACACTAATTCGGTATTCAATCATTCGCTATTTACTAAAAGAGTAGGGGAGAGCATCTTTACCAACTCCCCATGATTTATTGGGTGTTGCCCCCATTTCAAAAACCAACTCACCACCTGCCATAATTTCTGACTGGTCGATATAGCAACGATTAAACGGTTTCCCGTTGAGTGTTGCCGACTGAATGTATCTGTTTTCGGCACCATTGTTTCTGGCAACGATGCTGAAAGTTTTATCATCTTTTACCTTGATTTCTACTTCGTCGAACATAGGGCTACCGATGGCATAGTGGCTACTGCCGGGAGTAACCGGATAGATACCCATGCTGCTTAAAACAAACCATGATGATAAAGAACCCATGTCTTCATTGCCACTTAGTCCGCCTGGACCTTTGCGGTAGAATTTCTGCATGATTTCTCTTGACCAGTATTGGGTTTTCCAGGGTGTGGAAGCATAATTATACAGGTAGGCGACATGGTGCGAAGGCTGATTACCATGTACATATTGCCCGATAGTGCCAACTACGCCTACATATTTTGGCTCGCTGATGGCGGCATCCATTGCAAAGAAGGTATCCAGACGCTTGTTGAAGGCTTCATCTCCACCCATCAGATTAACGAGCCCTTTCACATCGTGCTGAACTGACCATATATATTGCCAGGCGTTCGATTCGGTATAATGGCGATTCGGGCGACGACCAACCAGCAGGGGGTCGAAATATTTATAATAATGATGAGTACCCACTGAATCTATTTTCTGTTCGTTCTCTCCTTTCTCCGGTAACCATGTGCCGTTTTTCATGCGTGGGCGCATAAATTGCGTTACGGGATCGTATACATTCGTATA
>CALRLN020000307.1:0-6657 GCA_943368675.1 Chitinophaga pinensis | reverse complement strand
AGGGTGAGAGCTTGCCCATCATAAAACCCCGGGGAAATGAAAATTACCTGAAACAAAATTCTGATTATGTCTACGATCAGGAAAAGATAAGAACTTATGAACTGATTATTAAAAATAATGACCTGTCAAAATTAGATTCTGACCCCGCCAAAGAAGAATACGTAGAAGCCGCTTTGGTATTTGAGGGAGACACTATCAGCCCGGTTGGCGTGCGTTACAAAGGTTCAATCGGGGCTTATGCAGGCTGTTTATCAAACCCTGACTGGACGCATCCTTCAGGACAAAAAACCTGCGAAAAGCTCAGTATGCAGATAAAAATCAACTGGAATGACCGCAAAGAACGCTTCTTCGACCTGAACAAACTACAGTTTCATTCGCAAAACTATGATAAATCCCAACTCCGCGAACGCCTGGCTTATTGGCTATTTGGAGAGATGGGTATACCTACCCCTCGTTCGGTACATGCAAGGTTATTAATCAATAATAAATATTCGGGTTTATATGCCCTGACTGAAGAAGTCGATAATCGCTTTGCCGACTATTTTTATAAGGAAGGAAAAGGCAATATCTACAAGGAGGTCTGGCCGGTAAAAGCCGACGGAGAACTCCAGTCGGATAATGCTTTTATAGAAGCCCTGAAAACCAATGAGGAAGAAAAGAATATTGGTTTCATCAAAGAATTTGGTCAGGCAATTGCCGCTTCTACCCCTGCAAACAGCAAAGATGTGATAAAACAATACATGAATATCAACGAGATAATGTCATATATTGTGGTAGACAGAGCAATCAGGCACGACGACGGCCCGTTTCATTGGTATTGCAGAGATGAAAAGGCAAGCTCCTGTTACAATCATAATTATTATTGGTTTGAAGACAAGAAAAACAGAAAAATGCACCTGATTCCCTGGGATATGGACGGCACTTTCGAACACATCATCCAGAATGCAAATCAGATTACCAGTATAGTGGATAAATGGGGAGCAGTATCAAACAATTGTTTGCCTTTTACACGTAGCTCCGGCACCAGACAACTGTCGGCGGCCTGTGAAAAACTCACAAAGGCATGGGTAGGTTTTGAGCAGGAATATAATGCAACCAAAACTGTTTTAATGAATAATTATATTGATAACAATCAATTGCTTTCCCAGATGGAAATCTGGGCAAAACAGATTGAACCCTTCATTATTGAGGCAGATGCTATCCATAACCGGTATGTTACCATTGAAGCGAATAAAAAAACAACCTCAGTTCAGGCCTGGCAAAACGCAACCAATACACTGAGAAGCCAGATAAAAGCGATTCAATGATTTTTTGTAAACTAGCTGAAATCGCTCTCAAATTCCTGCATATATCAGGTTTAATGCCCGATTTATACCTAAATTTGTAACCCATACTTAACCAATAAACGAATAATTTCAATCTATATCATAATGCATAAAGTATCATTCAATCCTGGTTCTAAAATCCTGTTCTTTTCTTTTTTATTAATAGTTTCCTGCTGGCAGGCAAATGCGCAGGATAAAAAAACCGCCGGAAACCCCGTTTTCCCGGGCTGGTACGCCGACCCTGAGGGCATTATTTTCGGCAAAAAATACTGGATATACCCTACTTTCTCGGCTCCCTATGGCAAACAGGTCTTTTTTGATGCCTTTTCATCTCCTGATTTAGTGAACTGGACAAAACACGAGCGAATACTGGACACTGCCGCTGTAAAGTGGGCCAAACGTGCCATGTGGGCACCATCCATTATCGAAAAAGACAAAAAATATTATCTCTTCTTCGGAGCAAACGATATTCAGAGCGATAAAGAATACGGCGGTATCGGTATAGCAGTTGCCGATAAACCCGAAGGGCCCTATAAAGATTATCTGGGCAAGCCGTTGATAGATAAATTTCATAATGGCGCACAACCTATCGACCAGTTTATTTTTAAAGATAAAGGTGAATACTACCTCATCTATGGCGGTTGGAGACATTGCAACATTGCCCACATGAAAAAAGATTTTACGGGTTTTATTCCGTACGAAGACGGCAGCATCTTTAAAGAGATTACACCAGAAAACTACGTAGAAGGACCATTCATGTTTGAAAAAGGCGGCAAATACTATTTCATGTGGTCAGAGGGCGGCTGGACAGGCCCCAATTATAGTGTGGCATACGCCATTGCAGATTCTCCGTTCGGGCCATTTAAACGTATCGGTAAAATCCTTCAACAAAATCCGGAGATTGCCACCGGAGCAGGCCACCATTCAGTGATCCATGACCCCAAAAGCAAAGACTGGTATATTGTGTATCATAGAAGACCATTGGGCGAAAAAGACGGCAACTCAAGAGTAACCTGCATCGATAAAATGTATTTTGATGAACAGGGGCTCATTAAACCTGTGGTGATTACAAATGAAGGAGTTGAGGGGAGTAGGATTAAGTAGGAGTTTGTGGTTTTGCGATAATAGAATTGCCAAAATGTACACAAAATGCACAATGTTGCACAATTTCAATCAAACATAAAATTGTGTAACATTGTGAATCATTTTGTACTTTGTGGCAATGGAATTGTGGCAATTTTATTTCAAAGAAGCCATATCAATCACAAACCGATACTTCACATCACCTTTAATCATGCGTTCATAGGCTTCGTTGATATCCTGTATCCTGATTAGCTCAATATCTGAGGTAATATTATGTTCACTACAAAAGTCCAGCATTTCCTGCGTTTCCGCAATACCACCAATCATGGAGCCTGAAAAGCTCTTGCGGGCCGTAATAAGACTGAAAGGAGCAACAGGTAGCGGTTCAACAGGTGCACCTACAAGCGTCAGGTGACCGTCTCGTTTCAATAATCTTAAATAAGCATTGATATCGTGTTCGGCAGATACACAATCCAGAATAAAATTAAATGTGCCGGCGTGGGCCTTCATCTGGCTTTTATCGGTAGAAAGAATCACCTCATCTGCACCCAGGCGTTTGGCATCGTCTACTTTTGATGGCGACGTGGTAATAACCACCACATGAGCCCCCATAGCCTTTGCCAGTTTTATACCCATGTGACCCAAGCCACCGATACCTACAATACCAACCTTTTTACCGGGGCCAACTTTCCAGTATCTTAATGGTGAATAGGTAGTGATACCAGCACATAATAAAGGCGCTGTTGCTACCAGATCAAGATTTTCAGGTACACGCAAAACGAAGTCCTCATCAACCACGATACCCGCCGAATACCCACCAAAAGTATGAGTGTTCAGGTGTTTATCATGTGCATTATAGGTGCCAGTCATGCCGTTTTCGCAATAGTTTTCAAGCCCTTCCTTACAACTTTCACATTCGCGGCAACTATCCACCATGCAGCCCACGGCGGCTAAATCGCCTGCTTTGAATTTGGTAACGCCACTACCCACTTTGGTAATGCGCCCGACGATTTCATGTCCGGGAACATTCGGATAGATAGTTCCGGGCCATTCGTTGCGGGCCGTGTGAATATCAGAATGGCAAACTCCGCAATAGAGAATATCAATCTCCACATCTCTGGCAGTTACTTCCCTGCGGTTAATCTCCATCTGTTTTAAATCTGCTTCGGGCGCCTCTGTGCCGTAGGCTTTTACTGAAAAAGTAGTCATAATTTAATCAATGTGAGTCTGTTTATAGAATGTTTTTAAACTTGTTGCATACGGTAAAACTGAGTGGCAAAAGTACGAATTAAATGATGTCACGCATTATGTTTAATGGGAGAAAGAGGATTTCTAAGGGATGCCTGGTAGGGTGACTCTGCTTAGACAGAGAAAAACTGATTATTCAACTACTCAATAAATAGTCTCGGGTATGAAATGTTTAATTTGATAGTCAACTATTTCATTTATAAAATTTATAACTATTTTTATTAAAAAAATAGCGTTGGTTCTCTACTGTAGATTCAAACCTTAAATACTCGAATCAATGAAAAAACTTCTATTTGTATCGTTATTACTGCCATCAACTTTATTCGGGCAATTAACAAAGAAAGATAGTCTCTGGCTTACATTAAAACCTTTTATAGGACAATGGGCTGGCGAAGGTGGTGGAGAGCCGGGGCAGGGGAAATACGAAAGAAGCTATCAGTTTATATTGAATAAGAACTTCATTGAAGTTAAAAACAAATCGACCTATAAACCGACTGACAAAAATCCGAAAGGTGAAGTGCATGAGGATATTGGCTATTTTAGCTATGATAAAAGTCTGAAAAAATTCAAACTACGTCAGTTTCATGTAGAAGGCTTTGTGAATGAATATGTACTTGACAGTATTTCGGCCGACAAAAAAACATTCGTTTTTCTTACTTCAGCTATCGAGAATATTCCAAAGGGGTGGAAAGCAAAGGAAACCTATCATTTAATAAGCGAGAATGAAATAGAAGAAATATTTGAATTAGCAGAACCCAACAAGAATTTTGAGATCTATTCTAAAGTAAGACTTATCAAACAAAAATGATATTGGCCGGTTCTGAATTGAGTTTACATAAATCTATTTCAGGGCTAGGCACTATTTACCCCTTTCCATCCAAAACACCCCATCCACAATCACAATTATTTACAATCATTATAAATTACCACAAAAACGCCCTAAAATCTGCGGTTTGTCGATTTTAATGATCCAGATGTATCAATATTATTTATATTTGTGTAAAACATCTATAAATAATTGCGCCGCTTCATAGCTGTCATACTGTTTACTACTATCTTTCTGGGTAGTCTGGTTCCGAAAGTTAACTGGGGTCAATCCATCAAACTTTCGGAACTTGTCACGCATTATTACCAGCATAAAAGAGATGCCCCCAAAGATTTTAATCTATGGGATTTCCTCGTGATGCACTATTCTGCAAACTCAGTACACGCCAAGACCAAACACCCGAGCTTACCCTCTTTTGATATTAATGGTGTAAGTTATTTATATGTCATTCCTTCATTCATTTCTTTTTCAAATACCTCTACGGTTTCATTTGTTGAAAAAGTAAATCATTTCAGTTGGCTGAATAATTATTTCTTTTCAGTCGAGAAAATCTTTCTTAATCCTCCCCGGGCATAAGTCATCGTAATATTCATTTAAGGACTAATGAGCTATAAGTCTGTATTCACAGATTTAAGGTTGATTTTTCTATCTATCATTTACAATTGCATATTCTTATTCAGGATTATCATGTTCGATTCAATTATAAAATTCAGTATCAGCAACAAAATCATTATTGGCATGATGGTGATGGGTCTGATAGGTTGGGGAGGCTACTCACTAACCCAACTGCCTATTGATGCCATACCCGATGTAACCAATAATCAGGTTGTTATACTTTCTCAAACTCCTACCCTGGCGGCACAGGAGGTTGAGCAATACATTACGTCTCCTATTGAGCAGCAAATGTCCAACCTGCAAGGCGTTGAAGAGATACGTTCTACCTCCCGCCTCGGTTTATCGGTTATTACCATTGTGTTCGATGAGTCCATACACATGTTGCAGGCAAGGCAATTGGTAGCCGAGCAACTGAAAGCCACAGAAGATAAAATCCCGACCCAGTTTGGCAAGCCTGAGTTGGCTCCGATTACCACAGGTTTAGGCGAAATCTACCAATATACCATTATTCCGAAAAAAGGCTATGAAGATAAATATTCACTGACTGACCTCCGTACCATTCAGGACTGGATTGTGAAACGCCAGTTGGCAGGTGTAAAAGGCGTTATCGAAATCAGTAGTTTCGGTGGTTATGTAAAGCAATATGAAGTTAGCGCCAACCCTGAGCGCCTCAGAGCCAACAATACCAGTATGGCAGAATTATACGAGGCACTCAGCCGCAACAATGCCAATACGGGTGGTAGCTACATCGAAAAAAACAACCAGGCATATTTTATCAGAGGTGAAGGAACGACCAAAACCCTGGCCGACATCGAAAATATTGTCATAAAAACAATAGGTGGCGTGCCTCTGTTGGTGAGAGAAGTAGCAACCGTGCAATTCGGCCATGCCAATCGTTTTGGTGCCATGACCCAGAATGGCAAAGGCGAAACCGTAGGCGCAGTAGTACTGATGCTCAAAGGCGCAGATTCTGAAAAAACCATCAAAGGCGTAAAAGAGCGCATAGACCGTATTCAGAAAACACTGCCCGAAGGTCTGGTAATAAGTGCCTTTATTGACCGCACCAAGCTGATAGACAAAGCCATTCATACTGTAGAAACCAATCTGATTGAGGGGGGGCTCATAGTAATTTTTGTATTGGTCTTATTGATGGGGAGCATCAGAGCGGGTTTGCTGGTAGCCTCGGTTATACCCTTATCTATGCTCGTAACCCTGAGCCTCATGAATGCGTTTGGCATATCGGCCAATTTAATGAGTCTGGGTGCTATAGATTTCGGGCTTATCATTGATGGGTCTATTATAGTAGTAGAGGGCATTCTGCATTACCTGCAGGATAAAAGCCATGTACCCGAAAAAGTAAAGCTCTCACAAACAGAAATGGACAGCCTGGTATTCAGGGCCACTTCTAAAATTCTTAATTCGGCCATTTTCGGAGTCATCATCATTCTTACGGTTTACCTGCCTTTACTCACACTCTCGGGTGTTGAAGGAAAAATGTTTCAGCCTATGGCTATTACGGTGAGTTTAGCCATTGTATCGGCGCTGGTTCTGTCTTTAACC
>CALRLN020000306.1:0-6683 GCA_943368675.1 Chitinophaga pinensis | reverse complement strand
TCTGAAACCTCACCCCATTTGATTACATCATAGGTGGCTCTAAGTCCGCAAAGTGGGTCATGCGGTGCTACCCCTCCAAAACTTAGTACGAACTTTGCACTCGGTGCATAAGTACTTGTAATTGTGCGTAAATCGCTGGCAAACTTCGTTAATTGTCCATAAGCAAGGTACTTCCAGAAGTCTTTCCCCTGGTTGCTCATAAATACTTCACTGAGCTTGTATTCCATATCGGGTGGGCTACTGTTAAAAGCATAGGGAGTAGTAGGGGGCTGAACATCTGAAAAGCTAATGTAAGAAGTTCCCCATGCGGCATTTAATGCAGCAATATTCGCATACTTATCCGGATTATCAGATGATTGCAGCCATGCACGAAAGCCTGCTTTACTATCATTTGAATATCCGTATAATGTCTTTCCTGTTACGCCTGAAACGGTAATGTCGTAATTGAATCCGTATTCACTTTGCTCGGTAATTACCGGAGAAATCCAGTTGAGTTGTGAGCCTAATAGCGTGTTATAATGCGTTACTACCTTCTGATAAAAGTCTTTCATCATATCTGCACCAACGCCGGCCAATGAAGGATGCCCATTTCCATACCCACCAACAGCGATATAATTACCATATATATCCTTTTCGTTATTAGCGACTCCCCAAAAATTAGGTATATCACTGGCGCCCATATATAAGTGAGGCATTAAACTAATCTTTACGCCTTTACCTTTTGCGTAGTTCACAAAAACGTCTTGCGGGTCAAATGCGTTTGATGGCGGACTACTTTGGGCATCATAAGTGGCAAATATATTTGTCCAGAAAATAGGTATTACAATGTTATTAGCTCCCTCTCTCACCATAGCATCAACGGAATCCTTGAATGCTTGTACTCCTGCACTATTATCAAAAGGGAAGTTATACATATAACTCAGATACTTCTCATTAGGCCAATTGTCTGCATAAACAGAATAACCTGATGGAATATTACCCGAACTTGTTGCCGTGGCTGCGTCTGCAAAAGTGCCGTTCATTACATTTGCCCTATAGTCTGTAATATCCCCGCTTTTATTCGTAGGCAGCCAGTAATATTGCGTGGTAGCAATATTACTGGTGTTATTAACGATTCGCTTGTATAAACCGCAATAGTCTATACTATTCGATAATACAATACCCTGAAATTCCGGCTTTGAAGTTGCCATTTTTTAATTTTTGTTTTTCTTTTCTGTATCAATAAATACCAACAATAATTGTGCTTTGGTGAGGTTTGGCAGAGACTCATGTTTTTCGATGAATTCCTTTACCATTGTCTGGTCAGCCTGGTCTAAATCCACTTCCTCACCTCTATGAAGTTTCAGCGCCATTTCCCAATACTTCAGGGCATTCCCTTTTGTGCTGATAACTAATTGGTCTGCCAGAATTTTTCCCATATTTGAGCCTTCAATAACAGTTCCGTCGAGTCCGACAATTGGTTGATTAAAATCAAGTTTCATTTTGTATTTATTTTTGGTTATTAATTACTCTTGTTCCAAGGTTAGATTATATCCGGAACCTGTTTCTGTTAGCCGAAGTACACATCTTTGTCCGCTTAATGATCCTGCCGTTGCAGGAAAATTCAAAAATGCACTATTGATTCGCACAAAAGTGCCGAACAGGGAAAGTCCGCCACCTAAAGACCCGACATTCATTTTTGTTTCTCCTGATGCCACAAGATTCCAGCACCAACCAACATTCCCCGGCCATGCACTCGAACCCATGTAGATCTGCCCAATAAGATTTGTGGCTCCACTATGAGAGAAAATTGCCTTTGACTCGGTAGTTGCAGCTGATTTATAATTCAGTCCAACACTTAAGACTGATCCATCAATATTTATATTACCACCCCCCGAAACCATGTCAACAGTAGCAATCTGTGAACGGGAACCATCCAGTTTTTTATGATATAATAGCCCGTTTGTATCTAACTGAATACCAAACTCCTTATTGACCGAGCCGTCATAAGCGTACCCGTGCAAACCCAATGCAATACCTGTATCGTCATTTGACCATACGAATGCATTGGCATAATTCGGGTCGGTTGAGAATAGTTGGAAACCACGCTCGCCATTAATAGTAGTAAGTCTCAATAAATCAGCATTGTCTGATAAATCAGCAGTACTTAACCCGCTCCAAACCGTAGTTGTGCCGTTGTATTTCACAAATTGCCCCGTTGTGCCAGTGCTACCATTTATTTTCAATTTGCCCTTTACATCAAAATCAAAGTTGGCTTCAATTACTCCGTACTTAATAGCCATTTGCACGGCATTATTTCTTTCAAGGTTAAAGTCGTAATTGTCATTGGTACCTACCGTTATTGAAGCACCGGAATAATTGCCTCCGATACTAAGTCTGTTATTCAATTGTGCCTGCAAATTCTGAAATGCAATAAGAACCGTATCACTTGAAGTAATTGCAGTATTGGAGCCAGTCATAAGCCCTGACAAAGCAGTGGCTAAAACACGGGTATTTGTAAAATAGAGGTTTGAACCTTCTATAAGGTCTCCGGTATTTTTTGTGCTTATCCGGTTGGTATAAGCTATATTCCAGTTACTCACCGCTGTGCTGTCTATGCTGTTTGCCGTCTTAAAGGCATTCCATACAGGATCTGTTTCTGCGCCAAAATCTATTGCGTAAGTAATCGGTGTTGTCCCAACTGTAATAGTGCTTGCATTTGTATTAATATATCGTTGATTTACGTACGTACCGGAAGTTATATAGTGGTAAGCACCTCTAATTTCCAGATCTGAATCGTTAGTCGTACTTCTGCTCCAAGCCCCTGATGCTACTACATACACTCCGTTTTCACTTCCTGTGTTCTGCCCAGTAACTAATACCAAATCTCCAGATACAACTGTAACGGCATTAATTGTTTGTGTTCCTGAAAGTGTAATATTCGATAAAGAGATAGTTTTTACACTATCACCCCGCTTAATGAAAGCAAGCGAATCGACATACGTCTTGTTTACAGCATGACTGCCAGAAGTAGGTGCTGTTGCAATAATGGCATTTGCATCAAATATTACATTACCACTGAATCTGCCTGTGCCTGCAACATCAAGCAAGTAAGATGGTGAACTTGTTCCTATTCCTAATCTCCCATCGCCTCTGACCCTCATTACTTCTACGTTATTGACAAAGAATTTATGACCAAATAGAGCGGTATTTGCCTCCCCAGCTCTAAATGTCAAATATCCTTCTGTCGCAGCAGGTCCCATGCCAATACCATAAGCGGGTAGCCCTCCTGCGGTTAATGCTTGATGCAAGTTAATGCCAACTGTTTCTGTATCTAATGTTCGGAAAGATCCAAATGTCAATCTTGAAACTGCATTCGTTGTGCTAATTCCGATATTCCCATTACTTTCATAGATGATACTATTGCCAACGGTCAGGTTTCCTGTATATTTAGGTAAATATCCCGATACCCCTGAACCGCTTGTTTTCGCATCTAACGCTGTTTGCAGGCCTGTTACATCTGAAATACCAATAGTAGCCCAGATATTGGCTGTACCGTTATATTTGATAAACTGCCCTGAAGTGGGACCAGACACTGGTGCCAGCAATTTCAGATCAGCATAGGTTTTGTTGACTGCATGATTTCCTGAAGTAGGCGCAGTTGCTATAATAACATTTGTATCAAAAGTAACATTACCAGTAAAGTGACCAGTGCCATTAACGTCGAGTTTGTAACTAGGAGATGAGTTGTTTACACCCACATTTCCAACTCCTGTTACCCTGAACAACTCACCAGTTGCTGCGTTTCTCAAGCGAAGAACGTAGTCGTTGGCAGATGTACCTGCGTCAACCAAAAGACCGAATGACTGGTCTGTTGTTGTATTGTTATTGTCAAAAAAAGCAATTGTATTCCCATCTGCAATGGTTCCCTGAATCAACAAATTTGAACTAAAGCGAGCATTGCCATTCACATCTAACTTATACACGGGATTATTAGTGCCTAATCCCAGGTTTCCTGCGCCTGTAAGTCTTGCAATTTCTCCCCCACCTGCTGTAATATTGTTAACAAATATTATTGGCTTCCCGGAATCAGAGACACCTATTCTTAAACCTCCATAATTACCGTCCCAACCAATTGTCCCTCTGCCCTGCTGAAAATATATGCCAGCATTTTCACTGATACTTCCCGCAACTGAGCGTATTATTACTGAACTCAAAGTGCTCTGAGACCATAACTCCAATTTCGTGGCAGGTGAAGCAGTTCCTACTCCAATGTTTCCGCTGGCATTAATACTCATAAAAGTATTTACTCCTGTACCATCTCTAAAAACATGTGATGAAGCAGAATCGAATGCCATGCTCGTAGCTGATGTCAAAATCAAACCTCCTGTAGCAGCTGTAACAAAATTATTTGAAGTACCAGATGATAAGTTTAGTCCGTGGGTAGTACCATCTGAACGATAAAGTCTTAAATTAGCTCCTCCATTTATTCTTATATCACCAGCGATATCAAGTTTGAAAGCAGGTGATGCAGTCCCGATGCCAATATTGGTTCCATTGTCAAATAATTGGCTTACTCCTAAAGTCACAGTACCTGAGTATTTTGGAATATAATTAGCTGTACCACTACCAGATATTTTTGCATCTAATATTGTCTGTAATCCAGTGATGTCAGAAATCGGGATGTTATTCCATACATTATTTGTGCCATCAAATTTCAGGTACTGCCCTGTTGTCGGACCCGTAGTAGGTGCCACCAATTTTAAATCGGCATAAGCTTTGTTTACTGCATGATTCAAGGCTGACGGAGTAGTTGCAATACTAACATTGGCATCGAACGTAACATTTCCACTAAAATGCCCTGTGCCATTAACGTCGAGTTTGTAAGAGCTACTAGCAGTGCCAATCCATAAACTCCCGGCCATATAGTTATTTGCAGTACCAGCCATGTAAATATTCCACCTTCCTGCATTCGCATTTATAGCACTGTAAAATGCATAATTATTTGTACCTGCAGTCAGTGTACTTTCTACATGATAACCAAAAAGGTTTGATACGTTGCTGCCCTCTCCTATTGTGCCTTGTCCAGCACTATATAATATAGCGTTATTAACCGTAAATGCTGATGCCTGAGTGTTTAGTTGAGTATAATTATAAACTGCCTGTGATATAACATCAGACTGTACTACTCCACCGTTAAGAATTCCAAATGAAGTAACGGCGCCTGAAATTGCCTTAAAGATTCGTAAGGAATTGTAGCTTACGGGTGCCGTCCCAATACCAATATTACCAGCAAATGTTACATTTCCGGAAAAATTTCCGGTACCTGAAACATCCAGTTTATATGCAGGGGTAGTAGTTCCAATTCCGACATTTCCACCTGCCGCTTGCAACGAAAGACTATAAGTAGTTGTAGTACCGTCAGTTCTGGCTGCCTGCATCCACGACATACCATTAGAATATACGCCGAAATGTAAGCCATAAACAGGGTTATTATTCGAAACTATCATTGAAACCCCCGTGGCCGAACCCAGCTCCATACCGTTAATTCCACTGGTTGCACCAAAGATATGCGCCCTGCTTCGGGGAACGCCTGGCCCCACGCCCAACTCTCCGGATGAAGTGATAGACATAAGCGTATTTGTCCCGGTTCCGTCTCTAAAGATATGCCCCGAAGCTGAATCAAAAGTCATACTGACTGGTGAAGTCAATATCAAACCTCCGTTAACGGCAGTAATAAAATTGTTTGATGTGCCAGATGACAGGTTTAATCCGTGTGTGGTGTTATTTGAACGATAGAGTCTTAAATTACTTCCACCATTTAACCTGACATCTCCGGCAATATCTAACTTAAAAGCCGGAGAAGCGGTACCAATACCAAGGTTCCCGTCACCTCTTACTCTCATTACCTCTACGTTATTCACGAAAAATTTATGTCCGAAAAGACCCGTATTCCCTTCACCGGCCCTATAAGTCAGATATCCTTCTGTTGCAGCCGGCCCCATACCAATCCCGTAAGCAGGTAAGGTTCCGGCCGTGGAGCTTTCGTGAAAATTTATACCGACTGTTTCTTCTGTAGTATTTCTGAATGAGCCCAATGTCAATCTTGAAACTGCATTTGTGGTACCAATACCAATATTGGCTCCGCTCTCATATAAAATACTATTCCCCAAAGCTAAACTTCCTGTATATTTTGGCAAATATCCTGATGCACCCCCTCCCATAATTCTGGCATCGAGTGCAGTCTGTAAACCAGTGACTCCCGAAATCGGGATTGCAGGAATATCTCCGGCTACCAAAGCACGGAACGCAGGATTCCCACTACCGGATGATGGTGCTGCAAAAACATAGTTCTGAGTTCTGCCAACTTCTAAAGATGGATATTTACCGTTCAGGTAAGCTAAATCAGCAGCTAAGGTTACATCCCCGGTGCCACTATCTGCACCAGAAGAAGAGGTAATAGCAAGGCCATTACTGCCTATAATTTTTGTTATAACAGCACTTCCTGAAACTGTTATATTCAGGTCTGATCTTCCGATAGTGCCATCCAGAACCTGTGTTCCTTTTAGGTTTGTCCTTGCCATTTTTTATTTAAAATACGATACAACAATCTTATCATCACTCGCAGGGGCCACAGCCATAGTAATTGTGCCCCCACTAATAGTATAATCATTTCCTGAGCCTGATTCCTGTAACACACCATT
>CALRLN020000305.1:0-6683 GCA_943368675.1 Chitinophaga pinensis | reverse complement strand
GTAGTTCTTTGGCTAACTCTACACTGAGTTCTGAAAAATTATTCACAAAGTTAAGCGGATTCTGTATTTCATGGGCAATACCTGCTGTCAGTTCACCCAGCGATGCCATTTTTTCTGCCTGCACCAGTTGGTTCTGCGTGGCTTTCAGTTCGGCAATTGTTTCTTCCAGTTCGTTTTTCTGCTTTGTAAGTTCGGCTGTACGTTCGGCTACCTGATATTCCAGCTCCTGCTTTTTGGCTTCATTCCGGATCCGCTCTTCTTCATCTTTCTGGCGCTGTACCTGCTCAACCTTATTTTGTCTATGTGCATAAATACCAAAACCAATCATCCAGAAAAAAGAAAATCCATAGGCCGAAGCAAAAATTTCTTCGTATTCCTTGTAAAAAGACGGAAACAGGAACTCAAAAAAAGTATTGATACAAATCATGATTACAACCGGTAAAACGGCTGTGAATAATGTGCGGGTGTTTCGGTTATATCTTGCCTTATATATAAGAAAAGCACCCACCAGTATAAATACCTCGTAGTACCAGTCTTTAATAAACTTAAACCCCGGCAGCCCAGACAGCAAAAATAAAGGAATGACCGCCAGCCAGGCCTTTTTCAATATTTTATCCTGTTCAGGAAATCTTTTTGAAGTATCATAATAATTTCTTAAAAACCTGATTACAAAAAATGTAAAAAGGCCTTTTTCCACTATATCACTGTAGTCAACTTTCATATTGTGTTCGTAGTAAATAGGGTAAATGTTTATCAGGCTATATAGATGACCATCGTTTTTGTCGGCAGGCTTTTGTATCAATCATTCTCAACCAAAAATAGCAAAGAATCATGCAAAATACAATTTTAAGGTATTAGTGCACATTAGTTTATATTTTTCTATTGAAAAAAGTATTACTTTAGGATTATTTGAATAAAATTTATAATAATATTTGCACTCTGAAAACCCTTGACAGGTAAGGGTGGTTTTTCTGTAGTCTAATACTTACACATAGATGGATTTTGAAAAGGCTGAAGACTATGTTTTTGACAAACTCGAAGAAAGTTTATCAGATACGCTTTTTTATCATGGTGTGCATCATACAAATGATGTAAGCAAAGCTATTTTGCAGATTGCCATAGCCGAAGGAATAAATGACAAGGAAACATTGTTACTTCTGCAAACGGCCGCCCTTTATCACGATCTGGGATTTATCAGTACCTATCAGGGCCATGAGGAAGAAAGTTGCCGTCTTGCCAGGGTATCTTTGCCGGATTTCGGATATACCGATGAGCAGGTAGAACAGATATGTGGTATGATAATGGCCACCAGAATACCGCAGAACCCTGCCAGTCATTTAGAAAGAATCATGGCCGATGCAGACCTTGATTATCTGGGCCGGGAAGACTTCTGGCCTATTTCTGATTCACTTTATGAGGAATTGCGCGACCGGGAAATGATAAGAGATAAAAGCACATGGAACAAAATACAGATTAACTTTCTGGAAAACCATCAATACTGGACAGAAACATCCAAACAATGGCGTGAACCCGCAAAACTTAAACGTATTGAAGAATTGAAGGGGATGCTGAAGTAACCTTAATGCACCGACAGCCTCTTCAATTTATCATTCTGAGCCCGTATGCGCTGGCAAAGGATTCTCAGCACGCTTCTAAGCAACTCATCACGTTCTTCCATCAGGTCATAGAAATCATCCTGGTCTATTCTGAACAGCAGCACATCGGTTTTGGCCAGAGCAGTAGCCGAACGTGGCTCTGAATCCAATAAGGCCAGTTCTCCGAAAATATCTCCTTTGCCAAAAGTGGCAAAAATCACATCCTGGTCAACAATCCCGATTTCGCCCGAGTAAATCACAAACATGCAATTGCCTATGGCTCCTTTCTGAAAAATCTCCTGTCCTTCATGATACGTTACTTCGTTCATAATCGGCACTATTGATGTCAATACATTCTCAGGTGTCTCTGAAAACAAAGGGGTGTTTTTCAACACAATCACTCTTTCCAGTTCAGATATTTCGTTTTCATCATGTCCGTGTTGCATAGCTAAAATATCTTTATATTTTTCTGTTAAAACAGGGTTTTTCGATACAATCAGGCGGGTCGCTTCATTAAAGAGTTTTTTCTGATGCCCCACATATTTTTCAAAAAGTTGATTTTTATTGGTCTTAAATTCCCATTTTCTCAGGGCTGCTACGATTGTCCAGTCACCGAACGACAGACTACCCTTCTCCAGTACATAATCTATAATGGGCTTTCTCTCAATGTTTCTATCAAAATACGCTTCAAAAATAGCTATTTTCTTATCTACCTCTGTTTCGTCAAGAATTGTATGCAGGCATTTATAGATTGCCCGGGGTATGATATTATCCAGAATCTCCAGAGCGTTTGCCCGCTTTTCTTTCGATGAATGTTCAACCCCAAGCATGGCATCCTGCACCATATCTTTATCATACAATAACATGAGCAGGTAAAAAATACGATTCGACGATTGCCCGAGTTCATATTGCAGCAATGTATCATCTAAAACACCAAAGCCATGCAGGAGTTGATAAGCATGAGTCAGTTCTTCCTGCAAAAGTTTTTCAAACATGGCCTCGTAGTCTTCAGCCATCGTTCGTTTGCCTAATACCTTCAGAGCCATTTGTCTTACATGCAGAGATTCATTCTGCGCCAGGCGTATCAGCAGCCTTTCGCTGGAGATACTCTGGTATTTTTCGCTGAACAAAACCACTTTTTGCAATAAGCCTGTGTCTCTTCCTCTTGATAAAGCCTCAACCTCTGCAAATCCTCTCCCTCCCGATTTTACCAGACTATTAATGGCTTTTTTACCCCAAACACGGTCTTCTAATAAATGCACCAGGCTTTTAATCAAAGCCGAAGAATCAATCGAACCTGCTACTTCAATGGCTTTCTCTTTCACTGCTCCTGTCTCATTTTCGAGGCATATTCTTACAAAGGTTTCATATTCATTCAGGCGTAAAAACTCAATAATCTCTAATGCCACCAGTATATGTGTAGTTGCCTGGCTTTCACATAGTTCATCCAGTTTAGCCTTTGCCTCTGCCCTTTGCAGTTTCCAGCAGACAATAATCGCCCCTTGCTGAGTGTATATATTCTTTGAATTAAGGTAAACCGAGCGTTGCTCGGATGTAGAAGCAGAAGTACAGGCAATCTCGGCCGAAATGCGACGGGCAAGCGGGTCTGTTTCGTTTTCGTTGAAAATCTGTAAAAACTGTCCATCAAGCGTTATCTTCAGATTTCTGATAACAGTAAGGATATGAAGACGTACCTTATCAGATTTATTCTTTAGCAACACTTCTATCTGATGCTGAATAACCTTGGGTTCGAATTTTACAATCCAGTCAATAGCGCTGATTACTTCTTCCGGTTTATCACTCCCCAGATTTTTCAGAATAATGCCCAGGGCATCGCCTTGTACTACCAGTTCGCTGCTTTTAAGAAATCTCTTGCTCAAAGCGTTTTTAAGCTCTATAATATAGCGTTTGTAAGCCTTATTCAGAAAAAACAAAGCCACCAGCGACAAGACCACCGTAAAGGCAAAGGCTATCCAGATTTCGGATGAATGAACAAAATAGGCTATCAATAGCAGAATACCTGCAAGCCCCATACCCAATGGCTCATAGAAACCTTTGGCCAGTGTATGCCCCTTGAGCCGTTGCTGCGTTGATAAAGGCTGAAACATTACCAGAAACACGGGGTCGAATGCTGTGCGTCTTAAGACCTCAAAACACAGATAGGCCGCGCTGAAATCCCATAAGAGAGAACTTTCATCATGGTTGTATGACGACATACCCACCAACAATACCGACATCAACAGGGTGCCTATCGGTAAAAGCAGAAGGGCGTTTTTTAAACCGAATTTATCAATCACCCTGCTCGAAAACAAGAGTTTTACAATAGTAGAAATTGCATAGGTAATGGCAAGAAGATAACCGACAAACTGAATTACATCGTGCTGGCTATGAAACTTGTATTTTACATTTACAAAGAAATTATACTCTACCCATGTAGCAGAAGCGGCAATGGCCACCAGGCCGATACACATTTCGAAAACCAGTTGGCTACCCCCAAAAAGAGTTTCTACAATTTTTGACTCGGTATGCCTGCGGACTTTATTCTGGTGATGGCTCGGTATATCCGTTAATTCAAAGGTCCGTTTCTGTGTTACAAACGCAAGTAAAAATGTTACAAAAGCCACAAGAACCAGAATAGCCAATACCGAAGTAGAATGAATCAGTGCTGCCAGAATAGCACCGATTGCCTTGGCTGGTACATCACCGGAACCAATTACACTAAACAGCCGTTTACTCTGCCTTACATCAAAAACAAGGGCCGAAACACCCCAGAACTCCAGATTTACCAATAGATAAATTACCCTGAAACCTACCATAATACCTATGGCAACAATGGTAGAATGATTAAAAAACAGAATAGTACCTATAATGATAGACATCACGAGCACAGCAAGCAATACTCTTACGCTGAGCTTCTTTAAGACCAGGTGGTGCTCATAATACTCATAAATTTTACCAACGCCCATCATGGCAAATGTAGAAACAATATAGGCGATTGGTAAAGATATTTCGGGATGATGTTCGAGTAAGATCAGGTTTGCTGAAACATACACTAAAACGGTTCCTATACTAATAAAGAAATTGTGTAGGAAAAACAATATAAGCAGTCTTGATTCTTTCGGGCGTTCTTCTGTCTGGGTAATCCCACTCATATTTTTAGAGTCAACCATTAGCATGTTAAGAATGGACAACGCAATTTAGGAATGTTTTTTTAAAGATTTGCTTAAGTATATGAAATTGAAGCCAAGAAAGACCCGTGAAAATTATGATGTTTTGAAATCATTCGGATAACTTGTATTATTGCAAAATAAAATGGCACTTTTTAACGAAAATATCGGACTCAAAAAAAACAAGCATCATCAGATTGATAATGTTTTTGAGTTTACATTGATAAGCCTCTATCGCCATTTCTGCCAACCTCACCGCATTCTGGCGGCATTCTTTCAGTTATTATTTTTCATGGCTCAATTCGGGTTTTATTAATGATAATGAACTGTAAAATCATCTGAAAGCTGATTTACCTGTTCTGATGATTAAATATTGATTATTCGTAGTCATCATTATAAAAACATGTAAATCAGAATAATCAGGTAAATCAAGGTTCAGACAATTCACTCATTCGTTAAACCCCTCATGCAAAATATATTTGTTTCCTCTGAAGTAGGCACTTTACGCCGTCTGATTATCCATAGCCCGGACAGTGGCTTGGGAAAAGTGGTTCCGTCTAAAGCGCAGGACTGGTTATTTGAAGATATTGTGCATCTGCAAACCATGCGCCGTGACGAGTACGACTACTATGTTAAAATTTTGTTATATTTTCTGGATAGTGAAAAAGTAAAAGGCAAACTACACGAAATTGATGCAGATACAAGCCGGGACTTCTATAAACCCGAAAAAGAAAAGTATTTCAGATCAGATAAAGTAATAGAGTTTGAAACCCTCCTGATTGATATTCTGCACCTGCCAGAGATACGCACCCAGCTTACCGCAGCGGTTTGTGCAGTAGAAGAATGCTCATTTCAGTTTCAGAAAGAACTGGCGCAGATGACTGTCATTGACCTGGCAAAGGTGCTGATTACAGGTACCATGCCTGATAACAAAATGTTATTCCCGCCTATTCCGAACCTCATTTTTACCCGTGATATTGGCATTATAGTAAATGACCACCTTCTATTGAACAAACCTGCCAAATATGCCCGCACCCGTGAGTCTTTACTGGCAAAATACATATTTTTCAATCATGAAATCTTTGCCGATTTACGGAGCAAGATTATTGAAATAACGGAAGACGAAAACCATTTTCTATTACCCGAAGACGAACAGGAAGACCGCCTGAATACGCTTGAAGGGGGCGATGTAATGATGGTGGCACCCAACCACCTGCTGATAGGTGTAAGTGAACGCACTTCGGTAGAAGCAGCCCGACAAGCTATTGATTTACTTTTTGCACGAAAAGTAGTGAAAAAAGTAACGATTATCAAGATTCCCCAGAAGCGTGACTATATGCATATTGACACTATTTTTACGCAAATAAAGTGCAATGTATGGGTATTGTTAGGCTCATTGGGAAGGGCGCAGGAAGAAGCCGAAAAGCAACAGACATGGGAACAACTGGGACAAAAGCCAGGCTATGAAACCCTTATCATTAAACAATTTATCGATAAAGCCGAAGGCGTAAGAGTAAAGGATTTTGCCAATCTGGAAGACCTCCTCAGTTCAATTACAAAAGATGACCTGAATTGCTACGATGATATAAAGTTTATTTATTCGGGTAATAACCAGTTTCCCTACGGGGCCAGAGAACAATGGACGGATTCATGTAATTTACTGGCCTTGAAAGAAGGTGTGGCCATTGGCTATGACCGAAACGACCACACAGCACAGGCATTCAGAAATGCTGGTTTCAGAACCATCAGTGCTGTTGAGTTATTGCAGAAATTTGAAAGTAGCGAATTATCGCCCGATACCTTAAAGGATACCATTATCATGCTGCCATCGGCCGAACTTTCAAGAGCCAGAGGCGGCTCGCATTGCATGAGTCTGCCGATTTTGAGAGATGTTTTGGTTTGATTAGTTAATTGAAAAGAA
>CALRLN020000304.1:0-6713 GCA_943368675.1 Chitinophaga pinensis | reverse complement strand
ATGTCGAAAATTGCCTTAAAATTTGTGGAAGAGAACCAGAAAACGGAAGCGCCTAAGCCTAACCAATATATAGACGAAAGATACCTGACAATTCTGATAGTAGAAGATAATAAGGTAAATATGCTTTTTGCACGTACTATATTCAAATCGGTGTTTCCTAACGGGCGTATTTTAGAAGCCGAAAATGGGAAACTGGCAGTAGAGATTTTTAAGAAAAATATTCCCGATATTATTTTTATGGATATGCAAATGCCTGAAATGAATGGTCTGGAAGCCACTCTGGCAATACGTGAAATAGAAAATGGCAAGAGCAGAGTGCCAATTATTGCACTTACTGCAGGCACAGTTAAAGGCGAAAAAGAGAAATGTCTGGAGGCAGGAATGGATGATTATATTACCAAACCATTTGTAAAAGACACAGTAGTAAAGGCGATTCAGAAGTATTTAGGGAAGTAAGAATATAAATTATATGATGCAAATATTAACCTTGTTAATGCCCCGCAAAAAATTACAACTTGGTAGTCTTGCCAAGTTTTTTTTATTTTGTTGCTTAATGAACACAATTAGATGTCTTTAGATATTTTTCTTAAAGCAATTGATGAGGAAATTGCCCGCACGAAATATGGCGAAACCCCACAGGAATTATACGCACCGATTGAATACCTGATGTTACTGGGTGGCAAACGAATGCGCCCCTTAGCTACACTTATCGCTACCAGTATCTTCTCTGATGACTGGGAAAAATCTGTTAAACCCGCCCTGGGCGTAGAGGTTTTCCATAATTTTACCTTAATGCATGATGATATTATGGATGCTGCCCCATTACGCCGTGGTAAGCCCACAGTTCATGAACAATGGAATCCAAATGTAGCTATTCTTTCTGGTGACGTAATGCTGGTTTGTGCTTATGAGCTAATGACAGCAGTAGAAGACGGTATTTTCAAACAGGTAGTCAAAAGATTTAACCGTACTGCTGCTGAAGTATGTGAGGGACAGCAACTGGATATGAACTTTGCTTTAAGAAATGATGTAACAGAAGAAGAATACATTAATATGATTCGTCTGAAAACGTCGGTTTTGTTAGGATTTGCTTTAGAATTAGGGGGCATGATTGCCAATGCCGGAGAAGCCAATACAAAATTACTATATGAAATAGGTACAAATATCGGTATCGGGTTTCAGTTGAAAGATGATATTCTGGATGTATACGGTGACCCAAAGAAATTTGGTAAACAGGTTGGGGGAGATATCATAGAAAACAAAAAGACGTTTCTATTGATAGAGGCATTGGAACAGGCACAGGGAAAAGCAGAAGAAAAACAACTTGATTATTGGCTTAAAGCCAGCGAATATGATAAAAATGAAAAAGTAAAATCCGTAACAGCTATTTATGATGCTTTAGGTATTAAGCAAATGGCTGAAAGTAAAATGAATGAATTTTTTAATAAAGGATTAAGTGATCTGGAAAAACTGGCGGCTCCGGCTGACAGGAAAAAGCCTTTGCTTGAACTGATACAAATGTTAATTAAACGAGAAAACTAACGAAACGATGTCTTTAACTGTGATAATTATTGCCATAACGGCGCTTGTGAGTATTGCGGCTTTTTACAATAAGAGTTTAGAGTATCAATATATTCTGAACCCTTATATTGTGCATCGCCGGAATGAGTGGTGGCGATTAATCACTTCAGGTTTTCTTCATGGAGACTTCGGCCATTTGTTTTTTAATATGTTCAGCTTATATATTTTCGGAGAAGGTGTTGAAGCATACTTCCATGAAGTATTTGGCGCCAAAGCCAATCTATTCTATTTATTGCTGTATCTGTTAGGAATCATTGTGGCTAATCTGCCCGATACCTTCAGTAAGAAGAATAATTCAGGATATAATGCTTTGGGGGCATCTGGTGGAGTATCGTCAGTAGTCTTTGCTTTTATAATGTTTCAGCCTACTGCAAAAATGGGTATCATGCCGCTTCCTCCCATTATCCCGGCATGGATATTCGGTATTTTATATTTGCTGTATTCTAGATACATGGCGCAAAAACAGTATGACAACATCGGGCATACAGCCCACATGTGGGGTGCATTATGGGGAGTAGTATTTATGGTTATCACTTTCCCGCCTATTGTTCAGCATTTTATTCAAACAATTGCCGATAGTTTTCAATAATGTTCAGAATATTACAACAACCTTATCCTTTTCCGCATAAGTCGGTGGGCGTTTGCTTACGAAAAAGTCTGGTTGAGGGCGCGGGTGTCGCTTTATTCTTTATCATTTTTCAACCCTTTGGCCTAAATGAATGGCAGCATCCTTTTAAATTGTGGGTGCTTGTCGGCTTTGGAGCAATTGTTAGTATTTGTACTACATTTAACAGATTGATTTTACCACTTCTTTTTCCAAAGTTTTTTAATGAGGAAAAATGGGTAGTATGGAAAGAAATTGCAGATATACTGATTCTTCTGGCGCTTATAACCTGTGCCAATATGTTTTATTCAAAGTTTTTTTTTCATTATGTACCACTTTCACCTTTAGGCTTTATTGTTATGTTTCTGATTGTGGCTTTGATAGGTGTCATTCCGATTTCGTTTGGCGTTATGTCTAATTATATTTATCAGCTAAAAAAATATAACCAGACTATCATCATTCAGCCCAATGAAATCTCAAACCCTGAGCAAAGGGCCTCAGTACTTTTAAGACTGATAGCCGAAAACGAAAAAGATATACTGGAGATGGCTGCCGCAGATTTGCTTTTCATCGAATCGTCAGACAACTATTCAACCGTATTCTACAAGAAAGGGGACACGCTTCAAAAAGAATTGCTCCGTAGCAGCCTCACACGCCTCGAAGGACAAATACAATCGACCGGTATTGTCCGCTGTCATAGGTCTTATATTGTTAATCTCAATAAAGTCGAAAAAGTGACAGGCAATGCGCAGGGGTACAAATTACACTTGCAATCTTTTGAGTTGACAGTGCCGGTTGCCCGCAGGTACTCTGAAATAGTAGAGCAATTGAAATAAAGCTGCCAACATTGCTCTTTTCCGGCTTTGTTATTCCTCCCGGATAATTGTCATTCTTCCCTCGGCTTTGTCAAACTTCCCAAAGTATTGATAATAAGCCCTTTCATTTGGCTTCAATTTACTTGCTGCCATACATTTGTGTCATCAGAAACAAAAACATAAATCGCTGACACAAATGAAAAATCTCATCAAATCAATCGCGCTAACAACAATTTTAGGATTCATAAGCACTTTCTCTTTTGCACAAAACAAATATAGTGTAACAGTAGTAGTAAAGGGCTTACAACAACGCCAGGGCAAAATTTACGCTTCTATTACTAATGATGCCAATAGCTTCCCAAGAGGCGGTGGAATTAAATCAGCCGTTGCAGAAGTAACACCGGAAGGAGAGGTGTCTTTGAAGTTCGAGAATATCCTGGAAGGCAAATATGCTATTGTATTGTATCAGGATCTGAACGATAACAAGCAATTGGATATGAATGGCGAAATGCCTGCAGAGCCTTTTGGCTTCTCGAATCTGACAATGTTGATGGGACCTCCGGACTTTGAGCAATGTTCTTTTGATCTGAACGAAAATAAAGTAATTGCCATTGGCCTAATGGCATTCTGAGAATCTTGCTAACATTCATTATCAGTCATCTTTCAAAACGACAAAACTATGGAAAAGCTAATTTTTAATTTCTTTTTGATTATACACGTTATCTGTGGCTTTTTATCATTATCAACAGGATTAATAGCCATGCTTGCCGAAAAAGGAAAGAAGGTACATAATCTGAGTGGAAGGATTTTTTATTGGGCAATGCTTGGGGTATTCATTACTACCGTTATTTTCTTTGCTATTTATCCGGCTCAGTTGAAATACCAGTTCTTTTTGACAATCGGTATTATTAGTTTTTATCCGACATTTTCTGGCAAACGATTATTGAGCATGAAAAAAGCAATTGTTCCCACAATCATTGATTGGATTGCTGCATGGGGAGTGGGCATTTGTGGTGTTATAATGATGGCCTATGCTGCCTACGGCTTTATTTACCCTGCCGGATTCAATGGCATGGCTATTTTATTCGCTATTTTCGGGGTAGTATGTCTGGTAAATGCCTATGGAGATTTAAAAATATACTTAGGCTACCAGAAACCTGATAAAATGCATTGGTTTTTAGGGCATGGCGGTAAAATGATGGGAGCATATTCAGCCGCCTTAACAGCCTTTTTTGTCAATGTTGTGCCCAGATATATGCCACAAAATACACCGTCCTTTGTTTTTATCCTTACCTGGATTTTACCGGGTTTAATAGTGGGCGTGATTGCCGCAAGAATATTGAAAAGATATAAGACGAAATTTGCTGCGAAAAGTGTTAAACCAGTATTGCAGGAAGCCTGATTATTTTATCTCAAACACATCAGCATCCAGATAGGCCGGGAATTTCTGACGGAATTCGTCTAAGGCAGTTTTAGAGAGCACATGTTGATGAACCACCTCATTATTGATTTCACGGAAAAGCACCTTACCTGCAAAATCAATAACCGCCGAGTGGCCCGCATGAACCACATTGTTGCCATCAATACCGGTTCGGTTTACGCCCACTACATAGCTCTGGTTTTCAATGGCACGGGCAACCAGCAGCGAGTCCCAGGGATACATTCTGACTTGGGGCCAGTTTGCTACATAAACCAGCAGGTCATAAGCCAGATTTATGTTTCTGCTCCAGACCGGGAAACGTAAGTCGTAGCAGATAAGCGGACATATTTTCCATCCTTTCAGTTCTTTAATGAGTTTTTTGTCACCTGCGGTATATACTTCGTTTTCTTTTCCCATTCTGAACAGGTGACGCTTATCGTATACATCAACGGCACCATCAGGGCCAACCCATAAAAGACGGTTATAATAATGGCTACCATCTTTTATAACCACACTGCCTGTTATTACGGCTCCGGTCTGAGCGGCTAACTGCCTCATCCACCTGGTGGCATGAAGATTCATCGGCTCAGCTAATCTGGCCGGATTCATCGTAAATCCGGTAGTAAACATTTCAGGCAGAATAATTAAATCGGTAGGAGTTGTTATACCGAAAATCTTCTCTTCCAGCATAGCCATGTTAGCCGTTGCATCTTCCCAATAAAGATTCGTCTGTATAAGTGTAACATTTAAATCGGAAGAGGAAGAATTTTGTTCAGCCATCTGAAAGTTTATTTAGGAAATTTCATGCGGTATTCAACATCTACATCACCTTTGGTAATATTTGCCAGCTTTTTCTTTAGCATCTGTTTTTTCAAAGGTGTCAGATGGTCTGTGAATAAAATTCCGTCAATATGGTCATACTCATGCTGAATAATACGCGCAGCCATGCTTTCGTGTGTTTCGGTATGTTCAACCCAGTCAGTATCAAAATAGCGGATAGTTACATATTCAGGGCGATACACATCGGCACGGATACCCGGAATACTCAGGCAACCCTCCTCATAGGCCCATTCTTCTCCCTCTTCATTCAGAATCTCGGCATTGATAAATACTTTTTTAAAGTCTATCAACGACTGGTCAATGTCTTCATCCGTTTCAGCGCTTTCGTTAATGGGTGTTCCGTCTACTACAAAAATACGCAAATCTAAACCTATCTGCGGACCTGCCAAACCTACGCCTGCGGCTGCATACATTGTCTCGAACATATCTTCGGCCAGCTTCTTTACATCAATTTCGCCGGGTTCAATATCACGAGCTTCTTTTCTTAAAACCGGATCACCATAGGCTACAATAGGATATATCATTGTATGTTATATATTGTTAATAATCAATTTCTTACGAAGCATAATTCTATAATCTTCAATCGCTTCTTTTTGTTCCACGCCCTCTATACAAAAGCCATTTTTCAGGGCAAAGATTAGCATGGCTTTGAAACGATTGCGGGTTTTTAACACAATGGTATCAAAACCCTCATTCCTTGCCCAGGCTTCCTGTGCATCAGCCAATTGCCGGGCTATGTGTAATTGCCGGTAATCGGGTAGCACTCCTCCAAGCCAGGTATAAAAACTGCCGTCATTGTCTCGTTGATACCCCACTTTGAAACCCACGGGGGTGTCTCCTACAAGAGCAACTAAAATCAGAGATTTGGTGTTAAATAATCGGGTCTCGTAGACTTTTTCATCGTAAATTCCATCAGAAAATTCCGGAATTTGTTGAGAAACAGCTACACATTCAGCAACTGTACCGTGTCTGATTGTTACATTTGCACCCGTGTTCATACTACAAAGTTACAAAACAGATGAATAATATTCTTAATAAAAAAGTAAGGTTTATTAATTTAGGACTAATAGATTACCAGAACGGATGGGATTTTCAGGAAAAACTCTTTTCAGAAATCATCGACCTTAAAATTAAAAACCGCAGTATTGAACCGGAAAATCAATTATCTACACATAATTATCTGTTGTTTTGTCAGCATCCGCATGTATATACTCTCGGCAAAAGTGGAAAAATGGAGAATCTGCTCTTAGATGAAGAGAGCCTCTCGGCCAAAGAAGCTAAATTCTATAAAATCAACCGCGGTGGTGATATTACGTATCATGGCCCCGGGCAGTTGGTAGGATACCCTATCCTTGATTTAGAAAACTTTTTTACAGATATACACAAGTATATGAGGTTTCTGGAAGAAGGAATTATCCGGACATTAGCTGAATATGGTATTGATGCGGGCAGA